>NZ_JAUSXY010000001.1:1566651-1879981 GCF_030944625.1 Arthrobacter sp. SLBN-112
GTCGAAGCCTGGCTCGTCGCCGCGCTTGCCGTTCTTGTCCACGGTCAGGTGTGCGATCGTCTTTTCGTACGTGCCGCCGTCCTGTGGATTCCAGGTCAGGTTGGCCATCTGTTCGGGGGTGACGCCGGCGTCGGCGGCGAGCTTGGTGTTGTAGAACAGGGCGATGGTGTCCCAGTCCTTGGGGAGGCCGTAGCGCTTGCCGTCCTGGCCCACCCAGAGGTCCGCGAGCCCGGAGTTGTAGGCGCTGGTGTCGATGTTGTCCTTCTTTACGGCGTCATCGAGGGCGAGCAGCTGCTTGTTCTTGATGAATTCGGGGTATTTGCCCAGGTGGTCCGTGAAGACGTCCGGGGCGGTGCCGGCCACGAAGCCGTTGGTGAGGGTGCCCCAGTAGTCGTCCCAGCCGCGCTGGGTGACCGTGACGGTGATATCCGGGTTGGCCTTGTGGAAGTCGTCGGCGCACTGCTTGTACGCGGGGAGCTGGTTGGCGTCCCACAGCCAGTAGTTGATTTCGCCCTTGCCGGCCTCGGCGGATCCGCCGCCTCCGCAGGCCGAGAGTGCCAGGACTGCGGCCGCCGCTGCGGCGAGGGAGGTGAGTGCTTTCTTTTTCATGGGTGTTCCTTTCACAGTGCTTCCGGGCAGGCCGCCATGGCCCGGCGCCGGGGATGGGACGGGTGGGTTACGCGGGAAGGTGTGTTACTTGATGCCGGAGAAGCCGATGGAGTTGACGATTTTCTTGCCGAAGACGGCGAACAGGATCAGGACCGGCAGGGCCGAGACCAGGGTGGCTGCCATCAGCCCCGACCAGTCCGGCGCGCCCTGCGGAGACTGGGATTTGAAGACGCCCAGGCCTACCGTGAGGACGCGGATGGATTCTTCCTGGCCCACCAGCAAGGGCCAGAAGTACTCGTTCCACTGCCCGATGAAGGTGAGCAGGGCAAGCGTGGCGATGGGGGCTGCGGCGTTGGGCAGGATGATCTGGAAGAAGATCCGGACGTGCTTGGCGCCGTCGAGCATGGCCGCTTCCTCCACCTCGCGGGACATGTTCAGGAAGAACTGGCGGAGGAAGAAGATGGCGAACGGCGTCATGAAGATGTAGGGGAGCACCAGGCCCGCCAGGGTGTTGAGCAGGCCCAGGTTCTTGATGAGCAGGAAGTTGGGCAGTGCGGTGAAGATCGGCGGCACCATCATGGTGGCCAGGAACAGGCTGAACACCAGGTTCCGTCCCCGCCACCGCAGCCGGGCGAACGCGTAGGCTGCCATGGCGCTGAAGAACACGGCCCCGATGGTGGTGATGGTGGCGAAGAGTGCGGAGTTGCGGAGGTAGATCCAGAAGTCGATCTGGGCGCCGGAGCCGCCCTCGGCGACGGCTTCCTCCGGTGACTGCAGGCCGAAGACGCGCTTAAAGGCGCCCAGGTTGAAGTCTGCCGGGAGCAGGTTGGTGGCGTTCCCGGCAAGGGATCCGTTGGTGGACAGCGCCGTCCGCAGGATCCAGTAGAACGGGAGGACTGAGACGGCGACGGCGAGGACGACGAGGGCCCAGGCGCCGGCACGGCGCCAGTTGAACGGACGACGGCGGGCGGCGGCGCGGGCAGGGGCGGGAACTTTTGCGGTGGTCATGGAAGTGTCCTTAGTCCAGGTCCGATTCGTTGCCCTTGAGGAACTTCATCTGGATGAAGGCCACCAGGGCGAGGATGACGAAGAGGATGACTGCCAGTGCGGAGCCATATCCGAAGTCCGATTCCGTGAAGGCCTTTTGGTAGATGTAGAACTGCAGAACCCGGCTGGCGTTTACCGGGCCGCCAAGGGTGGTCACGGCCACGGTGTCGAACACCTGGAATGAGCCGATGACGGTGACGATCAGGACCAGGACCAGCACGGGACGCAGGAGCGGCACGGTGATTTTGCGGAAGGTCTGCCAGGGGGAGGCGCCGTCCAGGTTGGCCACCTCGTAGACGTGGTGGGGGATGGACTGCAGGCCGGCGAAGAGCAGGAGCGCGGTGTATCCCATGTGCCGCCACGTGTTGATGAGCGCCTGGGTGGGGATGGCCCATTCTTCGCTGCCGAAAAATGCCACCTTGGGCAGGCCGATGGACTCGATGAAGTAGTTGACGATGCCGATCTGGTAGTCCAGCAGCCAGAACCACAGGAGGGCGGCGATCACGTTGGCCATCAGGTACGGCAGCAGGAGTGCGCCGCGGATCCAGGTTGACTTGGCCACCCGGTGCATCAGCAGGGCCAGCCCCAGGGCGAGTGCCGTCTGCAGGACGATGTTGATCAGGACGTACTGCGAGGTGACCGCCAGGGCGTTCCAGAACAGGGGGTCCTTGGCGATTGCCTCGTAGTTGGCGGTGCCGATCCACGTCGGGTCCCCGAGGATGCTGTATTCGGTGAAGCTGAGGTAGATGCCGCGAAGCGTTGGCACCAGGTAGAAGACGATAAATCCGATCATTGCGGGAGCGATGAAGAACAGTGCGATCTTCAGGTCACTTTGTCCCCGGCGCTTCAGTGGCCGGCGCACTGCGTGCTCTGCCGGGCTGGCGTTCCTGGTAAGGGTGGTCATCGTCGACCCTTTCCTGATTGTGATGGAAGTAACAAGCTGCGGAACAATCTACACGAGTAGATAAGAGGGGTGCAAGAGGTTAATTTCTGCTTGATTCGCAAGCTTTTCATCCATTTGTGAGATATTGACTCGAGTAGAAACGGATGCAAGACTCAGGTATCCTCCTGACGAAAGGCATGACAATGACGTTCTCGATCGGCATCGTGGGCGCGGGCCAGTTCGGCTCCCAGTTCGCGCACCTGTTCAACCTGCACCCCGGTGTCCACGCCGTCTACGTGGCCGATGAGCGCCCCGAGCGGGCGGCCGAGGCCGTCGAACGGTACAACCTGGCGGGGCAGGAACCGGACTTCGACGCCCTGCTGGCCTCCGACGTCGACGCCGTTGCCATCTTCACCCAGCGCTGGACCCACGGCCCCCTGGTGGAACGGGCGCTCCGCGCCGGCAAGCACGTCTACTCCGCTGTTCCCATGGCCGTCTCGGAGGCTGAAATCGCCCGCATCATCGACGCCGTCCGGGAGACCGGAAACGTCTACATGATGGGCGAGACCAGCTACTACAATCCCGCCACGGTCTATGCCCGGGAGCAGCACGCTGCCGGCAAATTCGGCAGGGTCTTCTACTCCGAGGGTGATTACGTCCATGACATGGACCTGGGGTTCTACGACGCCTACCAGTACAGCGGCGGCGAGCGGTGGAAAGAGACCGCCAGCTACCCGCCCATGCTCTACCCCACGCACGCGATTGGCGGCGTGCTCGGGGCCCTTCCGGCACACGCCGTCAGCGTCAGCTGCGTCGGGGTCAGGGACCAGCGGAGCGACGGCGTCTTCGACAAGGACGTCAGCATGTTCGGCAACGACCTTTCCAACGCCACCGCGCTCTTCGAACTGAACGACGGCGGCGCCATGCGCACCAACGAAATGCGGCGGGTGGGCTACCCGTCCCACATCCGCGAATCCCGGTTCCGGTTCTTCGGTACCGAGGCCAGCTTTGAACAACTCGCCAAGGTCACGGTGTGGCAGGACAAGCAGGACGTCCACGACATCTCCGAACAGATGGAAACCCGGCCCAGCATTCCCCTGGACGATCCGTCGCTGGCCAACGTCGCCCCCGAACTCCGGGACGCCTTCGTGTCAGGACTCGCCCCGGTGCACGACGCAGCGCGGCTGCCCGCGGAGTTCCACGGCGCACCCAACGGGCATGAAGGCAGCCACCATTTCCTGGTGGACGACTTCGTCACCGCGGTGAACAACCGCACGCTGCCGCCCGTCAATGCCTGGGTTGCAGCCCGGTTCACGCTTCCCGGGATCGTGGCCCACGAATCGGCACAGCAAAACGGCGCGCGGCTGCCCATCCGTGACTTCGGCGACGCGCCCGCCACCTGGTAGCTAGCATGTACTCCATGACCACTTCGGCTGTGCCGTCCCCGCGCGGGCCGGTGACGCGCAAGGATGTTGCCCGCTTCGCGGGCGTCAGCACCGCCGTCGTCAGCTATGTGGTCAACGGAGGTCCCAAGAAGGTGGCCCCTGCCACCGAAGCTAAAGTCCAGGACGCCATCCGCGTGCTCGGCTACCGGCCCAACGCCGCTGCCCGGGCGCTCAAGCTGGGGTCAAGCGAGACGCTGGGGCTCATTGTCCCGGACATCTCCAACCCCTTCTTCTCACTGTTCTCCCACGCAGTGGAGGACGCGGCCGCCGCCCTTGGCTACGCCCTGGTCCTGAGCAACTCGGACGGGAACCTTGCCAAGGAGCGCCGGAACGTCCGCAACCTCGCAGCCCGGCAGGTGGACGGGGTGCTGCTCGCCAGCGTCCTGTTCGAACCGGACCTGGAGGTCCTGGAGACGGCAGACATTCCAGCGGTGCTGTTGAACCAGGAACGCGATGCGCCCGGCTTCAACAGTGTTGGCGTGGATCTGGCAACGGGAGCCAGGATCGCGGTGGAGCACCTCATCGGCCACGGGCACACCAATATCGGGCTGGCGATGGGCACCAACGTCTCCGGCTCCACCGATGGCCGCGAGTTGGGCTGGCGCGAGGCGCTCCAGGAGGCGGGCCTGCCGGAGGGGCCCATCGCCTACAGCGCCTTCACCAGGCCCGGCGGTTACGCCGCCGGGCAGCGCCTGCTGGCATCGGTGAACCGTCCCACGGCTGTCTTTGCAACCTCCGACATGCAGGGCATCGGACTACTCCGCGCCATCCACGAGGCGGGCCTTTCGGTGCCGGGCGATATCGCAGTCGCGTCCTTTGACGGATCAGCGGACTCGGAATACTCCTGGCCTCCGCTGACCACCGTGGAGCAGCCGGTGGTCGCCATGGCGGAAGCCGCCGTCGGGGCGCTGGTGGGAGCCGGTCGAGGCGAAAAGCCGCGGCACCGGATCTTCCCCACCACGCTGCACGTCCGCCAGTCCTGCGGCTGCCCGTAGGACTCAGGCCGGGGCTGCGATCCGCAGCCGGCTGACGCTCTCCTGCAGGATCCGGCGGGCATCCGCGCTGAGGCCGGCATCGCTGATGACCTCGTCCGCTTCCTCGAGCGCGGCGATGGTGCTCATGCCCTGCGTGCCCCATTTGGTGTGGTCCGCCACCACCACCAGCTTGCGGGATGCCGCCACGAATGCGCGGTCAGTCTCCGCCTCCAACAAGTTGGGGGTGGTGAACCCGGCTTCGGGATCCATGCCGTGCACTCCCAGGAACAGCAGGTCCAGGTGCAGCTGCTTCAGCGCCGCGGTGGCGATTGGCCCCACCAGGGCGTCCGACGGCGTGCGTTCGCCGCCGATCAGGATCACGGTGGAACCATAGCGGGCAGCCCCGGACGCCGCCCCGTGGTGGAACAGGTCCGCGATGCGCACGGAATTGGTCACCACCGTGATCCGGGGACCCTTGGCCAGCTCCTGGGCCAACGCCCAGGTGGTGGTTCCTGCGCTGAGGCCCACCGCCATGCCTTCATGCACCATCCTCGCTGCCTCGGCGGCGATGGCGCGCTTCTCGGCCGGCAGTTGGGTTGACTTCAGTTCAAAGCCGGGCTCATGGGTGGTTGCCCCGCCGGGGAGCTTGGCGCCGCCGTGGATCCGCTCCACCCGGCCGCCCTCCTCCAGCAGCTCAATGTCCCGCCGGACCGTCATGAGCGAGACACCCAGCTGGTGGGCGAGGTCCGACACACGGACCACCCTTTCCCGCTGGACGGCGTCCACGATGGCCTGGTGACGTGCTGCGGGGAGCATGGAGTTCCTTTCGGGCGGCTAAGGGAGGAGTGTCCCGTTCAGGTTCCATCTTTGCCTACCCCTTGCTGGAACCAAGAGTCAGCCCCGCCACAAACTGGCGCTGCAGGAGCAGGTAGATGATCAGGGTGGGGATGACGGTGATGACGGCACCCGCCGCCAGGAGGTTGTAGTTGTTCAGGAACTGTCCCTGGAGGTTGTTGATGGCGGTGGTGATGGGGAGCCGGTTGCCGCTCTGGATGAAGAGCAGGGGCCAGAAGTAGTCGTTGTAGATGAAGATGACTTCCAGCGTGCCCAAGGCGGCGAACGCCGGCCGGCACAGCGGCAGGATGATTTCCCGGTATTGCCGCCAGATGCCCGCCCCGTCCACCAGGGCTGCTTCGGTCAGGTCTGCGGACAGCGCTTTCATGTAGTTGGACAGCACGAAGGTGCAGAACCCCATCTGGAAGGCCGTGTCCACCGCGATCACGATGATGTAGGTGTTGAGCATGTTCCCGGAATCGCTGAACGAGTAGGGCACCGTGAGGTGCTTGGCCATCTCGAACAGGGGCGCGGCGAGGACCTGCGGTGGAAGGAGGTTGCCCGCCGTAAACATGATGAGCAGCGTGATGTTGAACTTCCAGTTGACCCGGCTCACTGCGAAGGCCATGAGTGAGGCCAGGAGCAGCGTCAGCAGCACGGCCGGGACGGTGATGATCACCGAATTCCAGAAGTACGTGGAAAACCCGCCTTGGGTCCAGGCCTGGATGAAGTTGTCGAAGTTGAACGCGCCGGCCAGGCTGAAGTACCCGTACTGGTTGGTGGAGGCCACCGGCCTGAGCGCGGTGAAAACGGACCAGCCGAGCGGTACCAGCCACACGATGGCCATGATGGTGAGGAAGATGTGGGTTCCGTAGTGCCGCTTGGGGCGGCTCCCGGACCGGGTTCCGGCGTCTGCGGAAACCTGCCGGGGGCGGGCTGCAACATTGCTCATGCTCTGTTCTCCTTGCCAAAGGTGCGGCTGAGGTAGAAAACGATGGGGACAAGGGAAATCACCAGGAGCACCACGGCCAGCGCGGAGCCGACGCCGATCACCTGGCCTTCGCCCACGAGGTTCTGGATGACCAGTGCGCTGAGCATCTCCAGGCCGTTGGTGCCGCGGTTGATCACGTAGACAACGTCGAACGCGCGCAGGGACTCGATGATGGTGATGACTACGATGACGATGTTGATCGGCCGCATGGCCGGGAAGACCACCCGGAAGAAGGTCTGCGTCGCGGAGGCGCCGTCGATGGCGGCCGCTTCCTTCAGGCTGGGGTCCACGCCCTTGAGGCCGGCCAGGTAGAGCAGCATGACGTAGCCGGCATGGCGCCAGGTGGCAGCGATCATGGCAGCCCAGATGTTGATGGACGAATCGCCGAACCAGTCCACTGCCTGCGGCGTCCCGGCCGTTCCCAGGATGAAGTTCAGCAGGCCATTGTCACGCTGGTAGAACAGCTGCCAGATGATGCCGATCAGGGCGAGGGACAGCATGACGGGGGCGAAGAAGATGCTTTGGTAGATCTTGCTGCCGCGGATGTTCTGGTCCAGGAGTACGGCAAGGAGCAGGCCCAGCGGGGTGGCGATGAGGGCGAGGAACAACAGCCACAGCATGTTGTGCTGTACCGCGGGCCAGAATGGCGGGTAGTCCTGCGTGATGAACTGGTAGTTGTCGGTGCCGGCCGGGCGGAGGTCAGCCAGGTCCAGGCCATTCCAGCGGCTGAAGCTCAGCCCGACGGACATCAGCATGGGCAGCCAGACCAGCATCAGTTCTATCAGGGTGGGGATCCCCACCATGAGGGCCAGGACCAGCTTGTCCCGGCTGGACAGGCGGCGTACCCGGCCACGTCCGGGCCGCCTCTTCGAGGGCGCGCCGGCCGGGTCCCTGGACTCCGGCGGGATCAATTCTTGTGCGGTGCTGCTCATGGGATTCTTCCCCTTGCTTGGTCCGGATGCAGGAGGGGAACGACGACGGCGCACGCCAAGTGCCGCCGTCGTCGTTCCTTGGGCGGAGCTACTGTGCTGCGTACAGGGTCTTGGCCTGGGCCTCAAGGTTCTTGACGTCCATGGTGCCGTCCTTGATGAAGGTCTGCAGCGCCGGAATCATCACGTTGTTCGCCATGGCCGGCAGCGCATCGCGGTCAAAGAACTGGCTGATGTTCTTCGCGCCCGCGATGGTGTCAGCGCATTTCTTGTTCAGGGGCGTGAACGACGAGGTGTCCGCGCCCTTGGCGGTGGCGATGTTTGATGAGTCCACCTTGGCGTAGGCATTCTGCGCCTCCGGTGTGCCGAGGAACGCCAGGAAGTCGCGGGCGGCCTTGTTGTCTCCGCCCTTCTTGGACAGCAGCAGTCCGTCGATGGGGGCTTCTACCGAGTCCCTGCCCTCCATGGCGATCTCGGGGAAGGCGAAGAAGTCGATGTCGGCCAGGACGGTGGGGTCGGTGAACTGTTGGGTGACGAACGAACCAAGCAGGTACATTCCAGTCTTCTTCGCCTCCAGGGCCTTCGCGGCGTCCTGCCAGGTCTGGCCCAGGGCTGCCGGGTCCTGGAAGGGCAGGAGTGCCTTCCAGGTGTCGAAGACGGCGCTGACTTTCTGCTGGTCCCAAGACTCCTTGTGGGCGCAGAGGTCCACGTGGAACTGGTAGCCGTTGAGCCGCATGTTGATGTAGTCGAACGTGCCCATGGCCGGCCAGCCGTCCTTGTCGGCAAAACCGATGGGAATCAGGCCGTCAGCCTTCATCTTCGTGGCCAGGGCCTTGAGGTCATCGAACGTTGCGGGGACCTGGTAGCCCTTTTCCGTCCAAAGGCTCTTCCGGTAGAAGAACCCCCACGGGTAGTTGTAGTTGGGAATGAAGTACATCTTCCCGTCAGGACCGGTGGACGCCTTCTTCAGCGCATCCGAATAGTTGGCGCCCACTGTCTGCCAGACGTCGTCAATAGGTGCCAGCAGTCCCTTGCCCGCGTAGTACTGCATCCGGTATCCGGCGAACCAGGTGAACGTATCGTCGGGGGAGCCTTGGAGGTAGGAGTTGATCTTGTTCTGGAAATCGTTGTGGGGTACCACGTTGGTGGTGACGGTCTTGCCTGTCTTGGCGGTGAAAGCGTCCGTAACGGCCTGGTAGGCGCGCTTGGGCACGTCGTCCGAGGCCCCGGAACCGAAGGTGAGGCCGGAGGATTCCGACCCCGTTGCCGACGGTGCGCTGCCGCCGGTGCAGGCCGCGAGGAACGGGATGCCGGCCAGGCCAACCGCTCCTACGCCGACCGTCTTGAGGATGGTCCGCCTGCTCGGAAATGCGTTGGCAGACGCATCAAACTGTGAAGCCATGTTCTCTCCCTTGAAAAATAGCCGCGTGTGAGGCACCTCACATATGTTGACTATAACCTCGCAAAAGCGAACAGGGAAGAACGCTAAATAACATTTTGCGTGTTGATTTTTTTGAATCGTCACAAACGGGAATGACCCCGTATTCCCCGTGATGACGGGAGATACGGGGCCATTCGGCGGTTGAAGACCTGATACTAAGCCAGTGTTACTTTCTGAGCGACTGGGCGATCTGCTGCATGATCGTGGGATCGGAGAGCGTGGTGGCGTCGCCGGGGTCGCGTCCTTCCGCGACGTCCTTGAGGAGGCGGCGCATGATCTTCCCGGAGCGGGTCTTGGGCAGCTCCGGGACCACCAGGATGTTCTTGGGCTTGGCGATCGGGCCGATTTCCTTGCCCACATGGTTGCGCAGTTCCTGGACGGTGGCGTCGCCGTTGTTCACGGCATCGCCGCGGAGGATGACGAAAGCGACGACGGCCTGGCCCGTGGTCTCATCCGAGGCGCCCACGACGGCGGCCTCCGCCACGGCGGGGTGGGACACCAGGGCGGATTCGATCTCCGTGGTGGAGAGCCGGTGCCCGGAGACGTTCATGACGTCGTCCACCCGGCCCAGGAGCCAGATGTCACCGTCTTCGTCCTTCTTGGCACCGTCGCCGGCGAAGTACATGTTTTCGAACCGGGACCAGTAGGTGTCCTTAAACCGTTCGGGGTCGCCCCAGATGCCGCGCAGCATGGCCGGCCAGGGCTCGCGGATCACCAGGAAGCCGCCGTGGCCGTCGGGAACGGACTGGCCCGTTTCGTCCACCACGTCCACGGCGATGCCGGGCAGCGGAACCTGGGCCGAGCCCGGCTTGGTGGCGGTGACGCCCGGCAGCGGCGCGATCATCTGGGCGCCGGTTTCGGTCTGCCACCAGGTGTCCACGATGGGGGTCTTGTTGCCGCCGATGACGTCCCGGTACCACATCCAGGCTTCGGGGTTGATGGATTCGCCCACGGAGCCAAGGACGCGGAGGGAGGTGAGGTCGTACTTGTCCGGGATCTCCCGGCCCCACTTCATGAAGGTGCGGATGGCGGTGGGGGCGGTGTAGAGGATGGAGACTTTGTATTTCTCCACGATCTCCCACCAACGGCCCTGGTGCGGGGAGTCCGGGGTGCCCTCGTACATGACCTGGGTGGCGCCGTTGATGAGCGGGGCGTAGGCGACGTAGGAGTGGCCGGTGACCCAGCCGACGTCGGCCGTGCACCAGTAGACGTCCGTTTCCGGGTGCAGGTCGAAGACCGCCTTGTGCGTGTATGCGCCCTGGGTGAGGTACCCGCCGGTCGTGTGCAGGATCCCCTTGGGCTTGCCGGTGGTCCCGGAGGTGTAGAGGATGAACAGCGGGTGCTCGGAATCGTGGCCCACCGCGGTGTGTTCCGCGGACGCAGCGCCCACGGTGTCCGCCCACCAGTGGTCCCGGCCCTCGTGCCAGTCAACGTCCTGCCCGTTGCGCTTGACCACCACCACGTTCTGTACGGTGTGGCCGTCGTGGGCCAGGGCGTCGTCCACGGCCGGCTTCAACGGGCTCGGCTTGCCGCGCCGGTAGGTGCCGTCCGCGGTCACCACCAGCTTTGCCTCGGCGTCGTCGATCCGGGACCGGAGCGCCTCCGCGGAGAACCCGCCGAACACCACGGAGTGGACCGCGCCGATCCGGGCACAGGCCAGCAACGTGATCACGGCCTCCGGGATCATCGGCAGGTACACGGCTACCCGGTCACCCTTGGCCACGCCCAGGGACTCGAACGCGTTGGCCGCCTTCTTGACCTCTTCGGTCAACTGCGCATAGGTGAAGGTGCGGGTGTCACCGGGCTCGCCCTCGAAATAGATCGCCACACGGTCGCCGTTGCCGGCCTCCACGTGACGGTCCAGCGCGTTGTACGCTGCGTTGACTTCACCGCCAACAAACCATTTCGCGAACGGCGGATCAGACCAGTCCAACGCCTGCGTAAAGTCCTTGGACCACGTCAGCAGCTCCCGGGCCTTCTTGGCCCAAAAGGCCGGCCGGTCAGCGTTCGCATCGTCGTACTCGGCCGCCGTGGCGACGGCACCCGCCGCAAACTCGGCGCTGGGAGGAAAAGCCCGGGTCTCATGCAACAGGTTCGCGAAGGCGTCGCCCTGCTGGCCGTGCTGACCTGCGGCCGGGGCGGAATCGGACGGAACCGTGGCCGTGGTGCTGGGGGTGTCCTGGGACATATGAACCTCATCATTCATCGATCGTCGCCGCGCGGGACGCCATCACCGCAGGGCCCGCCGTTCGCGCGGCACTGGGCTCCAGCCGGGACGGTCATACCGCAAAGAGCTGTTCCGCATCCAAGCCTAATGCTTGCCGTGCATCCGATGTGCCCGCCGTCACAGATGCGGCAGCGAACGGCATTTGTTAAGCGGTGAATGGTCCGCCGGTCACCTTCCAGCCACTCCGGCGGCCCCGTGCCAGCTAGTGATCAGCTTGGCTGTTGACTAGGCTGAGATGGAATTGTGACTTCACTTCGGACCGTCGCCGGCCAGGCATGAACCGCGCCCGGCCGGCGCCGGACCGCATGTCAAGACGGCACAGTTTTCGGGTCCGTACGGTCCCGGTGCCGCCACGCTAAGGAGAGCAGAATGAACCAGCAGAGCTTCGGCCAGCGAACGGCCCCGCAAACGCAAGCGGGACCTGGCGGCTCCGAACCGGCCGGGGGGCCAGGCCACCAAACCCCTGCCGGCAGTGCCGCTCCAGGGCAGAAGGCAGGCTCGGGAAAGATTGACCCGAACGCCAACCAGGCCGTGCTCGGTCCGTTTACCGTGCGCGACCTCGCGGTTTTTGCCGGCACCCTGATCCTCTTCGTCGCGTCCCTGCTGCCCCTGTTCGGCGCCCGGTACAACCTGTGGAACCTCAACAACCTGTTCTTCCTGGGACTGGGTATCATCCTGCCGCTGATCGCCAGCGCACTGTTCGCCGCACGCCGCCTGGCGCCCGGCACCAAAATCCGGGTGGGGTCGCTGTCGATCGACCAGTTCGCCTCGGTGGTGGCCTCCTTCGCCGTTGCCTTTTTCTTCCTGTCGATTGCGGGCGGCTATGTCACCAGCCTGCTGGTGGGCCTGATCGGCTCGCTGGTCCTTTTCGCCGCAACGGTCCTGGGCCGCTTCATCCCCTATCTCGCCGGTGATTTCAAGGGCCGTGCCGATGCTCCGGCCCATATCGTGGCACGAGAAGCCGCAGTGCCGGCGCGGAAGCCCCGCGCCCCCAAGGCGCCCAAGCCGGAGTCCGGCTCCGGCCAGTCCAAGTCCGGTTTCGGTATCAAGGGCGCAGGCGTCTTTGGCGGCGGAGGTGCCGGGTCTTCCGTGGTCCAGCCGGGATCCGCCAGCCACGAGCCGGTCCGCTCCGCCCACTCACCCGCCACGGCCGCTGTGCCTGCAGCCTCCCCCGCAGCGCCTGCACCCTCCGCCGCGGCGCCCGCCCCTGTTTCTTCCACCGCGGCACCGTCCGCGGCCGCACCGTCCACTCCCGTTTCCACCGCCCCCGAGGTCTCGGACCGGACCCCTGAGGTGGAGGCCGGCCCGCCAACCCAGGCCGCCGACGTCGTCCGCCCGGCACCTACGCCCGCGGCGGAGGAAACCCAGGCAGCCGACGTCGTCCGCCCGGCACCTACGCCCGCGGCGGAGGAAACCCAGCATGGCGATGTGCCGGCAGCGGGTGCCCCGCAGCCGGCATGGGAGCCGCCGGCCGCCACCGCCGTGCACCAGCAGGTCCGAACGGAAGAGGCCATTGGCGCAACCGTGGACCCCGCTGCCCGCCATGAAGAGACTGACGGAC
The DNA here is from genome assembly GCF_030944625.1 of Arthrobacter sp. SLBN-112. Classification (NCBI taxonomy): domain Bacteria; kingdom Bacillati; phylum Actinomycetota; class Actinomycetes; order Micrococcales; family Micrococcaceae; genus Arthrobacter; species Arthrobacter sp. SLBN-112. The sequence goes on from NZ_JAUSXY010000001.1 coordinate 1,579,593, forward strand.
AGCCGGCCCACGAGGCCTTCTGGTTCGCCGTCGCACAGCACCGCACCGCCTTTGATCCGCGCACCGGGGCACCCGCCTTCGTGATTGAACCCGGCGGGTGGGTCCTGGCACTTGAGGACCGGGGACACGAATTCCTGGTCCAGCACACTGACGGCCGGCTGGGCATCCTGCGGGACCTCAGCAACATCGAGCGCGGCTGACGTCCATGGCCGGGCTCCGGGCGGCCAAGCCCGGCGGGAATGACCCCGCCGGGCAAGCCGCGAACGTCGGCCAGGCTCCCGGCATGCCGGTGGTCTCATCCGAATCCGTGCTGGCGCTGAAGCGCCGGGCGCGGCGCATCAACAAAGCGCTGGCCGATAAATACCCCTACGCCCACGCGGAGCTCGACTTCCGCAACCCTTTCGAATTGCTCGTGGCAACCGTGCTGTCCGCCCAGACCACCGACGTCACCGTCAACCAGGTCAGCAAAGTGCTGTTTGCTCGCTGGCCTGACGCCCGCTCGCTGGCGGAAGCGGACCCGGTCGAGCTTGAAACCATCCTCAAGCCCACGGGATTCTTCCGGGCCAAAGCCAGGAATGTCCTCGCGCTGTGCACGCGGCTCGTGGACGACTTCGACGGCGAGGTTCCGGGCCGGATGAAGGACCTGGTCACGTTGCCCGGCGTCGGGCGCAAGACAGCCAACGTGGTGCTGGGCAACGCCTTTGGCGTCCCGGGCATCTCCGTGGACACCCACTTCGCCCGGCTGGCAAAGCGGTTCGGCTGGACACAGTCCGAGGACCCCGTACAGATCGAACAGGACGTAGCCGGGCTCTTTGAGCGCAGGGACTGGACCATGCTGTCCCACCGCGTCATCTTCCATGGCCGCCGCGTGTGCCATGCCCGCAAGCCCGCCTGCGGTGCCTGCCCCCTAGCCAACTGGTGCCCCTCCTACGGCCTGGGGGAGACGGATCCGGACAAGGCCGCCAGGCTCCTGAAATATGAGCTTGCACCCGGCAGTGAAGCCCTCCTGGAGCAGTATCTGTCCGAGCAGCACCGGGCTGCGGAGATCCGGATGGCTTCCCAGCTGAGGGCACCGTGAGCGCGCGCGAAGACCTGGCCCGGCTGGTCCGGGGGGCCGAGTCGGGGACGGACGGCCCCCCTGACCCGCGCTGGGCCGCGCTGACCGTGGATATTGAGCGCGCCCGCAGGGCCGCGGTCCTCATGCTTTTCGGCGTGCTCGACGACGTCCCGGCCGCGTCCGGTAAACCGCTGGCCCCGGCAGACCTGGACGTCCTGCTTCTGGAACGGGCCCACACCCTGGGGTCGCACCCGGGGCAGGTGGCGTTCCCGGGCGGCAGCATCGACCGGGACGAGACCGCCGTGGCGGCCGCGCTCCGGGAAGCCGAGGAGGAAACCGGACTGGATTCGGCCGGTGTCGAGGTCCTGGGCACCCTCCAGGAGCTGGGCCTGGCGCACAGCAACTTCCTGGTGACGCCGGTCCTTGGGTGGTGGCACGCACCGTCACCGGTCAGGGTGGTGGACTACGGAGAATCGGCCCAGGTGTTCCGTGTCCCGGTCCGGGACCTGCTGGACCCGGACAACCGGGTGATGGCCACCGTCCACCGGGCAGGCCGCACCTTCGACAGCCCGGCCTTCACCGTCAACGGCGTGGTGGTGTGGGGTTTCACCGGCATCGTGCTGAGCGGGCTGTTCGACCAGCTCGGCTGGTCCGTCCCCTGGGACCGGAACCGGCTGCACCCGGTGCGGGTTTAGGCGTCAGGCCTGCCGGCGCAAGTCCACCACGATGCCCGTGGCGGCATTTTCCCGCACGGCCTTGATTCCGTCGCGCAGCATGGTCAAGGACGGGAAGGTCGGAGAAACCGCAACGATGTTCCCTTCGGCGTCGGTGAGCTGAAGCCGGTAGGACTCGTCCCCAACACGGTGTATTTCAAATCTTCCCGCCATGGACGGGGACCTCCCTGGTATGCGTCGTTGCATCAGTGACCGGATCTGCTTCAGCCTTTTTGACTGTAGCCGCCGTCACGGCACCCGTCGACCTACTGCTGGGTAGATTACTTTGCGTCTCGAAGGCGTGTTTTCTTGCCGACCCTCCGGCATGCTTATTTGGCGAGGTCATAAGAGTCGACAACGGCAACGCTTACCGGAAACTCCACCGGAATCGGGCCGAACAACAGCTCCTTGGCCGCGCTGGCCGCCTCCTCGATTGCGGCGATGCACGCCGGCACCCCCTCAACCGGTGCGTGCACCATCACTTCGTCGTGCAGGAAGAAGACAAGTTCCGGCCTGCCTGCCGCACCTGCCGCACCTGCCGCCCGAAGGGTGCGCAGCCGTCGTCGTAATTCCGCCAGCCAGCATGCCGCCCAGTCCGCCGCCGAGCCCTGGACCACGAAGTTCCGCGTGAAGCGGCCCCGTGACCGGGCGATCGACTCCGCCCGCCGCTGCTCCTCAGCCGTTGCCGAGCGCTGGCTCAGGAACCAGTGCTCGGACGGGGGAGGACTGCTGCGGCCCAGCCTGGTAGTTACCGTTCCACCGGCTTCGCCTGCCCGTGCCGCCCGCTCAACGAAGTCGACGGCGCGTGGATAGGTACGCGCCAGCTGTGGCATCAGCCGGCCTGCTTCACCGGATGTTGCCCCGTACATCGCGCCCAGCAGCGCCATCTTCGCCTTGGCCCGGTCCCCGCCGAAGCCCTTGGCGGCGATGCCGGCGTAGAGGTCCTGGTCCCGGGCCGCTTCCGCCATGGAAGAATCCTGCGCGAGGGCCACGAGGACCCGGGGTTCGAGCTGGGACGCGTCCGCGACGATCAGTTTGTGGCCGGGATCGGCATGCACGGCACCGCGGACCTGGCGCGGAATCTGCAGTGCGCCGCCGCCGCGGGAAGCCCAGCGGCCCGAGACCACGCCGCCCACTACGTACTCGGGGCGGAACCGGCCGCCGTCCACCCAGGCATCCAGCCATGACCAGCCGTTGGCGGTGTGCAGCCGGGAAAGGCTCTTGTACTCCAGCAGAGGCTCAATGACCGGGTGGCTGGACTCCCTCAGCTCCCACTTCCGCGTGCTCTTCACCTCGATCCCGTTGCGGTGCAGGGCGCGCATCAGGTCCTGCGGCGAGTCCGGATTCAGCCCCGGGGAATTGAGCAGGGTACGCAGTTCCGCGGCCAGCGTCTCCAGCCTTTGCGGACGCTGTCCGGTGGCGGGTCGGGGACCCAAATGCTTTGCCAGTATTTGTTCGTGCAGGTCTTCCCGCCACGGAACGCCTGCGTGCTGCATCTCAGCTGCCACCATGGCGCCCGCGGACTCCGCCGCGAGCAGCAGCTGGAGCCGGTTCCGGCGGTTTTCCGCCGCGTCCACGGCAGTCACTGCGGCCTGCTGCGCGGCGTATTCGGCACGGAGTTCCTCCAGCGACCAGCCGGACGCGGCCCCGACGCCGGGGTCATCGAACAACGCACCCTGGTCCGCCGGGGGACGCGGCGGCTGCAGCGTTTTCGGGGGCAGCAGCGGATCCTCAACGGGGACCCTGTCCGTGTGCCGGGCGTACTCCGTGTGCGCACTGAACTGCGAGAAGGCCAGGATGTTGCCGCAGAGGCTGACGTCGTAGCAGCGCTCCACCTCCACTCCGGATGCGAGCAGGGCGGGGTACCAGTCCTGCGTGCGGTGCCAGATCCAGCGGGGCGGCTGCCCGCCGGGGCGCCGGGCTTCCATGTCGCGGACGACGGCGGCAAGGTCCGTCAGTGCCACCGGCCGGGGTTCGGGGTTGGCCGGCTCCGGATGTCCCGCCTGGTTCACTTGCTGGAGGGCCGCTCCGCGAGGATGGGCGGCGAGCAGCAGGTACATGCTCCAATTCTGCCTTGTCTGCCGGGCTGGCCCCGACGCGGGTTGTCCACATAGAGGATGTGCTCCCTTATCCGGGACGCGGGACGTGGGCAGAGTGGCTCCATGAGCAGGCACCAGCTGAACGCATCCCAATCCGGGCCGGGACATTCCGGGACACCTTCGTGGCGCCCGCCGGACGTGGCATCAGCCGCCGCAGGGCCTGCGGCTGATGGCGCTGGGTTACGAGGTGCTGCCTGGTTGCCGGACGGGTCCGGTGAGGTGCTGCTGGTCACCTCCTCCGATGTTCTCCGTTCCGAGGTGGAGCGCATTGTGGCGGCCGCCGGTGCGCACTTGCGTGTTGTCCCGGACGCCGTCGAGGCTGGGCGGTATTGGGACGCTGCGGCAGCCGTTCTGGTGGGCAGTGACGTGCACGAACTGCCACCGCGCCGGCGCACGCCGGCGGTCATGGTTGGCTTGGACGGCGAGGGGGACAGCCTCTGGCACCTCGCTGCTGCCCTCGGTGCCGAACGGGTTGCCGTGCTTCCGGACGCCGCCGCCTGGCTGGCAGACCACCTCAGCCGGTCCCGTTCGCCCGGCCCGGGCGGCGTGACCCTGGGGATCACGGGTGGTTGCGGCGGGGCCGGGGCCACCACGGCAGCCGTATGGATTGCACAGGCAGCTGCGCGGCTGGGGGTGCGCGTCCTGCTGGTCGATGGGGATCCCTGGGGCGGGGGACTGGAGCTTGCGCTCGCCGCGGAGGATACCCCGGGTCTCCGCTGGCCGGACCTCGCCGAGGCCAGGGGCAGCATCGACCCCCTGCAACTGGTGGATTCCCTGCCAACGGCGGGCGGCCTCTCCTTCCTCTCGTGGCCTGCCACCCGGGATCAACCGCTCCCGGTCCCCGCCGTTGCCACCGCGGGTGTCCTCGACGCCGCCCGCCGTGGCTACGAACTGGTGGTCATCGACGTGGGTCGGGGTACCGGGCCGCTGCACACTGTGGCCTGGGACTGCGACCGGATCATGGTGGTGGTCCCGGCACAACTCAAGGCAACAGTGGCAGCCGTACGCCTGCTGCAGGAGCTTCCGCCGGTGGAGGCAGCACTGCTGGTCCGCGGGCGTCCCGGCGCCGCGTTGGACAGTTCGCTGATCGCCGACGCCGTCGGGCTGCCGGTGCAGGGCCGGATCCCCGAACTGAGCGCCGTACCAGGTGCCACGGAAACGGGGCGCCTCCTGGACCTGGGGAAACGGCGGAACATCCGCCGCTTCGCCGCTGCGGTCCTCGATTGGCTCGGCGACGACCTGCAGGCGGGGGAGGTGGCATGATGCGGCCGCCGGGAACTCCCGGATTCCCGGCCCGGGAAACGGGCAGCGCGCCAGTGGCAGGAAGCGTCGGCGCACGGCGGAGCGCCCGGATCCTGGAAGCCAACCAGGCCGGCCGCACCGCGCGGGCGAAGGAGGCAGGCGGGGGAAGGCCAGTAGACGCCGGGCTGCTGGAATCGGTCCGCGAGTCGATGATGGCCGAGGCAGGGGCCGTGACGCCCTCACGGGTGGCTGCAGCGGTCCAGGCCACCGGCAAACTGCTGGGGACCGCCGGTTCGCTGGCCGCCGTGGAGCGGATCAGCGCCGAGCTCAACGGTCTGGGGCCGCTTCAGGAGCTCACCCGGGACCCGGCCGTCACGGATATCTTCGTCAACGCGCCCGGCTCCGTCTGGGTGGACCGGGGACGGGGCATCGAGCGCGTTTCCGTCCGGTTCGACGGTGAAGCCCAACTGCGGGCACTGGCCGGCAGGCTCGTGGCTGCCGGGGGCCGGCGCCTGGACGACGGCTCACCGTGCGTTGATGTAAGGCTTGCCGGCGGCTACCGTGTCCACGCCGTGTTGCCGCCGGTTTCCACGTCCGGGACGCTGTTGAGCATCCGCATCCGCCGGGAGCGGGTCTTCACCATGGGCGAGCTGCGTTCCGCCGGAATGTTCGGCCCGCAGGTGCAGGCAGTGCTGGAGGCAGTGGTGGCCAGGAGGTTGAGCTTCCTGGTCAGCGGGGCCACCGGTTCCGGCAAGACGACGCTGCTGTCCACCCTGTTGGGGCTGTGTGCGCCGGTTGAACGCCTCGTCCTGATCGAGGATGCGTCCGAGCTGAACCCCGTCCACCCGCACGTGGTGGCCCTTGAATCGCGCCACGGAAACCTTGAGGGCGGTGGGGCGGTGGACCTGGGGGAACTCGTCCGGCAGGCGCTGCGCATGCGCCCGGACCGGCTGGTGGTGGGTGAGTGCCGGGGTTCCGAAGTGCGCGAGCTCCTCACCGCGATGAACACCGGCCACAGCGGTGGCGGCGGAACCATCCACGCCAACACCGCAACAGCGGTCCCGGCCAGGCTCACGGCACTCGGTGCCCTCGCCGGATTGGGACCCGAGGCCGTGCGGCTCCAGGCGGCCAGCGCCCTGGACGTGGTCATCCATCTCGGCCGGACGCCCCGGGGCAGGGAAGTCCTCTGCGTGGGACTTCTCAGCGACGGCCCCGAGGGCTTCCGCGTTGTGCCGGCCATCGAGGAAGCCGGAAAGCCAGGCCCGGCGTGGCTTGCGTTGGCCATCCGGTTGGGGATGGACCCCGGGGAAGCCCTGTGACGCTCATCCTTGCGGTGGTCCTGGGCGCCGCTGTGCTGCTCCTCAGGCCGCCGCGGCATGCGGCGACGAGGCTGCGCTCCGTGGTGCGCAATTCCCCGGGAACACAACGTTCCCCACGGCGCCGAATGTTGCCGTGGCTTCGGCGGGCGGCCCGCGGTTCGGGCGGTAAGGGCGGGTTGGGCCTGACCCTGGTGGTGCAGCAGTTGGCGGCGCTGCTCAGGGGCGGACGGACGCCCGGGCGGCTGTGGGACGAACTGTGGACCGTGTACGGCGTCCCCGGCGAACAGGCGCAGCGGCTCCAGGATGCCGCACGTCCCTCCGGGCCCGTGCTGTCGACGGGGTCAACCACAATCCTGGCGTCAGCGCGTGCAGCTGCGGCTACCGGAGCTCCGGTGTCGGCGGCTATCCGGCGGGTGCTTCCCACGGCATTCCCGGTCCGTGATCGTGAGGCCGGAACATGGACTGAGCTGGCGGCCTGCCTTGATATCGCTGAAGCCAGCGGATGCCCGCTCGCTGACGTGCTGACCAGGTTCGCGGCACAGCTGGAGGCAGCGGACGACGCCGATGCCGCCAGGCAAACGGCCCTCGCGGGTCCCAAAGCCACGGTCCGCCTGCTGACCTGGCTTCCATTGATGGGACTTGGACTGGGTGCAGCCCTGGGCGTTGATCCGTTGGCCACACTGCTGGGCACTCCCCTGGGACTGGCAGCACTGGTGGGCGGCGTAGTCCTCACCGTGGCGGGTCGGGCGTGGTCCGCCCGGCTCGTTTCGGCGGCCGCGGAGGCCGGGCCGTGACGCCGGGATGGACCCCGGGGCTGGCGCTGTTCCTGCTCCTCACGGTGGCTGCATGGCTGGCATGTTCCGGCAGCGAACGGTCGCGCCAACGCCTGCGGCACCTGCGCCTGGACGCCGCGGGGGAGAAGCGCAGTGTTGTGGCTGCGGGGACCGAGGTCCGCCGCGGTACCGGGTTGAAGGACACGGCCATGATGCTCGAACTTGTGGCGGCGATGCTGGATGCCGGGGCCGGAATTGGTCGCTCCCTGGAACTGGTGGCCGCTTCGGCCGCACCCCAGTACAGGGACTCACTGCGCCCGGTGGTCTCCGCACTGGCCATCGGCGCCGACTGGGAGACGGCGTGGCGCAGCTCTGCCGTTCGGCTCCCTGAGGTCCTGGAGCTCCGGGACGCATTGGGGTTTGCCGCGCTGACCGGCGCACCCTCATCCGCGATCCTTTACGCGCAGGCGGCAAGACTCCGGCGGGAGCGGTTCCGTGCCGCCGAAAAACGGGCCGCTTCGCTCGGCGTGAAGCTGGTGGTCCCGCTGGGCCTGTGCTCGCTCCCGGCATTCATCTGCCTGGGCGTCGTGCCGGTGCTGCTCGCCTTGGTTCCGTCGGGATCCTAGGCCGCAGCCGACATTACCGGCGCCGTGCTCCTGGATTCCACAAGCCGTGGTCCTTTCCTCCACAAGGGGGCGGCGGCCCGGCTTTTCCACTTAGCAGACCCCATCCCTTACCGGCTGCAGCGCCGCCGGGAAGAGTCGAGGCAGCCGGGAATCACCGGCACCAACGAAAGGAAAAACATGTCAGTCACCCAGCACCGCCACTACTCCGCCGGAACGTCTGCGCTCGCCGAATCCGCGAAGGCCGGCACCGGACCTGGCGGACAAGGATTCGCCACCGACGGCACCGAGCACGCTTCTGCGCCAGCCGGTTCTGTCCGGCACGGCTCCCCGGCCGCACCAGGCAATGTCGTGGAGCTCTACCCGGGATCGGGCCGCACCCGCCAGGGGAGCAGGCGCCGGGCCAGGCTGCTGGGCTCTGAAGCAGGCATGGCAACGGCGGAATATGCCATCGCCACCCTGGCGGCCGTCGGCTTCGCGGGGCTGCTCGTGTTCATCCTTCGCAGCGATGAAGTACGCGGCTTCCTGCTGAACCTGATCCGGACCGCGCTGGCCTTGCCGTGACACGTCTGCTGCGGGCGCGGCGCCGTCGCAGCCCACGGAGGACCGAGCCAGCCCCGATGGCCAACCCGGTGGTGAGTTGGAGAAAGCCGGACACGGCCGATGCGCTGGCCCTGGGGAGTGCCAGGGGCGCGGTTACAGCCGAGTTCGCCGTGGCTCTGCCGGCCGTCCTGGCACTGCTTGCCATGCTGCTGGCAGGGGCCGCCGCAGGCATGACGCAACTGCGGATCGAAGAAGGAGCCCGCGCCGGTGCCCGGGCCCTGGCCCGGGGCGAAGACCCCGGCGCTGTGGAACGGACGGTCAGGACCCTTGCCGGCGGATCGGCAGCCGCGTCCATTGCGGCTGACGGCGAGTGGTTCAGCATCACCGTCACCGACCGCGTGTCGGGGCCCCTCGGAGCGTCCATTCCGTGGACTCTCACCGCCCGAGCATCCACGCGGAGTGAGGCGCCGGGAACCGGAGCCGCAGGCGGGACCGCTCACGGCAGCGGCCTGACCGATGGCAAGGGCAACCGGTGACGGGGGTGGGAACGGGCCACCCAGCTGCCGCCGGAGCGTGCCGCTGGGCCGTAGGGCAGCGCCACCCAGCTGCCGGTCCGGGGAACTGGCGAAGCGCGTCCTGCTGGCGGGGTGTGCACGATGGCCGCGAGCGTGGTTCAGGGACGGTCCTGGCTGCAGGGCTGGCGCTGGTGGTCATGACAGCCATGGCCGTCATGCTGTTGCTGGCCCAGTCAGCCGTGTTGGCCAGCAGGGCAGCTACGGCCGCGGACTTGGCGGCCCTGGCCGCGGCCGACGCCCTCCGCGGCATCACCACGGGGGAGCCCTGCACCATTGCGTCGGACGTGTCGGCCCGCCATGCGGCAACGCTGATCAGTTGCGTGGAGGGTGTGGGGCAGACGGTTGACGTGCGGACCGAGCTTAACGAACGGTCGCTCTTGGGCGCCGCCACCGGCCATGCACGGGCCGGCCCTCCTCCGTAAGATGCCGTCCTTGGGACGCCGGCGCGTGGCGTGTCGGTCCAGACCCTCCCAGCACAATCCTTCAGCCCGGCACGTCCCGGTCAGCTCTTGGCGTGCTGCTCCACTCGGGTGGCTTCGGTGGCGTCTTTGAGCAGGACGTCCAGCAGGGTTACCGCCGCGGCCTTATCCAACGGGTTGTTCTTGTTGCCACACTTGGGCGACTGGACACACGATGGGCAACCGGTGTCACACTCGCAGGCCTGGATGGCACCCCGGGTGGCCGACAGCCACACCATGGCCTTGTCGAACCCCCGTTCGGCGAACCCGGCGCCCCCGGGGTGCCCGTCATACACGAAAATGGTGGGCACCCCGGTGTCGGCGTGCAGTGCCGTTGAGACTCCGCCGATGTCCCACCGGTCGCTGGACGCCACCAGGGGCAGGAGCCCAATCGCCGCGTGTTCGGCCGCATGGAGGGCGCCCGGGAACTGCGCCTCGATCAGGCCGGCCCCCGTCAGGGAACGGTTTTCCACCACGAACCACACCGCTTTGGTGAAAAGGTCCCGGGCGCCCAGCTCAAGCGGTTCCTCGCCCAGCACCTCGTTGGAAATCAGTGCCTTGCGCTGGAAGGAGACAACCTGGGTGGTGACCTTCACGTCGCCGAAGTGGACCGTCACGTCACCCCACTGCATGGTTCTCTGGGTCTCCAGCACCTCAATCTGTGTTACGTCCCGGGCGGTCGTGTAGTAGTCCGGGTTGGCCCGCCGCACCATGACGCAGTGGTCGTCTTCATTCAGGTCCTCCACCACGTAGGTATCGCCCTGGTGGACGTACACCGCGCCGGTGTGGGCCTGGTAGTGGGTCTGGGGTGAATCCATGGTTCCCAGGAGCGAACCGGTTTCGGCGTCAACGATGCTGACCGGGCCCCCTCCGTCGGCCCGGAGGTTGACCATGGCGGCGGCGCTCTGCGAATGGGTCCAGAACCAGCCGGCAGGTCGTCGCCGGAGGTAGCCTTGGGCTACCAGCCGGTCCAGGAGCATTTCCGCGGTATCGCCGAAGAGATCGAGTTCGGCCGGTCCCAGTGGAAGTTCCGCCGCCGCAGCACACAGGTGCGGTCCCAGGACATAGGGATTGGACGGGTCAAAGACCGTTGCTTCCACCGATACGTCGAAGATAGCCTCGGGGTGGTTCACCAGGTACGTATCCAAGGGATCATCACTTGCCACGAAGGCGGCGATCGCGTCCTGGCCGGCCCGGCCCGCCCTGCCAATCTGCTGGAACAGGGAGGCCCGCGTCCCGGGCCATCCGGCCACCAGGACGGCATCGAGGCCGGAAATGTCGATTCCAAGCTCCAGGGCCGACGTACTGGAAACACCCAGCAACTGGCCGGAACGCAGGGACCTCTCGACCGCCCGGCGTTCCTCCGGCAGGTACCCCGAACGGTACGCAGCCACCCGCTGCGGGAGGCTGGGATCCACTTCGTCGAGGAGCCGTTTGGTAATGGCGGAGATGGTCTCCGCGCCGCGTCGTGACTTGATGAACGCGATGGTGCGCACCTGCGCGGAGACCAGGTTGGCCAGGAGGTCAGAGGTCTCGGCCACGGCCGTCCGCCGCTCCTTGGCACCGTTCTCGCCGCGGACGTCCGTCAGCGCCGGTTCCCAGAGGGCCACCGTCGTAGCACCGTGGGGCGAACAGTCGCGGGACACCGCCGTGACGGGGGCGCCAATCAGGCGCGAGAAGGAGACGTCGGGCTCCGAAGCCGTGGCGGACGCTGCAATGAACACCGGCTCCGGGAACGACGTTCCCGCCCCGTAGTAGGCGCAGATCCGGCGCAGCCGCCGCATCAGGTTGGCCACATGGGACCCGAACACGCCGCGGTAACTGTGGGCCTCATCCACGATGACATAGCGCAACCGGCGGAAGAACGCAGCCCACCACGCATGGTTGGGGAGGATGCCGAAGTGCAGCATGTCGGGGTTGGCAAGGATGAAATTCGCGTGGTCCCGGATCCAGCGGCGGGCAGATGGATCTGTATCCCCGTCATAGGTTTCCGCCCGGACCGTGGGCAGTTTCAAGGCGCGGATGGCATTCAACTGGTCCGCGGCCAGCGCCTTGGTGGGGGAGAGATACAGCGTCACGGCGCCATCGTCGTGGATCTTTCCGGGATCCGCCAGCACCCTCAACTCGGACCGGTGGATCGCGTCCAGCGCCGGCAACTGGTACGCCAGCGATTTCCCGGACGCTGTTCCGGTGGCCACCACAACGTGCTGTCCCGCATGGGCTGCATTGGCCGCGTCCACCTGGTGCCGGTACGGCTCCCGGATGCCCAGCGACCCGTACGCCTCAACCAGGTCCGGGTGCATCCACTCCGGCCAGGGCTCGTGAACCGCCTCGCGCGCCGGGATGGTGCGGACATGACGGAGCTGTTCCGGTTCCGGGCCGCGGCCCAGCAGGGGAATCAGGGAGTCATGGGGGGTCACCCCACCATTCTTTCACCCGGGACCAAGCCGGACCGCCGCGGTTCGCCAAACGCACAACCGGGCCCGCGGCAATTCAGCTGAGCGAAAGATCCGCCCCGTCATGGGACGCCGAGATCATCAGGACACGGGCAACCGTGGTCCAGCCAAGGTGCGAGTACAGTTTTTGCCCGTCCGCGGACGCCAGCAGGAGTCCGGTGCGCACATCATGGCCGAAGGCCTGAGCCGCCAGGGCGCGCATGATGAAGCTGCCCAGGCCCCTGCGCTGGAATGCAGGCTCTGTGATGATCTTGTCGAAGACCGCGGTGTCGCCCACGACGAACACCCTGCCGCTGGCCGCGATGTCATCCCCGGAGCGGACCTCTGCGTAGTGCACACCATCCTGCTCGAATGTGGACAGGCTCAGGTCGTCGTCGGAAAGCCAGGGATCCTCGGCGTCCTGGGTCTCCATGTCCACGATCATCATCGTCTGCGAATCCGAGGTGACGTTCAGCCCGTGCTTGGCCGCCAAAGCAGTGAACCGGGCGGGATCGTGCGTGAGGACGGTCAGTACCCGCGCGGGGGCTTCTGCCGTCTTGGCGGCCAGCTCGGCGAATTCTTCGGGGGTCGGTTCGGACGCAAAAACTTCCCAGTCCCCGCTGGTATCAGCCCGGAGCACGGCAGGGAACCGGCCCTCCGTTGAGGTCCGGTAGCCGCGACATCCGGCCCAGCCCGCAACCCACACTTGAAACAGGCCAGTGATGTCTTCAACCAGGGTTTCCTGACTCATGGCATGAAGACTATTCCAGCCCGATCGCCAGCAACAGGGGGTGGCCAAGTGCTTATGGAATTGTGATACGCGCCCGCCTCCAGCCCGGCGGTACCCTTAAATACGTGGCTTTGAACCGAATTGTGCTTTTTTACGGCTTTACCCCGATCGCGGATCCGGACGCTGTGCGGCTTTGGCAGCGCGCCCTCTGCGAGAAGCTCGGCCTGACCGGCCGCATCCTCATTTCCAAGGACGGGATCAACGCCACGGTGGGCGGGGAAATCGGCGCCGTCAAGCAATACGTCAAGACCACCCGCGAGTACCCCGGATTCCGTGGCATTGACGTGAAGTGGTCCGACGGCGGCGCGGAGGACTTTCCCAGGCTCAGCGTCAAGGTGCGGGACGAGATCGTCTCCTTCGGTGCGCCCGGCGAACTTACGGTGGACGCCAACGGCGTGGTGGGAGGCGGCAAGCACCTCAAACCCGAAGAACTGCACGAACTCGTGGACGCCAAGAAGCAGGGCGGCGAGGACGTGGTGTTCTTCGACGGCCGGAACGCCTTCGAAGCACAGATAGGCCGGTTCAAGGACGCCGTGGTCCCCGACGTCGCCACCACGCACGACTTCATCAAGGAACTCGACTCCGGCAAGTACGACGCCCTCAAGGACAAGCCGGTGGTCACCTACTGCACCGGCGGCATCCGCTGCGAGGTGCTCTCCAGCCTGATGGTGAACCGCGGCTTCAAAGAGGTCTACCAGCTCGACGGCGGCATTGTCCGCTACGGTGAGGCGTTCAAGGACCAGGGGCTCTGGGAGGGCTCCCTCTACGTCTTCGACAAGCGCATGCACCTGGAGTTCAGCGAGGACGCCAAGACCATCGGCCAATGCGTCCGCTGCTCCGCACCCACCAGCAAATTCGAGAACTGCTCCAATCCCAGCTGCCGCACCTTGACGCTGTACTGCGCCGAGTGCGCCTCAAACCCGGAGACACTGCGTTGCCCCGAAGGCTGCGCGGCAGCCTGAGCCGCGCTTTAAAGCTTGCGCAGCCGGAACGCATAATTCGCGGCACTGCCGGCTTCCAGCCGCACCGTCAGGACGCTCTTCGTGGACAAATAGAAGACGTTTTCGCGGTTGATGCCGCACCGAAGGCCAAGATCCACCAGCGTCAGGGTCTCGGTGCTCACCGTGAACGTCACCCTGCGCTGGCTCCGGCAGGCAAGCGACAGGGTGTAGGTCCCGGTCTCCAGGACCGGTGATGCCACGGTCCGCACCTCGCCGGAACCCAGCAACCCGGCATCCGCCTGGACATTGGGTGCGGTGCTGTCCGGAAGCACCCGGGACACCCAATCACCGAGGTCGGCGCCGCTGACCGGGTCCTGCTGCAGCGGATCGCGGGTGAAGGCCGGAACCGGGGCAACGGTGGCGCCCTGCACCGCGCCGGCCCGGCCGTCGTCGTACGTATATTCGCAGCCCGCCAGGGCACCTGCCGCAAGTACCAGTCCAAGGGCGACGGCGGCCGCCGGCCTCGGTGCCTTGGCCGCCCGTGCTGTCCCTTGGGGACGGAGCGCGGAGATCCTCCGCACGCTGGGCATAGTCCGACTGTATGCCCGCAACAGGCGGCGGGCCATAGCCGGAACCCGGCGTTACTGCGCCGGCGCCAGCTGGTACGCGTAGAGCAGCGGTGCGTCCACGCTGGAGCTGCTGATTTGGACCCGGCCGGTGGCTGGCAGTGTGATTTTGGTGGTCTCGGCACGGCCGTTGCAGGCCGCCCCGGCTTCGGTGACCGCCTTGCCGTCCAGGGACACCGCGAAGAAGGCCTTGCCGGTGCCGGCACACACTGCCGTGAGCGTGTAGCTGCCGGCAGGTACGGAGGCTGCTTCCTGCACCAGGTGGTCCCGGTTGAGGATCTTCCCCGAATCCTGAAGCACAGTGCCCGCCGGGGCAGTGGGCAGCGCCGCGGCGCGCCACTGGGGAACGTCCGCGCCCTCCACCGAACCCGCCGGCGAACACCCTGCGACGGCGAGGCCAAGAACTGCGGCGACCATTGCCGCCGGCAGCGAACGGCGGACCGCGGCGGTGCGGGCGCGCGGAAGGAAGGAGAGGCGGGAAGGCATGGTTCCACCGTACCCCGCAGCCGGGCCGGACTAAACTTGAGCGATGCCCAGATCCCCGTACGAATTCACCGCCGGCAACACTTCTGACGCCCCCCGCAGCGACCTGCCCGGGCTGCTGTCCGCGCTCGCCGCGGACCTGCGCGGACTGGACTACACGCTCGACGGCGTCGCACGGCTGCTGGGGCCGACGGCCTCTGCGGCGCTGAACCGGGACCAGGTCATCCCTGCGATGCTTGCAACCGAGCAGGCAGTGCAGCTCAGCGAAGCGGCGGCGCCGCTCGCCGCCGTCGTCCGGCTGTGGCTCCTGGCCGAGCCCCAGGAACGGGAAACGCTCGACGCCGCCCTGCCGGCTACCGGCGTGGAAGGGCTCCTCGAGCTGGGGCTGCTGCAGCCCGTCCCCGGCGCGTCCCGCTTCACGGCAAAGGCAGACCTGCGGCCCTACGGCTGGGATGCCAACCCGGACGGCAGCGGCGGCGCCGAACTGTGGGTGGCCAGCGATCTCGCGGCCCACCAGCAGGCCGGGGTGCTGCGGCACGACCACGTCCTGGGCATCGGGCAGGCGTCCACCACCCTGGTGCAGACCACCATTCGGCAGCACACCGAACGCGCCCTTGACCTGGGCACGGGCTGCGGCATCCAGGCCTTCCACCTGCTGCACCACTGCCAGCACGTGACCGCCACCGACATCTCCGAACGGGCCCTGGCCTATTCCCGCTTCAACATCCTGCTCAACGCCGAGCCGCTCTCCGTGGACCCGGACCGCCTCGAGGACCGGGTGAGCCTGCGCCTGGGCTCGCTGCTGGAGCCGGTGGCCGGCGAGGAGTTCGGCCTGGTGGTATCCAACCCGCCGTTCGTGATCACCCCGCGCAGTGCCGGCGAAGTGCCGGCCGGCCAGTTCACCTACCGCGACGGCGGCCTGCCGGGCGATGAGATCGTCGCCTCCCTGGTGGCGGACTTGCCCGGCATCCTGGCGCCGGGCGGCGCCGCCCAGATGCTGGGAAACTGGGAAGTCCCCGCCGGCGCCCACTGGGATGAGCGGCCAAGATCCTGGGTGCGGCCGGGCACCGATGCCTGGTTCATCCAGCGCGAGCAGGTCAGCCCGGAACAATACGCCGAAACCTGGCTCCAGGACGCCTCCGAATCCCGCGACCGGCAGCACTACCGGGACGCCTACGCCGCGTACCTTGCGGATTTCGCGTCCCGGGATGTGGCGGGCATCGGCTTCGGGATGGTGTGGCTGCGGCGCCCCGCTGCCGGCAGGCAGGCTGCCATCAACCGCTTCGAGGAAATCACGTACCCCATCGAGCAGCCCGTCGGACCCCACCTGGGCGCCGCCGTCGAACGCAGCGACTGGCTGGCCGGGCACCATCTTGCCGGCACCCACCTGCTCGTGGCCGACGACGTGACAGAGGAGCGCCACCAGCGCCCCGGCGCTGAACACCCGGGCGTGATCCTGCTCCGGCAGGGCGCTGGGCTGCGCCGCACCAACCTGATGAGCACCGAGCTGGCAGGGTTCGTATCCGCGTGCGACGGCGACCTGGCCGCCGGGCAGATCGCCGCCGCTTTGGAGGCCCTCCTGGGCGGAGAAGCCGGGTCCTTCCAGCGTTCGCTGCTTGCCGACGTGGCCAACCTGGTGCAGGACGGGTTCCTTATTCCGGCCGCGTTTACAGCCGGACAGTAAGGCCCCTTATGCCCCCGGCCGGGCCCCGTCTTTTCCACATGAATGCGCACGATTCCCCAAAATATGGTGAACTAGGCGAACATGGGCTCATCTGCCCCAGCAACCTTTTTCTGTAGGAGCACCGTGCCAAGCAAGGCCAAAACCGGCAAGAAACTCGTGATTGTGGAGTCTCCGGCCAAGAGCAAGACCATCGCCAAGTACCTCGGCGAGGGCTTCATCGTAGAGGCCTCCATCGGTCACATCCGCGACCTGCCGCAACCGTCCGAACTCCCCGCCGAGCTGAAGAAAACGTCGGTCGGCAAGTTCGCCGTCGATATCGACAACGACTTCAAGCCCTACTACGTGGTGTCCGCGGACAAGAAGAAAAAGGTGACTGAGCTCAAAGCTGCGCTCAAGGACGCCGACGAACTCTATCTCGCAACCGATGGGGACCGCGAGGGTGAAGCCATCGCGTGGCACCTGCTGGAAGTGCTCAAGCCCAAGGTCCCGGTCTACCGGATGACGTTCGGCGAAATCACCAAGGAGGCCATCCAGCGCGCCATGGGCAACCTGCGCGATGTTGACCAGGACCTGGTGGATGCCCAGGAAACCCGCCGCGTGCTGGACCGCCTCTACGGCTACGAGATCTCGCCCGTGTTGTGGCGCAAGGTGGCACGCGGCCTGTCCGCCGGCCGCGTGCAGTCCGTGGTGACCCGCATGGTGGTGGACCGCGAACGCGAACGCATGGCTTTTAAGGCTGCCTCGTACTGGGACCTGACCGGCCAGTTCGGCGCGGACTCCGGCTCGTTCAAGGCCAAGCTCGCCGCCGTTAATGGCGCCAAGGTGGCCAGCGGCCGCGACTTCAACGACAATGGCGAACTCACCGCCAAAAACGTGGCCCACCTCAACGAAGAGCTTGCAACGTCCCTGGCCGCCGGGCTCCAGGATGCGGACTTCCGCGTCCGTTCCGTGGACACCAAGCCGTACACCCGCCGCCCGGCCGCGCCGTTCACCACCTCCACGCTGCAGCAGGAGGCAGGCCGCAAGCTGCGCTTCTCCTCCAAGAGCACCATGCAGGTGGCCCAGCGGCTCTACGAAAACGGCTACATCACCTATATGCGTACGGACTCTTCGGCGCTGAGCGACGAGGCCATCACGGCCGCGCGCCGCCAGGCCTCGGAGCTCTACGGGCCGGAATACATTCCGCAATCCCCGCGTGTCTACTCCAACAAGGCCGCCAATGCGCAGGAAGCGCACGAGGCCATCCGTCCCGCAGGTGACTCCTTCCGCACGCCGGCCCAGGTTGCCAAGCAGCTCTCCGGGGACGAGTTCCGCCTGTATGAGCTCATTTGGAAGCGCACCGTGGCTTCCCAGATGGGCGATGCCAAGGGCTCGACGGCGACCATCCGCCTGGGTGCCGTAGCCACCGACGGACGGGACGCCGAGTTCTCCGCCTCCGGCACCGTCATCACCTTCCCCGGCTTCCTGGCCGCCTATGAAGAAGGCAAGGACGAGACCCGGGGCGACGACGAGTCCGACGAAGCACGCCGGCTGCCGAACGTGGCCAAGGATGACTCCCTCACGGCCTCTGACATCCAGGCGGTAGGCCACGAAACCTCGCCGCCGCCGCGTTTCACGGAGGCGTCCTTGACCGCCGAACTGGAGAAGAAGGGCATCGGCCGCCCGTCCACCTACGCGTCCACCATCTCCACCATCCAGGACCGCGGCTACGTCCGGAAGCAGGGCTCCGCCCTGGTGCCCAGCTGGATCGCGTTCTCGGTGATCCGGCTGCTGGAGCAGCACTTCAGCGACTACGTGGACTACGAGTTCACCGCCGACATGGAAGGCGACCTGGACAAGATCGCCAACGGCCAGGAGGCGGGCGCTTCCTGGCTCCGGCACTTCTACTTCGGCGAGGACTCCGAACCCGGCCTGCTCAGCATCGTCAACAACCTGGGCGAGATCGATGCCCGTGAGATCAACTCCATCCCGATCACCGACGACATCACGTTGCGGGTGGGCAAGTTCGGCCCGTACCTGGAAAGCTCGGCCGCCGTCGTTGATCCGAAGACCGGTGAGATCGTGGAGTCGGCCCGTGCCAACGTGCCCGAGGACCTGGCGCCGGACGAACTGACCGCGGCCAAAGCCATTGAGCTGATGGAGACGGCGGCGCCGGAGGAACGCGTGCTCGGTGCCGACCCGCACACGGGACACACGGTGGTGGCCAAGAACGGCCGCTACGGCGCCTACGTCACCGAAATCATCCCGGAGATGACCGACGAAGACCTGGCCAAGCAGCCGGTGGAGTACTACAAGAACGGCAAGCCCAAGCCGGCCAAGAAGCCGGTCAAGGCCAAGCCGCGCACGGGCTCTTTGTTCAAGTCCATGACCGTGGATTCCGTGACGCTGGATGAGGCACTGCAGCTCATGAGCCTGCCCCGCGCGCTGGGCGAGGACGCCGAGGGCAACCTCATCACGGTCCAGAACGGCAGGTTCGGTCCCTACCTGAAGAAGGGCACGGATTCCCGCTCGATCGGGTCCGAAGAGGAAATCTTCACCATCACCCTGGAGCAGGCGCTGGAGATCTATTCGCAGCCCAAGCAGCGTGGCGCCCGTGCCGCGGTGCCGCCGCTGGCCGAGTTCGGTCCGGACCCGGTGTCGGAGAAGAACATCGTGGTGAAGGAAGGCCGGTTCGGCCCCTACATCACCGACGGCATCACCAACATCACGGTTCCGCGTGCCACCTCCCTCGAGGAGCTCACCCGCGAACAGGCCGTGGAACTGTTGGCCGAGAAGCGCGCCAAGGGACCGGTCAAACGGACGGCCACCCGCAAGGCACCAGCGAAGAAGAAGGCAACAGCCAAGAAGTAGCTGCCGGTGGTTGAGCTTGTCGAAACCGTGTCATGGGTTTCGACAAGCTCAACCAACGGGGTTTGCATGCGCTTCCCAATCGTGATCGGCTGGTTCCATGACTGAACAGCCCGCGCACACGGATCTCCAGCCGCTCAACGACCTTGAGGAGAAGCTCGCCACCGGCGGGCAGGAAGACGCCAATCCTGTGGACGTCATCCTGTCCTTCCTGAACAGCGAGGTCTACATCATCAGCTCGGACACCGTCGAGGGCGTGGACTCCCAGGTTGAACCGCTGGTCCTTGCCAACGCCGACGGACGCCCCGTCCTTGCCGTTTTCTCGCACCCCACGCGGGTGGACCAGCAGTACCTGGAAGCTGCACCCAACGTGCTGGGCACCCAGGGCGCGGCCATCATCGCCAACCTTGGCGACGAACTGGGAATGGTAATCAACCCCGGCGCCGCCTACGGTTTCGAGATCGACCCTGAAGGTGTTGCGAACATCCGGCGCGACTTCAAGCGCGCCGACGAGCAATAATGTCCCCATGCGTCTAGGCGTCCTCGACATCGGGTCCAATACTGTCCACCTGCTCCTGGTGGACGCCCACCCCGGTGCACAGCCGGTCCCGTTTGCGTCCCACAAGCGTCCGCTGTCCCTGGTCCAATACCTTGAACCGGACGGCAGCATCAGCGACGAAGGCCAGCACGAGCTGACCGAATTCGTCCTGGAAGCCTGGGAATTCGCCGCCCGGCACAAGGCCGAAGACCTGCTGGCGTTCTGTACGTCGGCCATCCGCGAGGCCACCAACGGCCCCGCCGTGCTGGCCCGGGTCAAGCACGAGACCACGGTGACCCTCCAGGAACTCACCGGGAGCGAAGAAGCGTCCATGACGTTCTTCGCGGTGCGGCGCTGGCATGGATGGGGTGCCGGTCCCATCCTGAACCTGGACATCGGCGGTGGCTCCTTTGAAATGGCCTTCGGCCAGGACGAGCTTCCAGAGGTGGCCACTTCTGTGCCGCTTGGGGCCAGCAGGCTCACCCGGGACTGGTTCCCCGAGGACCCGCCGTCGGCCAAGAGCGTCAAGGAGCTCCGGCGCTACATCAGGGCCACCCTCAAACCTGCTGTCCGGGAATTCGACGGCCTGGGCCGGGCGAACGTGGTGGCAGGCACCTCCAAGACCTTCCGGTCCCTTGCCCGGATCGCCGGGGCTGCGCCCAGCGCGGAGGGCCCCTACGTCAAGCGTGAATTGCACGCCTCCGACCTGGGCATCTGGACCCAGCGGATCTCGGCCATGAGCTCAGAGGACAGGCTGCATCTTCCCGGTGTTTCCGAAGCGCGGGCGCATCAGCTCCTTGCCGGCGCCCTGGTGGCCGAGGCCGCCCTGGAGATGTTCAAGTTCAAGAAGCTGCGCATCTGCCCGTGGGCCCTGCGCGAAGGGCTCATCCTGCGCCGCCTGGACCAGCTCGTCTTCGCCGGGCCACTGGAGCCTGCACCCCACGTGGCGGCGTCCCGCCCGGTGGCAGCGGCCAGCTAGGAACCAAGGGTTCGGCCGTACAAGGCAGGGCCTGACGCAGCAGAGCGCTTAAAAGCGGAAGCACCGGGGCCGGCAACAGGAAAATGGGGGAAAACCTGTTGCCGAGCCACCGGTGCCCTGGCAGGCATCCCCATGCCTGCCGCATCACTCGCACCCTCAATGAGGTAATAACTACGTTAGGACCCCAAGTTGTGCGCCGCCTGCACCGAAGATGGGAGTTGCCTGTGAATGCGTGCGAACTGCAATGATGGAGGCATGAGCAACCGAATCGCATTCCTTGGCTGTGGATCCATGAACGAAGCCATTCTTGGCGGCCTGCTGGAGGCCGGGACGGACCCGGGGGATGTGGTGGCCACTGTCCGCCGCGCAGAGCGCGCCTCGGAACTGGCGGAACGGTACCCCGGCATCACTGCGATCGCCGGCGAGGAAGAACCGGACAACAACAAACAGGCCACCAAGGGATCCGCCGTCGTGATCCTCGGCGTCAAACCGGTGGGAATTGCGGACCTGGCACGGGAAATCAGCCCTGCCCTTTCGCCGGACGCGGTGGTGGTCAGCGTGGCCGCGGCAGTGTCCATAGCCCAGCTGGAAGCCGCGCTTCCCGACGGCCAGCCGGTCATCCGGACCATGCCCAACACCCCGGCAAAGCTGGGCCGCGGCGTCGTGTCCGTCTCGCCGGGCACCCACTGCACGCCTGAACAGCTCGGAAAGGTCAAGGACATCCTCCAAGGCGCCGGGACGATTGTTGAAGTGCCCGAGGAGCAGGTGGATGCGCTGTCAGCCATCAGCGGGTCGGGCCCGGCCTACGCTTTCTACCTGGCCGAGGCCATGGCGTCGGCGGGGGAGGAGTTGGGCCTGGACCGCGAACTGTCCTTGCTCCTGGCACGCGAAACGGTGGCCGGTGCAGGCTTCATGCTCGCTGAGCCCGGGGCGGACCCTTCCGCGCTGCGCAAGGCCGTCACCAGCCCCAACGGCACCACGGAGCGGGCCATTGCCACGTTCGACGAACAAGGCATCCCGGCCATCATCGCCGCCGGCGCCAAGGCAGCAGCGGACCGGGCAGCGGAAATCACCAAGCAACTCGGGTAACGGTGGTTGAGCTTGTCGAAACCCGGTTTCGACAAGCTCAACCACCGGGGGACTTTACGGCCGGGCGGCGAACCGTTCCAGCAGGTCAACGTGCCCGGAGACAATGAGCATGTCCCGCGAGGACACCTTGGTCTCGGGCCGGGCGTAGGTGAAGTCCTCGCCCGGGGACTTCACGCCCACAATGGTCACACCGTACTTGGAGCGCACCTTCGACTCGTCCAGGGTGAACCCCACGGTTTCGCGCGGCGGGTACATCTTGACGATGGCGAAGTCGTCGTCGAACTCGATGAAGTCCAGCATCCGCCCTGACACCAGGTGGGCGGCGCGGACGCCTGCGTCTGCCTCAGGGTAGATCACGTGGTTGGCCCCGATCCGCGTCAGGATCTTGCCATGCGATGGTGTGATGGCCTTGACCCAGAGGTGTTCGATTCCCAGGTCCACCAGGTTGACGGTGATCAGCACGGAGGACTCGATGGACGTACCAACCCCCACCACCGCTGAACTGAATTCCTGCGCGCCGAGCTGGCGCAGGGCATCAATGTTGGTAGCGTCAGCCTCCACCACGTGGGTCAGCAGCGGGGCCCATTTCTGCACCAGGTTCCGGTCCCGTTCGATCGCGAGCACTTCCCGGCCCTGTTTGACCAGCTGCTCAGCGGTGGATGATCCGAAGCGGCCCAGCCCGATCACCAGCACCGGGGCGTTGTGGGCGGGGCGCCGCGGGGCGTCTGTGGAACTAGCCAATGATGGGCCTCTCTTCGGGGTAGTGGTACAACTGGCTGCGCTGGCGCAGGGCCAGGGCGGCTGCGAGGGTAACGGTCCCCACGCGGCCCGCGAACATCAGGGCCGCGAGGACGTAGACGCCGGCAGGGGGCATCTCGGCGCTGAGGTTGGTGCTCAGGCCCACCGTGGCGAACGCGGAAATGGTTTCGAACAGCACCCGGTCCAGTGACTGGCCGCTGATCGCCAGGAGCAGGAAAGCTGACACGGACACCAGGGTGGCGCCGGCGACGATCACCGAAATAGCCACCCGCATGCTTCCTTGCGGGATAGTCCTGCCGTAGACCTTGACGTCCGCGTCACCGCGGGCCTCGGCGACGATGGCCAGGAACATGACAGCGATGGTGGTGACCTTGATGCCGCCGGCCGTGGACGCAGAGCCGCCACCGGCGAACATCAGGGCGTCGCTCAGCAGCATCGTGGTGGAATCCATCTGGTTCTGGTCCACCAGGTTGAACCCGCCGGACCGCGTCATGACGGAGGCGAACAGCGCGTGGGTGATCTTGTCGCCCACATCCATGGTGCCGATGGTCCGGACGTTGTCCCACTCCATCAGCGCCCAGAGGAACGCCCCGGCCACCAGGAGGATCAGCGACACCTGGATGGTCAGCTTGGTGTGCAGGTTCCACTTTTTCCAGTTCAAGCCGTTCTGCTGCAGGACCATCACCACGGGGAAGCCCAGGCTTCCCAGGAACACCCCCACCATCAGGGGGATAAGGATCCACAGATCCGTCTCGTAGGGCACGATGCCGTCCGAGTGCGGTGTGAAACCGGCGTTGTTGAACGACGAGATGGCATAGAAGATGCCGTGCCACACGGATTGCCAGAAGGGCTCGCCCAGGGTCAGGAACCGCGGGACGAGGGCCAGGGCCAGGGCGCCCTCGATGACGACGGACGTGGTGATGACGATCCGGAGCAGCGTGCCCACCTCACCGAGGCGGCCCGCGTTGTTCATGGACTCAGCCGCAATGATCTTCCCGCGCACACCCAGCCGCTTGCTCACCATCAGTGCCAGCAGCGAGGCCAGCGTCAACGTGCCCAAGCCGCCGATAAAGATGCCCACCAGGATCACCAGCTGGCCGAAGAAGGACCAGTGCGCCGCTGTGGACACCACCGTAAGTCCCGTGACGCAGACGGCCGAGACGGCGGTGAACAGGGCCTCGTGGATGGGGGTTGCGATTCCGTCGGCCGACGAGACCGGCAGGGACAGCAGGAACGTAAACACTACGCAGACGGAGGCGAACGCAGTCAGGGCAAGCCTGGCGGGGGAGGTGTTGGCGATGTCGTCGATGAAGTCGCGGAGACGCGTGAAGATCCAGAGGCCCTCCCGTTCCTGCGCTGGGGGGTGCCAGCTGGCCGGGGTCTGGGGCCTCGACTGGCTCTGCGTCATGTGTGGCTTTTCCTCGGTCGAAACTGCTTCCCCCAGTAGTAAACCACTAAAGCCCCGCTTCATGGCCTGGCTGGGAGGCCGGCGGCCTCGGGTAGCCTGTGATTGATGACATATCTGCCCGGTCTTAGCCAGCCCGCGCCGCCGACGATGGTGGCGTGGAGTCCTGACATGACTGCCTACAATTTTGGTCCCGGCCACCCCATGGCGCCGGAACGGATGGACCTGACGGCCCGCCTGGCACGCAGCCTGGGGCTGTTCGACCTGGACCATGTGGACGTGCAGGCGCCGGAGCTGGCATCCGACGCAGAGCTGGAAGCGGTGCATTCGGCGGATTACGTCGCGGCGGTACGGAGGGTCAGTGCGGACCCCACCCGCCCGGAGGAATCCCGTGGCCTGGGAACCGAGGATGACCCCGCTTTCGCCGGAATGCATGACGCCGCGGCCCGGCTGGCCGGCGGATCCCTCATGGCAGCCCAGGGCGTGCTCGAGGGTTGGGCTGTGCACGCGGTCAACTTCGGCGGCGGCATGCACCACGCCTCCCGGGACCGCGCCAGCGGCTTCTGCATCTACAACGACGCCGCCCTCGCCGTACAGCGGCTCCTCGACGGCGGCGTCGGAAAAGTGGCCTACATCGACGTCGACGCCCACCACGGCGACGGCACGCAGAACATCTTCTGGGACGACCCCCGGGTCCTGACGCTCTCGCTGCACGAAACGGGACTGACCCTCTTCCCCGGAACCGGGTTCGCCAACGAGATTGGCGGCCCCGCTGCTGAGGGGACAGCCGTCAATGTTGCGCTGCCCGCCGGCACCGGGGACGCCGGCTGGCTGCGCGCCTTCTACGCCATCGTGCCGCAGCTGACAGGCGCATTCGAACCGGAGGTGATCGTGAGCCAGCACGGCTGCGATTCGCACCGCAGCGACCCCCTTACGCACCTTAACCTCAGTGTCGACGGGCAGCGCGAGGCCGCGAACGCCGTCGCGAACCTCGCCGAACGGTATTGCGGGGGCCGATGGATCGCCACGGGGGGCGGCGGCTACAACGTCCTGGACGTGGTGCCGCGTGCCTGGAGCCACTTGGTGGCCATCGCCGCCGGCAGGCCCGTGCCACTGCGCACCGCCGTGCCCGCGGACTGGCGGCAGTATGTGGCAGAGAAATTCGGGACTGTCGCACCCACGCTGATGGGGGACGACGTGGAGTTGTGGTGGCGCTCCTGGGAAGTGGGCTTCGACCCCAACGACGCCGTGGACCGCACCGTGATGGCCACCCGCAAGGCGGTATTCCCGCTGCACGGCCTGGACCCCTGGTTCGACTAGCAGGACCCGGCTCCGCGCCGGGACACGGGGACGCCGAAATAGTTGATGCCTTTCGGCGTATATGTCGCTAGGGTGGGAGGCATGGTGACAGACGACGTATTTGCCGTCATAGCGGAATCCACCCGGCGGGACATCCTGGTGGCGCTCCGGACGGGGGACAAAGCCGTGGGGGAGTTGGTGGAGGAACTGGCCGCGAGCCAGCCGACCATTTCCAAGCACCTTAAAGTCCTGCGGGAAGCGCAACTGGTCAGCATGCGCGCGCAGGGCCAAAAGCGCTATTACGCCTTGAACCGGGGCCCGCTGGAGGGCATCGCGAGCTGGCTGGAGACGTTCGACGTCGGCCCGGTCGCCAAGGCTGCCGCCTCACCAAGTAACGCAACACCAAAAAGCGCGTCAGCAAGCAGCGCATCAGCGACGAAGGGCCGGTCCGCGGCAGGAACCGCCTCACCGGGCCTGCCGGAAGCACCCGCCGCCGTCGAGCCGGGCCTTATTCAGCCAGGCCAGGAGGAAGCCGCGGCGGCCGTCCTGGTGCGGGAGGGGGCCGAACTGAGCCCCGCCGTCGTCATTCCCGGCGGAACCGCCGCCCCGCTGAGTGATGACAGTGTTCCGCAGCAGATCGGACGCAGCGTTGGGGCCGGGCGGCCACCAAAGCCGCCGACCTGCTGGCAAGCCTCCCCAACCTGCCGAAGTTTGGCCGGAAGAAATAGCTCAGTTCGTGCCCAGCAGCCGCACGTGGTCCGGCGTGAGCCCTGAAACGGAGCTGACGCCCAGGAGTGCCATGGTCCGTGCCATGTCCTTTTCCAGGATCTGCAGGGCGCGGTCCACACCGGCGCGGCCGCCGGCCATCAGGCCGTAGAGGTATGCGCGGCCAATCAGGGTGAAGTCCGCGCCGAGGGCCAGCGCCGCCACGATGTCCGCGCCGCTCATGATGCCGGTATCCAGCATGATGGCCGCGTCCGTGTTGTCCTTGGTAAATGCCTGCCTGACCGCGGGGAGCAGGTGGAAGGGAATGGGTGCCCGGTCCAGCTGGCGGCCGCCGTGGTTGGACAGGACCACGCCGTCCGCGCCGTGGTCCGCTACCCGGCGGGCATCCTCCACAGTCTGGATGCCCTTGACCACCAGGTTGCCCTTCCAGGTTTCGCGGAGCCAGTCCAGGTCCTCGAAGGTGAGCGTGGGATCGAACATGGAGTTGATCAGGTCCGCCACGGTACCGGTGTAGCGGGAGAGCGAGGCGAAGGTCAGAGGTTCGTGGGTGAGGAAGTTGAACCACCAGGCCGGCCGGTAGGAGGCGTCCACGACGGTCTTCAAGGTCAGTGCCGGCGGGATGGTCATGCCGTTGCGGACGTCGCGGAGGCGGGCGCCGGCCACCGCCGTGTCCACGGTGACCATGAGGGTGTCATTGCCGGCCTTGGCGGCGCGCTCGATCAGTTCCAGCGAACGTTCGCGGTCCGTCCACAGGTACAGCTGGAACCAGTTCCGGCCGTTGGGAGCGGCGGCGGCCACGTCCTCGATGGACGCGGTGCCCATGGTGGAGAGTGTGTAGGGGATGCCTGCGGCCTCGGCTGCCCGGGACCCGGCATATTCGCCCTCGGACTGCATCATCCGGGTGAAGCCGGTGGGGGCGATGCCCAGGGGAAGCCGGGACGGTTTGCCGAGGATCTCGGTACTGAGGTCGATGGCGGACACGTTCCGCAGGATCCCGGGGCGGAACTCGATGTCCAGGAAGGCCTGGCGGGCGCGGCGGAGAGTGATTTCCTCCTCGGCGGCGCCGTCCGTGTAGTCGAAGGGTGCCTGCGGGGTGCGTCGCTTGGCGATGTCCCGGAGTTCCCAGATGGTGTTGGCCCGTTTGAGCCGCGCGTCCTTGCTGAACTCCGGCTTCTTGAACTGCATCAGCGGAGCGAGGTCTGAGTACTTGGGCACGCGGCGCTTCAAGGCAGGGGGCAGCGCGGACGACGCCGGAGCCTTGGCGGGTGCCGGCGCTGCGGGAATGTCGGTCGCGTCCGGGGCCGGGGTGGCCTCCGGGTTGCCGGGCTGGATGATGTGGGTCATGGCGTCCTCCTGTGGTCCAACCACACTCTAGGCCATGTGGTCCGACCACATCAACTACCATTGGCCGTATGCGTACCCATCAGTTGGTCCTTGCGTGGATCGAGGACCAACTCTCTGCCGGCCGGCTGGCCGTAGGCGGCAGGCTGCCGGCCGAACGCACCCTGGCCGAACAGCTCAAGGTGTCCCGGACGTCAGTGCGGGAGGCCATTCGGATCCTCGAGGCGATGGGGGTGGTCCGTGCAGGTGTCGGGTCCGGCCCCGAATCCGGGACGGTGGTCATCTCGGACCCCACCTCGGCGCTGGGCTCGGCCCTCCGCCTGCACGTTGCCACCCAGCACCTGCCCGTGGCGGACATCGTGGAAACCCGCATCCTGCTGGAGTCCTGGGCTGCGGGCAGGGCGCGCCGGGACGCCCCGGAACTCGACGAGGCCGCTGCCCTGCTGGCCGGTATGGACGACGCGGACGGCCTTTCGGTCAGCGACTTCCTGGCCCTTGATGTGCGCTTCCATCTCGCGCTGGCCAACGCGGCCGGCAATGCGGTGGTCAGCGCCATGATGGGCTCCCTCCGGGAAGCAATCCAAAGGTACGCTGCCGAACTGACCTCGAACCTGCCCGACTGGAACGCCACGGCATGCCGTTTGCGCGACGAGCACCACGCCATCCTTGCGGCCGTCAGGAAGGGCGACGGCGGCCGGGCGGCGGAACTGGTGGCCGCCCATATTCAGGGGTACTACAAAGAAGCAGGCCTGGGCGCGGGGCGCCGGGACGGCTAGCCGTGGACGGCGCTCCGTGGCGCCTTGGCCGGGCCGCTGCTGGCCCGGACTTCCAACCGGGGCTGGAAGCGGCTGCCGGGCACTTCATTCCCTTCCTTGCGGATCAATGCCCGGAGCTGGTGCCACGCCTGCTCGCCCAGTTCGGTGATGGGGACGGCCGCGGTGGTGAGTGCCGGCGTCGTGTACTTGGCGAACGGGATGTCGTCGAAACCGGTGACGGAGATGTCCCCCGGCACTTCCAGGCCCCGTTCGTGCAGGCCGCTCATCAGTCCCATGGCTACGAGGTCGTTGAAGGCGAGGATGCCGGTGGCGCCGCTCGCCAGGACCGCATCCACGGCTTCATGCCCGGTGTCGAAGTCCGAGCCGCCCTCGAGCATGGTCACCTCCACTTGCGGGTGGGCGGCCTTGAAGGCCTCCAGGCCCTTGAGCCGCATGCCGTTCGAGGCGCTCCGCGGGGGGCCGGCCAGGAAGGCCAGGCGGGTGTGCCCCAGCTCCACCAGATGCCCGGCGATGTCCTGGACCCCCTGGCCGTAGTCCACCACCAGGCTGGGGACGTCCGGTGCGGCGGTGGTGCGGTTGATCAGTACCAGCGGGTGCAGCGACGGTGCGATGTCCGTCAGTTCGGCATCGGACATGCGCGGGGCACAGAGAACCAGTCCGTCGCAGCGCCGGCGCGCTTCGCCGGCCAGGATGGATTCCTCGCTGGAAACCTCGAACGAGTCCGCGATCAGTACCCGGTACCCATCCTCCGCCGCCGCCCGGCTCAGGCCGCGAAGGATCGCCTGGAACGTGGGGTTGGCCAGGTCCGGCACCACGATGCCGATGGTGTCGGTCTTTCCCAGCGCCAGGCTGCGACCCACCGGGTTGGGCTGGTACTTCAGTTCGGCGGCGGCTGCGCGGACCCTCGCGGCGATGTCCGGGTCCACGGTGAAGTTCCCGTTCATCACACGCGAAACCGTGGCGTGTGAGACTCCTGCCTTCACGGCGACATCCGCGATGCCGATCCGGCCGCTTGCCGATTTCCTGGCCATAGGGAACCCTTCTTTCGCGCCGCCCGGATGGACACCGCCGGGAGCGGCAGGCGCCCGGCCATCAAGCCCCGGGTGGCAGGTGCTTTGAGAGACAGCATATACGGGAGCTGGAAAGCGATTTCTACCCTTTTCCCGGGAGTTTTCCCTGACGGACGGCCAGGGCAGTGTGCCAACCGGTTGGAAAACGTTTTCTTTCAGCACTGGAAGTGGTTGACGGATGGGCCGGCGGGTTGATACAACTTCTATAGCGAACTGAGAAAACGCTTTCTCAAGCAGGTGCAGCAGAGTGCCACCGCAGAACCGCAGCGGCCGTCCCGGCGGCCGGGCAAATGAGATTTCGAAAGGGACCCCCACATGGTCAACACAGCCGAGACGACGTCGGCCGCAACTGCTCCCCACACGGCTGCGGGCAGCGCCACCCACGACGGCCGCAAGGCGCGCCTTGCCCTGGTCGGCACCGGTGGGCGTTCCGAAATGTACATCCGCGCCGTGTTCGGCAAGCACGCCGACACCGCGGAACTGGTCGCGTTCTCGGACGTGAACCCCGGGCGCGTGGAGTTCTACCAGAACCTCATCCAGGAACTCGGCGCCCCCGGCCCCATTGCCTCGTTTGATCCCGCGGACCTGACAGCCTTCATCCAGGCCAACAACATCGACCGCGTCGTGGTGACCACCCCCGACTTCACCCACGCCGACTACATCGTCGAAGCGCTCCGGGCCGGTGCCGACGTCGTGGTGGAGAAGCCCCTCACCATCGATGCCGAAGGCTGCCGCCGTATCACCAAGGCGGTCCAGGAGACCGGCCGGAACGTCGTGGTGACGTTCAACTACCGCTACTCGCCCCGCAACAGCGCCCTCAAGGAAATCATCCAGAGCGGCGTCATCGGCAAGGTCACCTCGATCGACTTCAGCTGGGTGCTGGATACCGTGCACGGCGCGGACTACTTCCGCCGCTGGCACCGCGAAAAGAAGAACTCCGGCGGCCTGCTCATCCACAAAGCCTCCCACCACTTCGACCTCGTCAACTGGTGGATCGACGACGTCCCGGAGCGCGTCTTCGCCTCCGGCGGCCTGAAATTCTATGGCGACAAGAACGCAGCCGAACGCGGGCTGGGTCCGCGCCCCGAGCGCGGAACGCCCGACGCCGGTGCCCCCGCCGGCGACAAGGACCCGTTCGCGCTTGACCTGAGGGAGGACGAACGGCTCAAGGCGCTCTTCCTGGACAACGAGCACTACGACGGCTACCGCCGCGACCAGGACGTCTTCACGGGCGGCATCACCATCGAGGACAACCTGGCGCTGGTGGTTGAGTACCAGGGCGGCCCCCGCCTGAGCTACTCGCTGAACGCGCACAGCCCCTGGGAAGGCTACCGGGTGGCCGTCAACGGCACCGAGGGCCGCGCTGAGCTCGAAGTGGTGGAACGCGCCGCCGTCCTTCACAGCACGGACAAGAAGACGGTGGTGGACCCCAGCGCTACCCCGGTGGAGGAAGAGGACGCCGTCCGCCGCAACGGCGAACGGCTGGTGGTCCAACGCCACTGGGAAGCCGCGTACGAGGTGCCGATCATCAACGGCGAAGGCGGCCACGGCGGGGGCGACGAGCTCCTGCTCTCGGACCTCTTCAACGGCCCGGGTGAGGACCCGCTGGGCCGTCCCTCCGGCTACCTCGACGGGCTGCGCTCGGTATCCGTTGGGATTGCCGGCAACCAGTCGCTCGAAACCTCGCTGCCCATCCGCGTGGCGGACCTGGACCTCGGCGTCGACCTCCGCCGCGCCAAGTAAGGAAAAACCCATGAGCAGGATATTCGTTACCGGCGGTTCCGGCCGCCTGGGCCGCAGCGTCGTGGCCGGACTGGCCCAGGCGGGCCACGAGGTGGTGTCCGTGGACCGCGACGCCGTGCCCGCTGACCAGCTGCCGCCCGGCGTCGTGCAGGAAACCGCCGATCTCCTGGCCCCGGGGGAGGCGCTGCGCCTCCTCCGGGACGCAAGGCCCGACGCCGTCATCCACCTGGCGGCCATCGCCGTTCCGTTCAGCGCACCCGAGGACGTCATCTTCGCCACCAACACCCGGCTCGCCTTCGCCGTGATCAGCGCCGCGACGGAACTGGGAATCGGCAAGATTGTCACGGCCAGCAGTCCCACGGTCCTGGGCTACGGCTCGCCCACGGGGTGGCTGCCGCCGTCGTTCCCGCTCGATGAGCGCACCCCGCCCAAGCCGTGGAACGCCTACGCGCTGTCCAAGCTCATCGCCGAGCAGACGGTGCAGATGTTCGCCGCGGCGCAGGGGGAGGGGATCCGGTACGCCGCGTTCCGTCCGTGCTTTGTCATCTCGCCCGAGGAATGGGAAGGCGCTCCCACGCAGCAGGGCCACACCCTCGCTGAACGCCTGGCCGACCCCGCCCTGTCCGCACCGGCCCTGTTCAACTACGTTGATGCCCGGGACGTGGCGGACTTCCTTGACCTGCTGCTGCAGAAAATGACGGACATTCCCAACGGGGAAACCTTTTTTGTGGGCGCGGCCGACGCCTTGGCAACCGTGCCGCTGGCGGAGCTCATGCCCCGGTTCCTGCCGGGCAGTGAAGCCATCAGTGCGGGCCTGACCGGGACCAGCCCCGCCTTCTCCATTGCCAAAGCACAGGAGCTCCTGGGCTGGCAGCCCAAGCGCAGCTGGCGCACCGAACTCACGTCCCGCCACACCCTCAACGACGAGGCTTCCGCATTGGTCACTGCCGGCGGCGGAAGCAAGGAGACACCATGAAATTCGACGGCGTACTGTTCTTTCCCGTCACCCCGTTCACGGCCGAAGGAGCCGTTGACGTGGAACTGCTCAAGGAACACATCGGTTCCCGCCTCCCGTTTGGCCCCGGCGGCGTCTTCCCTGCCTGCGGCACGGGTGAATTCCATGCCCTGAGCATCGATGAGGTCCGCACCGTGGTGTCGGCCGCCGTCGAGGTCGTTGCCGGGAGGGTTCCCGTGGTGGCCGGGGCGGGTGGACCGCTGGGGCACGCCCTCGCCGCCGCCCGGGTTGCCGAGGAAGCCGGCGCCGACGCCCTCCTGGTGTTGCCGCCCTACCTGGTGACCGGACCCACCGACGGCCTGGTGGCCTACATCGAGGCCGTCGCCAATGCCAGCAGCCTGCCGGTCATCGTCTACCACCGTGGCAACGCAAAGTTCACCGCTGCGTCCATGGCGAAGCTGGCCGCCAATCCCAAGGTCATCGGCTTCAAGGACGGCCTGGGCGACGTGGGGCTGGCCCAGGAAATCGTCACCGCGGTCAAGGCCACCGGCCGGGAGGACTTCGCTTTCTTCAACGGCCTCCTCACCGCCGAACTGACCCAGGGTGCCTACCGCGGCCTGGGGATCCCGCTGTATTCGTCGGCCGCGTTCGCCATGGCACCGGAGATCGCCAAGGCCTACTACGACGCCTACGTTTCCGGGGACGAGGACCGCCGCAATGCCCTGCTGGAGGGCTTCTACGCCCCACTGGTCCGCCTGCGCGACCAGACCCCGGGGTTCGGCGTTTCCCTGATCAAGGCCGGCTTGCGCCTTGGCGGCCTGCCGGTTGGCCCGGTGCGCCCGCCGCTGGTGGATCCCACCGAGGAACAGCTGGTGGAGCTCAAGGCCATCCTCGCCAGGGGCTACGAGCTGGCCGGCCGCTGATGGGCGCCCCCGCGACCGCGACCGTCAGTACAGTTCCGCGCATCACGGGCCTGTCCACGCGGCTCATCACGGTGCCGCTGCGCCGGAGCTGGGGGGCTGAGGCGCCGGAGAACCACGTCATCGCCACCGAGCTCCACACGGATGACGGCGGCACCGGATACGGCTTCTCCTGGACCCCCACCATCGGGCCCCGGGCGGTCAAGGCCCTGCTGGACTATGACATTGCGCCGTTCATCACCGGGCTGCCGGCCACCCCGGAAACGGTGTGGGACGCGTTGTGGAAGCGGCTGCACGAGGCCGGTGGCGGGGGACTGACCACCATTGCCATGGCGGGAGCAGACCTTGCACTCTGGGACCTTCAGGCCCGCCGCGCCGGGGCCTCGGTCACCGGTCTTTTGGGCCAGCGGCAGGAATCCGCGGAGGTGTATGGCTCCGGAGTGAACCTGCACTACACCCTGGAGGAGCTGGTGGCGCAGGCTGAACGCTGGGTTGCCGCAGGCCATCAGGCCATCAAGATCAAGGTGGGCAAACCGGACCTGCGCGAGGACGCCGAGCGGGTGGCCGCGGTGCGGTCGGTGCTGGGCCCGGACCGGCGCCTCATGATCGACGCGAACCAGCGCTGGGACCTTCCCACCACGTTCCGGGCGCTGGACGTCCTGGCCGAATTCGGGCTCGAATGGCTGGAGGAACCCATCCGGGCGGACGACCTCTGGGCCTACCGCCGGCTCCGCAAACACTCCCCGGTGCCCATAGCCCTGGGCGAAAACCTGCACACCATCTACCGTTTCCGCGACTTCATTGACGCTGAGGCGGTGGACATCATCCAGCCCAACATCATCCGGGTAGGCGGCATCACCCCGTTCCGGCGGATCGTGGAGCTGGCACGGACCAACAGCATCAAGGTGATGCCGCACCTGCTCCCGGAACTGTCCGGCCAGCTGGCATTGACCCTGGCGGAACCCGCCATGGTGGAGGACGTCGAGGAGGCGTCCTTCGAGCAGCTGGGCATCCTGGACGGGCCATCGCCGGTCCGGTTCAACAACAGCCGGGTGGCCCTGTCAGACCAGCCCGGCCTGGGATTCCGCTTCCGGGACGCACCGTAACGACGTACGCACATCCACAGAACAGGTACCTGACGTGACAACTGCAACACTTTCCCTGTCCGAGCTCACCGCTGCCGCCACGGAAGCCGCCAGGACCGCCGCCGCGGCCACCGATGCCGAGCGCGCCGCCTGGCTCAACGCGGTGGCAGACGCCCTGGACGCCAACGCGGCCGAACTGGTGGAAATCGCGGATGCCGAGACCAGCCTGGGGGTTCCCCGGCTGACCGGCGAGGTAGCCCGCACCACCGGCCAGCTGCGTCTTTTCGCCACCGTCATCACCGAGGGCTCCTACCTTGAAGCCATCATCGACCACGCGGATCCCGCCGCCACGCCGCCCAAACCCGACCTTCGCCGCATCCTGCGGCCCATCGGTCCCGTGGCGGTCTTCTCGGCGTCGAACTTCCCGTTCGCCTTCTCCGTGGCCGGCGGTGACACGGCCTCGGCCCTCGCCGTCGGCTGCTCCGTGATCGTCAAGGCCCACTCAGGGCACCTGCGGCTGTCCGAGCGGACCGCGGAGATCGTGGCTGACGCCCTGCGCGGCGCCGGTGCTCCGGACGGCTTGTTCGCCCTGGTCAGCGGCCGCGAGGTGGGAACGGCACTGGTCCAGGACCCTGCCATCAAGGCCGTCGGCTTCACCGGTTCCATCCCCGGCGGCCGTGCCCTCTTCGACCTCGCCACGTCGCGGCCCGATCCCATCCCGTTCTACGGAGAGCTGGGCAGCCTCAACCCCGTGGTCATCACGGCGGCAGCACTCCAGGCGCGCCCGGCAGAACTGGCCGCCGGCCTGGCCGGATCCTTCACGCTGGGCGCCGGCCAGTTCTGCACCAAGCCCGGCCTGGTGTTCATTCCGGCCGGAACTTCCTTCGCGGCAGAGGTAGCCGAGGCCAGCAAGGACAAGCCTGCTGCCGGCATGCTGACCCGCCGCATCGCCGAGGCCTACCCGGACGGGCTGCGCAGCTTCGCCGCCGTGGAGGGCGTGGAGGTAGTGGGCGGCACCGTGGACCAGGATGCGGCCGCCAACGGGGCGGCTCCGGTGGTGTTCGCCACCACCGCGGCCAAAGTCCTGGAGCGGCCGGAGCAGCTGCTTGAAGAGTGCTTCGGACCCACCACCATCCTCATCGAATACACGGACCAGCAGGAACTGTCGGCTGTCCTGGCCGAGGTTCCCGGCAGCCTGACGGCTACCGTGCACGCCGTGCCCGGTGAGGACATCGCGGCGCTGGTGGAGCAGCTTTCCGGCCTGGCCGGCCGCGTCCTGTTCAAT
Source organism: Arthrobacter sp. SLBN-112 (assembly GCF_030944625.1). Classification (NCBI taxonomy): domain Bacteria; kingdom Bacillati; phylum Actinomycetota; class Actinomycetes; order Micrococcales; family Micrococcaceae; genus Arthrobacter; species Arthrobacter sp. SLBN-112. The sequence continues at coordinate 1,614,771 of NZ_JAUSXY010000001.1, forward strand.
GGCTGGCCCACGGGCGTCGCCGTGAACTGGGCCCAGCAGCACGGCGGCCCGTACCCGGCCACCACCTCGCTGTTCACCTCGGTGGGGGCGACGGCGGTGCGCCGCTTCCAGCGCCCCGTGGCCTACCAGGACGCCCCGGAAGCGGTCCTGCACCCGGCGCTGCGCGAGGATAATCCGCTGGAGATCCCGCGCCGCGTGGATGGGGAGCTGCGGCTTCCGTAACAACGCCCGCTTACATACTGCAGCTTGTAATCGAAACGCCCGCTCACTTATGGCCGCTTATACGGCCATAAGTGAGCGGGCGTTTCGTGTTTTGCTGCAGTATGTGAGCGGGCGTCTAATTTACAGCTGCAGCGTCACCGGGCGTTCCAGCCCGTTCACGGTGGCCGCCGGCCAGCGCGGGTCCACAGTGAGGACGCGAAGCCCGGATTCCGTGAGCAGGACCGTGTCCTCGATCTTGACGCCGGGCCCGGAGGGGTTCCAGGTGAACGCCTGGTCCAGCACCACCGTGTCCGTGACGCTTGAGGTGACGCGGGGATCGCGCCCCGCGTATCCGGCCGGCCCGCCCTGGTGGTGTTGTTCCCACTGGTCCGCGCCGAAACCATGCCGGACGTAGGCGGCCTGGATCTCGGTAAAGATCCGGTCCAGCCGGGTTCCGGGAACCGTGGCATCGAAAATGTCCGCCTCCACTGCCGCGATGCGGGCCTCGGCGTCGCGCTCGCCGGGCGTGCCGGCGTCGAACCTTATCCAGCGGGTGATGTTGGCAACCAGGCCGTCGCGGCGGGCACAGACCACCGCCATGGCGCGCCGGCCCAGGGGCCCCTGGGTGGCCAGGGGGTGCCGGAACGTGCTGCGGGAGCTGCCGTTGCACAGGAGCACCAGGGGCTCCGCGCCGGCGGCCACCACCCGGGCGGCCAGCGCCGAGACCAGCCCGAATTCGGTGGTGTCCGGGCGGGCGCCGGACAGTACATCGGTCATGATGCCGGCCAGTTCGGCGCTGAGCAGGGCGTAGCGTGCACTCTCCGCCGGAAGCAACTGCTGGCGGGCGGCGCGCAGTTCGGCGGCCACCTCTCCTTCGGACAGCGGCGGCAGGGCGTCATTGCCGACCGCGGCCGCTGCCTGGTGCAGGTTCGCGTACCAGGGAACGGTGTGCAGGTTGACCCCCAGCGGAAGCTCCTCGGCCGCGATCCTGCCGGCTTCGTTGTTGAACGTCACCAGGTGGTCGCCGTCGCGGGCAACCAGCACGGCGGCGATGGGGTCGCCGGCCAGGCTGACGTGGACTCGGCTGCCGTCCAGGTACCAGGTCAGGGCTGTATTGGTGGTGAGGAGCAGCGAATCCCGCCCGGCGGCGTCCAGGACGTCCAGGACGCGGCGGCGCTTGATGGCCCGGTCTGCCAGTGATCCGGGAGCCACGCGCGCCTCCTGGGGGGGAACGGCTGCGGCTGTGGTCTGGGTCATGACAGGTCCCCCTGCTGGTTGATCAGTGTTTCGATGTCGGCTGTGGCCAGGAGTCCGTCGGCCACAAAAACGGTGATGTGCCGCCGCACCGGGTTCCCGGGCTCCGCGATGACAGGCGTATCCCACGCCAGCGACTGGCCCACGCCCGGGTAGCCGTCCACCCGGACAAACCACGGATCCGGGGAGTCCCCGGATGCCACGAACACCAAGGTGGCCGGGCCGCCGTCGAACGTTCCCGACCAGGCGAGCCACGGCGTGACGCTGCCGTGCGTCTGCGACTCCCCGGCGCCGGCCGGTGTCCAGACGGCCGCGTCCACGCATTCGGGAAGCCGCCAGAAGAAGCCGCCGTAGCCACCCTCGAACCGGCCGTTGGAGCCCGGGCTGCCCAGGCTGACCGGCGTGCTTCCGGCAGGTGACAGTGCAAAGTCCAGTGACAGCCGCCAGGCGGAGGGCGCGACGCCGGACCACGCCCAGGTGCGCTCCTCGAGGAGGACGGGGGAGCCGTCCTGCCCGTTCCAGCTCAGCGTCTCCCGCAGGACGCCGGGCCTGCCGGCGCCGGCGTCGGGCTGGAACGACGCGGTGCCGGTGCTTGCGATGCTGCCGTGGTCCGGGCGCCAGACGTACTGGCCGGCTTCCCTGGTGTAGGTGCGGCCGCCCCAGAAATTCACCCCGTCCACATCCTGCAGGGCCACGCCGGCGCCCAGGTGCCACACGTGGTCCAGGGGCTGGTGGTCTGTCACCACGGTGCCGTTCAGGGTGCGCACCGGATGCAGGTAGGGGCGCGGGGAAGAAACCGGCCGGATATGGCTGCCGTCCTGGTAGTCCGCGACCGGGCGGCCCCCAACGCTCAGCGTCCGGACCGGCGGAAGGGGGCGGGCCCAGGGGACACCGAGTTCGGCGAATGTTGCCTGTGCCTTGACGGCGCGTTCCACCAGGCCGGAGATGCCCTGCACCACGGGGTGGGCGTCGTCGCCCTCGCCTTGCCAGGTGATGAATTCGGCGCCGATCGGGGCGGGTGCCGGCGCTGTACGGATGGCTTCCAGGACGGTGGTGAATGCTCCGGTGTCCTCCAGCGCGCACAGCAGCTGCGTCCCGTTGGCACGGGCGTCCAGCAGGTTTTCGAGCAGGTCCGTCCGGCCGAAAGACTCGCGGCGCTCGCCGTCCGGGGTGGTGATGACAACGTCATCCTCCGTGTAGGAGAGGGTGATCTCGCCCAGGGTTCCGTGCACGGTGACGGCGGGGTTGAGCTGTTCGGGGGCACAGAGCGTGAGGGCGCAGAGCAGCGTGTTTCCGCCTGCGGTGCGGACCCGAAGAATGGAGGTGTCGTCGCTCTCGGTGTCGTTGGCCCGGTACAGGTCTGTTTCCACCGAGACGACGTCCGCGAGGGTATGAGCGCCCGCCAGGTGCAATCCGGTGGCAACGGCGTGGGCGAGGGCATTTGTGGCCACCCCGTCCACAACGTCCGTGCCGTCGAGGCTGCGCTTTCCGGCCCAGCGCGAGCGGTTGAAGTACGCCTTGGTCCGCAGCCATTGGCCGGTGGCGCTGAGACCCAGGACGGTGCCGATTTCACCCGTATCCACCAGGTCCCGGATGGCGGGCAGGGCTTGGGAGCCCAGGCTTTGGAAGCCCACCTGGACCAGGCGCCCGTGCTCCCGGGCCGCGGCCAGGACCTGCTCGAACTGCGCCAGCGATGCCACCGGCGGCTTTTCGACATAGACGTCCATCCCGGCTTGCAGTGCTGCGATGGCCAGCGGGGCATGGGTCTGGATGGGAGTGGCAAGAATGACGACGTCGGCACCCGGCTGCGCAGCGAGCAGGCCGTCCAAGTCGGGGAACACTGCCACGGTGTCCGCGAGCGTGCCCGCCTGCGGCGGGTTGGGATCGGCGACGGCCACCAGTTCCAGGGCACCGGCCTGTTCGAGCCGGGCCAGGTTGGCAAGGTGCCGCTCGCCGAAGCCGTGCACGCCCACCAAGGCAATGCGGGGGACGGCGGCCGGAGGTTTGGGCGTGTTCTCGCGCCCGGGTTCCGTGGAGGCGGCTTGCTGAATAGTCACGTGGGTCCTTGGGAGTGTTGCCGGTAGGGGGTCAGTTGGTCAGCGTTTCAGCCAGGAATTGGAGGGCTTCGTCCTGCATGGCCGCCGTGAAGACGTGCCCGCCGGGCCAGAAGCTTCCGGCGTACCTGTCCGTGCCGCTGTGCAGGGATTCGAGCAACCGGTGGGCCTGGCGCATCCCGTCCTCCGGGAAGAGCTCATCCGCCAAGGCATACTGCACCAGGAACCGGGCGGCCCCCGAACGTGCGGTGAGCTCGGGCCAATCACCCAGGCGCCAGAGCCCCGGGGTTTGCAGCAGCCACGAGTGCGCGTCGAGGTAGGCGGGGAAGAGGGATTCGAAGGTGGTCATCATGCAGGTGACCACGGCTGCCCGGATGCGCGGGCTCAGGGCGGCGAGCGTCAGGGAGCGGCCGCCCCCGCCGGAGAAGCCGATGCACCCCAGATTGTCTGCATCCACGCCGGGCAGTGCGGCCAGGACGTCGAGGGCGGCGAGGTCGTCGTGGGCCACCATGCCGGCCAGGCTGGTGCCCAGGAGCCCTGCCGCCTTGGCCACGGTGTCCTCGTGGAAGCCGGCAGCGGCGTTGTATTCCTCCGCGTCGGAAGGCACGACGCCGTCCGCCCGCCATTGTGCCTGCCGCGCGTCGGCGGCCGCAGCGGTCCGCCACGGCGGGGTGGAGAGGTCAAACCTGCGGCTTCCCCAGGCAAAGGCATCGTGGGCCAGGACGGCGAATCCTTGGCGGGCGATCCCGGTGGCCAGTGCCCGGCCGTCATAGTGCCCGGCGCGGGCGGCAGCCGCCGATGGGTGGGTTGCCGGGAGATCCACCAGCCGGTCCGCGCCGCCGAACTTGTTTCCGCCGTGGCAGTGCAGGGCCAGTACGCCTGGCAGTGGCCCGGAACTTCCGGCCGGACGGACCAGCCAGCCCGTGGTGGGCGGCCCGAAGCCCAACTGCCAGCTCAGCTCGGTGGTGGTGGCGTCGTCGTACGTTTCCTCCCAGTGCACCCTTATTTCCAAAGGCGCGGGCGCACCGGGGACGCCCAAAGCATCGGATAGCTTCTGCGCGGCGGCGGTGGACGCCAGGTAGCGGGGGTGGGCCCGGACATAGGCAGGCCAGTCGTCGTATCCGGCGATGGCGCTGGGCCGTGCTGTCTTGATCATGTGCCTGCCTCCTTTCGTTGGTTGTCGCCTGTGAATCTGTCCGCCGCGGGGTCAGGCGAGGTTTTGGTTGACTTCTGAAATCATGCCTTTGGCGGCGTCCCGCGGCGAGATCTTTCCGAAGAGTACATCTGTGTTGTAACGGTTCAAAACCTCCATGGTTGCCGATGATCCTGCCGGGAAAGGCCTGGGCGCCGGGATTTTCATGGCCGCAATCCGGTCCAGGTAGGTGGCTTCCTTCTGCTGGGTTTCCTTCAGCAGGGGAGTGATTCCCGCCTTGAGCTCGGTGTTGGCAGGCATGCCGCGGTCACTCTTGATCTTGCCGGCCGCGTCCATGTTGTTGACCAGGTAGTTGATGAACAGGGCCGCTTCCTTGGGCTGGGACGATTTGGACGAGATGGCGTATTCCATCGAGGACCGCAGCCACGCCCCCGGCGTCTTGCTTTCGCCGGGGAGTTTCATCATGACCAGCGGGGCGCCGGAGTAGGACGTCATCTGGTTGCTCCAGGAAATCTTCATTCCTTGCTTTCCCTGGCCCATCAGCGTCATCTCGGGCTGGGCGGAGCCGTCCTCGACGGTCTGGGAGGCAGATGGGGCGCCGCCTGTTTCCATCAGGTTCTTGTTGAGCTCAAACCACTTGGCGAGCGTGTCTTCGCTGATGCCCATTTTCTTGCCGTCGTCCGTGTAGAGCTCCTGGCCGTTCTGCCGCGCCCAGACGGCGAGGAAGGAGTCGTTGGCCATCGGGGTGGTGCCGAAGGTGCCGGCCGGCGACTTTTTGGTGAGTTCCGCGGCGATCCGTGCGTAGTCGTCCCACGTCCAGGTTTCGTCGTCCGGCAGCGGTACGCCGGCGGCCTCGAAGACCTTGGGGTCCAGGACCATGGACATGGAGTTGACGCCGGCAGTGATGGTGTACTGCTTGCCGTTGATCTTGCCCAGGTCAACGGTCCCTTCGGCGAACTTTGAGGTGTCGATCTGGCCCTTGACCTTGTCCAGGTCCAGGAGGACGCCGCGGCTGGCGTATTCGCTGGGGTAGGCGCCGCTCATGGCGATCACGTCCGGGGTGGTTCCGCCGGCGATTTGGGTGGCCATCTTGTCCCAATAGGAGCTGAATTCCGTGTTCTCGCCCTGGACCTTGATGGTGGGGTTGGCGGCTTCGAAGGCTTTGATGACCTCCATGGTGGTCTTTGCCCTGGAGTCGTTGCCCCACCAGGCGAACCGGATCGTGACGGGATGCTCCGCCGTCCCCGCTTTTCCGGCCTGCGGGCTGTTGCCGCAGCCGGTCAGAACCAGGGCCAGTGCGGCGGCGGCACCGGTGATTCCCATCACGGATTTCCTGAGACCAAACTTCATTGTCGTGCCCCTCATTTTTTGTGACTGTGCGACCCTGTTATGCGTAACAGAAAACGTTTTCTCAAAAACTAACAAAGGGCTGTACAGGAGTCAAGAAACCGTTTACTTTGGTACGGAGCCGCTTTCTAAAACGACGCTCCCGGCGGCGGAAGAGCTCCAGCCCTGACAGGCGTGGAGCGGGCCCGCGAAGGGAGTGCGTGATCCCCCCCATCGCCTGGCGATGACCGAAACGTGGAGGCCACGATGACCAAAGGAGACCACATGGCCGCAAAGCACATCCCCAGGACGCCCCGTCCGGCCCAGTTGCCGGCCGCAGCGTGCCTGCTGTCCGTGACGGAGCAGCAACCGTGAGCGCCATTAGCGAACTGTCTTCGTTGAGCCGGCGGAAGGGTAAAGCCACCGCCGAGGAGAAGAAGGCCAACAGGCGGGACAACAAGGCCGCCTATATCTTCCTGTTGCCGTGGCTGGTGGGCCTGGTGGCCATCACCATCGGCCCGATGTTGATGTCCCTGTACTTGTCCTTTACGGATTACAACCTGCTCCAGCCGCCTGAGTGGACGGGGCTGGATAACTTCACCCGGATGCTCAGCGATGCCCGGCTGCACAACTCCTTGCGGGTCACGTTTACGTACGTCCTGGTCGGTGTGCCACTGCAGCTCGCTGTGGCACTGCTGATCGCGCTCGTCCTGGACAAGGGGCTCCGCGGCCTTCCGTTCTACCGTTCGGTGTTCTACTTGCCGTCGTTGCTGGGCGGCTCAGTTGCCGTCGCCATCCTGTGGAAGCAGATCTTCGGCACCACGGGCCTGGTCAACCAGGTCCTGGCCATGTTCGGCATCCAGGGTCCGGGCTGGATCTCGGACCCCAGCACGGCCCTGGGATCCATCATCCTGCTGCACGTCTGGACCTTCGGAGCCCCGATGATCATCTTCCTTGCGGGCCTGCGCCAGATCCCCAACATGTACTACGAGGCAGCCAGGGTGGACGGTGCCACCACGCTCCAGCAGTTCTGGCGGATCACCTTGCCGATGCTGAGCCCGATCATCTTCTTCAACCTGGTGCTGCAGATCATCGGTTCGTTCCAGTCCTTCACCCAGGCGTTCATCGTCTCCGGCGGCAACGGCGGACCTTCCGACTCCACGATGTTCTTCACCCTGTACCTCTACCAAAAGGGCTTCGGCCAGTTCGACATGGGCTACGCCTCAGCCATGGCGTGGGTGCTGCTGCTCATCATCGGCGTCTTCACCGCCATCAACTTCATCGCTTCTAAGTATTGGGTTTTCTATGACGACTAAGCTTGAGACGCTGCCCACCCCGGAGAAGAAGTCCGGGGGCGCCGGCAAGCCTACGAACCGCAAGTCCAGGGTCCGCGAGTCCCGGGGAACGCTGGCCTTCAGCAGGGCCCAGCGCGGTAAAGCGCTGATGAAGCACGGCATCCTGATCCTGGCCGGCGGGCTGATGATCTATCCGCTCCTGTGGATGGTGGTTTCATCGCTGCGGCCCAATGACCTGATCTTCCGTGAACCGGGCCTGTGGCTTAGCAGCCTGGAAATGAGCAACTACACCTCCGGATGGTCGGCCCTGACGCACCCGTTCGGCCACTACATGATCAACTCCGCCATCGTGGTGATCGGTTCGATCCTGGGCAACCTCATCTCGTGCTCCATGGCCGCCTATGCGTTCGCCCGGCTGCAGTTCACCGCCAAGAAGCTGTTCTTCGGCATCATGCTGCTGACCATCATGCTCCCGTTCCACGTGGTGATCGTTCCGCAGTACATCCTGTTCTCGCAGATCGGCTGGGTGAACACCTTCTGGCCGCTGATCGTCCCCAAGCTGCTCGCCACGGATGCGTTCTTCGTCTTCCTCATGGTGCAGTTCATCCGCGGCATCCCCAAGGAGCTTGATGAGGCCGCCAGGATCGATGGAGCCGGCCATCCGCGCATCTTCCTGCGCGTAATCCTGCCCTTGATGGTGCCGGCCCTGGCCACCACCACGATCTTCACGTTCATCTGGACCTGGAATGACTTCTTCGGAGCCCTGATCTACCTCACGGACCCGGACATGTTCACCGTTCCGGTAGCACTGCGCGCCTTCGTCGACTCGCAGTCCGCCACCAGTTGGGGCTCCCTGTTCGCCATGTCCATCGTGTCCCTGCTGCCCGTCTTCCTGGTGTTCCTGTTCGGCCAGCGGTTCCTGATCAAGGGCATCGCCACCACCGGCATCAAGTAACAGCACGCGCCACCCGGCGCTACCCGTAACCGAGGGCTGCCCGTCAGGCGGCACCACGATCATCCAGCACCACCCTTTCGAACGGCCCGTCGCACGCGACGGGCCGTTCGTGCGCCCGGGGTCGGGTATATTCGTGGCACATCTTGTAATACAAGTGCCCAACTTGTAGTATTAGATATAGAAAAGCGCTTTCGCGGCATAGGTCCGCCTTTGAAACCTCGAGGGCCACGCCACATGCCAAACCCCAACGTCACCGCACCTGGATCAAAGAAGATCGGAGTTACACAGTGCCGCTATTTCCCCGTCCTGCATCGGCTGCCAAGCAGTCGGCAGGGGCACCACCTTCACGCGCATCGCGCCGAACCCGCAAAGCCGGTGCGGTTGCAGCCGCAGTCGCCGCCATCATGGCCCTCAGTGCCTGCGGCGGCGGAGCCACTCCGCAAAATGCTGACGGAACCGTGGAGCTTCGCTTCTCCTGGTGGGGCGGCGACAAACGCGCCCAGCTGACGCAGGAAGCCATCAAGCAATTCGAAGCCGAAAATCCCAAAATCAAGATCAAGCCGGAGTTTGGCGACTGGAGTGGCTACTGGGACAAGCTGGCCACTCAGGTGGCAGCCAACGACGCCCCGGACATCATCCAGATGGACGAGAAGTACATTACGGAGTACTCCAGCCGTGGCGCGCTCCTGGATCTGTCCAAGTACGATATCGACACCTCCAAAATGGATGAGGCGGCCCTGAATGCCGGCAAGAGCCAGAAGGGCCTGACCGGTATCGCGGCCGGCATCAACGCCGCGACCATCCTGGCCAATCCCGCCGTTTTCCAGGCCGCGGGCGTTCCGCTGCCGGATGACACCAAATGGACGTGGGATGACTTCGGCCGGATCGCCGCTGAGATTACGGCCAAGTCGCCCAAGGGCACCTATGGTGCGGCAGCCTATGGAACGGACGAGGCCTCCCTGGGGGTCTGGCTCCGGCAGGACGGCAAGTCCCTGTATACGTCCGACGGCAAGCTGGGCTTTGAGTCCGGTGACATCGCTGAATGGTGGGCGTTCCTCAAGGAGCTGAGCCAGAAGAAGGCGGTGCCCTCCGCGTCCGAGGTGGTTGAGGCTGAGGCTGCTCCCCTCGACCAGAGTGGACTGGCGACCGGCAAGAATGCCATGGCGTTCTGGTGGTCCAACCAGGCTCCGGCCCTGGAAAAGGCGAGTGGCGGAGACCTGAAGATCCTGCGGTTCCCCACCAAAACGGGCTCGGCGGCCGACGCGGAGCTTTGGTACAAGGCCTCGCAGTTCTGGTCTGCTTCCTCGCGCACCAAGCACCCGCAGGAAACAGCCAAGTTCATCAACTTCCTGACCAACAACGTCAAGGCCGGCGAAGCGCTCCTGGCGGACCGCGGTGTCTACCCGAACTCGGAGGTCCGGGCAGCCATCCAGCCCAAACTGACTCCGGCCGACGTCAAGGTGGTCAACTTCATCGACCAGATCAAGGGCGAACTCGGCGAAGCCCCGGCGCCGCCGCCGAAGGGTGCAGGAGCGATCCAGGAAATCATCAAGCGGTACACATCGGAAGTCCTGTTTGACCGCCTGTCACCGGCCGACGCGGGCAAGAAGGCCACCGACGAGATGAAGTCGGCCATCAGCAACTGATTCTTCACCTCGCCAACACGGCTCCGGACAGTATGGGTGGATAACTCGCCACTCCAAACCTCCGACGGCGGGTGGCAGCTCCGCCCCGGCGGGAACCAAGGGTTCCTCCCGGGGCGGAGCTGTTTAAGGCGCAGCTGTACGGTTACTGCTGCCGCTCAGGCTGCTCCTACGGGGCGGCGCACCCCCTTGACGTGGTTGGATCCCCACACCATCACCCGCGACAGGGACGGACCGAAGCAGCGCCACTACATCAACAACCGAGGTCGCGGCGGGCAGAACAGCACACGCCGCCGCAGGCTCCGCCCCAACTCCCAACACCGCCGCCCCCACAACCGCTTCCATACCCAAAGTCTTCCACCAGGGCGGACATCCAAACCCGCCCAAAAGCCCTATGTGGATAAGGGGGCCTCCTCCAGCCACCCGTGAGAGGAGATCAAGGGAGCAATGAAAGTCCCGCGGTTCGTCAGGGCGGCGGTCCTGGGAGCCGCCCGACCCGCCCTGCCCGGCCGAGCCGCCCTTCTCGGCGACCCCGGCGACCCGGCGGCGCTCCAAGGAGGCGCCGCCGTCGTACGTCCTTGACGGGCGCGCCTAGCTCTCCGCCACCACCGCGACGCCGCGCGGCGGAACGGTGCCGGCGAACGGCCCGCCGGTCAGCAGGTCCATGCCGGTGGCTGAGACGGCGGCGTCCGAACGCGTGTGGTTGATCGCGAACAGGAAGCTGCGCCCATCGGCGGACAGGCGCCGCGTTAGTTCCACGCCGGGGTCGGCCGCGGCAACGGGGGAGACCCCGGACTCGGCCAACAGCTTGTCCAGAACCGCCTCAATCCCGTCCGCATCCGGGAAAGTGGCCAGGTACCAGGCCGCTCCGGATCCAACAGGCCGCCGCGTCAGGGAAGGGACGCCCTCAAGCGGGTATTCGGTAAACGCCTGCACTGCCTCGGCGCCGGCTAGATGGACATGCTCGCTCCAGATGGACGAGGTGGTCCCGTCGCTCAGTTTGAGTTGGACCCCTGCCAGCAGCGGGTGAAACTCCTCCACCCGCACGCCCAGGAGTTCGCGGAACGCGCCCGGGTAGCCGCCCAGCCGTACGTGGTCCTGCAGGTCCGCGATCCCGCTGAAGTAGCTGACCAGAACCGTTGCGCCGGCTGTGGCGGCAGCAGCGATATTGGCGGCGGAGTCATCGGACACGGCGTACAGCGTGCACACGAGCACCAGGTCGTAGCCCTCCAGCGAAGCTGACGGATGCACCATATCCACGGAGACTCCGCGCAGCACCAGGGACCGGTGGAATGCCCTGAGGAGGTCCAGGTACTTCACATCGATGCTGGGCTTGGAGTCGATTTCACTGGCCCACCACGCCTCATAGTCAAAGACAATGGCGGCCCGTGACTGGACCCGCGAACCACGCACAGGTTCGAGGCGTTTCAGGGCCGCGCCGAGCTCCACCACCTCACGCCACACCCGCGTGTCCCGTCCGCCGTGCGGCACCATGGCGGAATGGAACTTCTCCGACCCCGCAAAGCTTTGCCGCCACTGGAAGAACATCACGGCATCGGCCCCGCGGGCCACGTGGGCCAGTGAATTGCGCAGCATCTCGCCGGGCATCTTGGGCTGGTTGCGCGGCTGCCAGTTGACGGCCGACGTCGAATGTTCCATCAGGATCCACGGGTCACCGCCTGCAATGCCGCGCGTGAGGTCGGCGCTGAACGCGAGTTCGACGTGCCGTTCCGGGTCCGCAGCCACGAGGTAGTGGTCGTTGGCGATGACATCCAGGTCCTTGGCCCAGCCGAAGTAGTCCATCGACTTGGTGGCGCTGGAGGCCATCAGGTTGGTGGTGCAGGGGACGTCCGGGGTCACCTCGCGCAGCACCGCCACCAGCTCCCGGTAGTACTCCATCAGGGCCCATGAGTTGAACCGTTGGAAGTCCAGCTGCTGACCCGGATTCAGGGTGGACGGCGCGACGGCGGGCGGCAGGATTTCCTCAAAGGAGCCGTAGTTTTGGGACCAGAATGCCGTGCCCCAGGAGGCGTTCAGGGCATCGATGCTCCCGTACCGGCGTTCGAGCCAGGCGCGGAAGGCGGCGGCGTCCTCCTCCCCGTAGAACTCCGAGACATGGCAGCCCAGTTCGTTGTCCACGTGCCACAGCGCCAGCGCGGGGTGGTCCTTGTACCGTTCGGCGAGTACACGCGTGATGCCGGCAGCGTAGCGGCGGTAGGCGGACGACGACGGCGTGTAGTGCCGCCGTGAGCCCGGTCCCAGCACGGTCCCGTCAGCCGTCACCGGCAGGATTTCCGGATGCTTGCGGACCAGCCAGGCCGGAGGCGCGGCAGTGGCGGTGGCCAGGGCCACTTTCACGCCGATCCCGGCGAGGTTATCCATGACCTCATCCAGCCAGCCAAACTCGTAGCGGCCCTCGGCCGGTTCCAGCAGGGCCCAGGAGAAGATGCCGACGCTGAGGAAATTCACCCCCGCCTCCTGCATGAGGTCCAGATCCTCCCGCCGGACACTCGCAGGCCACTGCTCAGGGTTGTAGTCGCCGCCGAACGCGATGCCCGCAACGTTGCTCCAAACGCTGGACGGGCCTGTGCTTTCCTGCTGTGTCATGGGACTCCTTTGTCTTTGGAATGGTTCCCGCCGGGCACCGCTTCCCCACTCAAAATTGGCCGGTTGGAATAAACGTCCAGGTGCCGGTGTGCACACGGAAGTCCCTGGTGGCGCCGTCGTCGGCGCCCGCCGGGGCGGAAAGTACGACGGCGTCATCCGCAGTGGGCCCCTTGACCCCGTAAGTGCCGGCGGGCAGCCGGACGGTGGCCGTGGTACCCGGGGGGACCGTGCACTCCAGCTCCACCGAACCACCCTGCCTGCGCCAACTCGCGTGCACGTAGCCGTTGTCCACCGGGATACTGCCGCGGGCATGCTCCAGGCGGCACAACGGCGGCTCGATCACCACCCCGGTTCCGCCAGGGACGGTGTAGCGGATGCCGAGCAGGTGCTCGAGGATCTCCTTGAGTACGGACGCGGACCAAGCGTGCGACTGGCTGTAGTCGGTGCCCTCGGCCAGGTCCCAGGCTTCCCAGGTGAAGGTGGCGCCGCGGTCCAGGAGGCGCGCCCAGCCCGGCTGGTCCTTCGCGGTGAGGAGGTCCAGGACGGCGTCCGTGCGGCCTTGGCTCATCAATGCGCGGACCAGCCGGTGGACCGTCATGGGGCCTTGCCGCATGCCCATTCCGGCGATCCGGGCGGCATCGGCTTCCGCGTGGCCGGGATCGGTGATGCCCAGGGACAGGGGGAAGGACGTGGCGTGCTGGGAAGCGTGGGAACTGGGTGCCCCGTCCTCATGGAGGCCGTCCACCATCACCCCGCCCACGCGCAACCGGGTGCGGATGGCGCCGGCCAGCGAACGGGCGGCGGTGGAGTAGCGGATGGCTGCGTCTTCGTCGCCGGCCGCGTTGCAGAGCCGTGCCGTTGACACCAGTGCCGAGTAGGCCTGGGCGTTGACGGTGGTCTTGGCCGCGCACTCCATGTCATAGCCGAACCGGCCGGGCGCGGGCCAGTCCACGATGCCGTGCAGGTAGGGGCCGGAGCCGCCGCCCAGCCTGGTGACCAGTCCCGCCGTCGGGCCTTCCGCCTGAATGTAGCGCAGCGCGTAGTCAGCCGTGTTGCGCAGGTGGGGGAGCAGTTCGCGGACCAGGCCCAGGTCTCCGGAGCGCAGGTGGTACTCCTCCGCCCACTCCGGCAGCATCAGGGAGAAATCGGGGATGTCACGCTTGCCGTCGCCGTTGGGATAGACGGCGTTGTACCGGCCCTGATCCGCCCCGGTGCTCCAGTAGCGGCGGGCTGACCAGGCGAACTCCCGCAGCGCCTGCGCCGTATAGGCGTGTTCGCCGAAGAGCGCCATGGTGGCGTAGGAAATGTTCGCGGCGTCGGCCAGGAACTGGCCTTTTTCCCGGGTGGGAGTGTCCACGAACTGCTCCTGGACACCGTAGAGCGCAGAATCGCGCAGCAGCCCGACCACGGCGTCCAGGGCCCGGTCCGAGCTGCTGAAGCTGCCCTCGCCGGGGTGGCGGCCGTAGACGGTAAAGGCGCCAACGCGGGACACCTCCGCGGCCTCGACGCCGGGCAGTTCCAGGTAGCGGAAGCCCAGGTGCACCGAGGCCCGGAACTGCTGGGGCCCGGCGGTTTGGGTGTACGGGAAGGACATGTCCGTGTTCTGGCTGGCGGTCTTCCCGGCGTCCACCCGTCCGTCCGGGCGGAGGACGTAGCCGGCACGGAGCATGACGGTGCGCCCCGGGATGCCGGCAAGGAAGTCCACCTCGGGCCTGGCCGGGATGACGCGGCCGAAGTCCGCCACCATGGTGCCATCCTCCGCGGCAAGGAACTGCCGCGGTGCCACGAACTCCCCGCCAAGGAACGTCCGGCGGGCGTGCAGCCGGGGGAAGTCCGACGACGGGTGGCGGCCGCCGTTGATGGCGGCAGGAAGGTCTTCGGTGATGTCCAGGGCTGCCGCCGCCTCGCCGTCCAGGTGCTCCACGGGGTCGCCCTCGTCATTGCGGTAGCCCGACTGGCGGTACGGCGCCTCGCCGGCACGCCAGCCCGGGCCCGAGGTGAGAACGTCCCGCCGGCCGTCGTCGTAATCAACGCTCAGCCGGACCAGCAGGCCGGGGACGCCCGCGGCGCGGCCCTGGCCCGGGCCGTACCAGTGGAGCAGGGCCGTCACAGGCACGGGCGTGCCGGCCGTGTGCTCGGCCAGGACTTCGGTGACGTCGGCGGCGTCGTAATACCCCTCGCCGGGATAGCCGAACGACGTGGTGCTGAGGCAGGGCGTGCCGGCCACCGAAACCTGCGCATGGTGGTGGGCCGCCACGAAGAGCCTGGCCCGCCGGACTGTCCCGTCCAGCACCACGGTGCTCCGGAACAGCGTCCACTCATCGGGCTGCCGGTGCCCGGTGGTGCGGCCCCACTGGGCCAGGCACGCGAGGGCGTCTTCCTCCCCGGCATCAAAATGGTGGTCCAGCAGGACGTCCCCGGACCGGCCGGGAACAGTTCCGGTGACGCGGAGCCGGGCGTACTCCGCCTGGCTCCGGGGCCCCTGGTGCAGGGCGGCCATTCCGCCGCCGTCCGGGGAGGCCGGTTCTTCAACCACCAGCAGTTCCGTCCCGTCCAGCGCTACCCGGATGGTTTGCCCGTCGTCGCTGATGGCCAGGTCCTGCCACGATCCGGGGCCCGGTTGCCGGCCCCCGGCGGCTGCGGCGGTGCCCAGGATCTCGGAATCCGGGGTGGCGGGGGAGGGGATTTCCCAGTCCGGGGTGCGGCGCAGGACCAATTCTCCGGCCGGGCCCAGTTCGAGCAGCAGGCCGGTTCCCGGTCCGCGGCTCCGCAGGATGATGCCGGCCCTCCCCATCACGGGCCGGAGCCGGGCCTCGAGCCGGATGCTGCGGAGTGCGGGGCACGGGACAGGCAGGAAGGGGGAGCCGGCCACCCGCAGGGCGTGGTTGTGGATTTCCAGCGGGGCGCGTCCGCCCGGCGCCCGGCTGATCCAGGTGGCCTGCCAGGAAGGTTCCGTGAGGCCGGTGCTGAAAGGCTGCGGGGAAGACCAGGGGCCTGGGTTGCCGGCAGCATCGCGGATGCGCACGCTCCAGGCGAAGTCGGCATCGTCTGCCAACCCGGGACCGCCATAGGGAACGCGGCGCTGGGACGCCGAAGCCACCGGCCCCGAATCCCACACCACCGTGCCCCGGGCGTCACGGACTTCAAGCTCATAGCCGGTCTGCCGCGCCAGGGCGCGATCGTCGCCGTCGTCCTGGCCCAACTGCCAGCTGAAGCCGGGGGCCGGCGAAGCCGTCAGGCAGGGGGACAATCCGTCCGTCGAGGAGGTTGATTGCGTGGAGGTGCCCGGCGCCGGATTCCTGGCCGCCCATCAGGAGGCCGGAAGATCGAAGGTGGCCGGGGCGGAGACGGCCCAGGGGAGCCCCAGCTCGCTGAAGGTGGCATGCTGCTGCCCCGCACGTTCCAGCGCGTCCTCGATGCCGATTACGACGGCGTGGGCTGAGTCGCCGTCGCCCTCCCACCGGACGTGGGCGGGATCGATGGGCGCGGGAAGCGGCGCCGTTCGGATGGCTTCCAGCACCAGCATGAAGGCCCCGCTGTCCAGCAGGCTGCTGGTGAGCGGAGCGCCGGTGGCGCGGTGCGCCAGGAGATTCTCGGTCAGGTCGTCCCGGCCGTACGTTTCCTCCCTGCGTCCGGCGCCGGTCTCAAGGGTGAGCCGGTCCTCGGTGTAGTGGAACACCGCGGTCCCGGCCGAGCCCTGGAGGGCCACGTATGGCTCGACGGATTCGGACGCGCAGATGGTCAGGGCACAGGTGATGGGCAGTCCTGAGGTGGTGCGGATCCGGATCACGGAGGTGTCATCCGATTCGATGTCGTTGGCCCGGTACAGTTCGGTCTCCACGGACGCCACGTCCGCGGTGGTGCGCGCCCCGGCAATTCGAAGGGCGGTTGCAACGGCGTGGGCCAGCGGATTGGTGGCCACCCCGTCCACGACGTCAACGCCGTTGATGCTGCGCTTCCCGGCCCAGCGGGAGCGTTTGTAGTAGGCCCGGTCGCGGACCCACCGGCCGGTGGCCGAGATGCCCTCCAATGTTCCGATGGTTCCGGCGGCGAGCAGTTCTTCGATGGCCTGCAGGGCGTGCGAGCCGAGGCTCTGGAAGCCGATCTGGACTCCCCGGCCGGACTCCGCCGCCGCGGCGCACAGTCGGTTGAAATCGGCAAGGGACGCGACGGGAGGTTTTTCCAGGTACAGCTCCGCGTCCGTGGCGAGGGCAGCCAGCGCCAGCGGGGCATGCGTCTGGATCGGGGTGGCCACGATGACCAGATCGAGGCCCGGGGTTGCCTGGAGGAGCTCGTCGAGCCCGGGGTGGACCGTGGCGGACGGCGGTACAGCACCAGGTGCCGGCGCCTGCGGGTCGGCCACCGCCACCAGTTCGACGACGCCTGCCGTCTGCAGGCGTTCCAGGTTCCGCAGGTGGTGGGTGCCAAAGCCGTGCACGCCCACCAGGGCGACCCGCGCCGCAGCCCTCGTGGTGGTTCCGGTGTCGTTGCCGGCGGCTTCCGTTGCCGTGCCCATGGTTCTCCGTCCTGCCCGTCCGGGCGCCAGCTCGTGCCGCCCGCAGGGATCCAGCAAGCGCTTTCCACCTTTCAGTGTGCGGCATGGGGTCGTCGCCAGTCCAGCTATGTAACGATTCAAAATTTCACTTGACCCCAGTGCGGGTGCGGGTCTAGATTTCGAGGAACCGATTACCAGCGTGATGCGGGACACTTTCCGCTTCGCCTCTGCAACGATGGAGAACAGAAGGGAGCCCTGCCATGCTGTCCGGGACCTTCAGTGCGCGTGCCTACTCATTTTTTGACACGCTTGTGTGGATTGCGGGCCTGAACCTGCTGTGGATCGCCTTCACCCTGCTGGGCGGCGGCGTCTTCGGCGCCGGTCCCGCCACGGCCGCGGCGCAGATCCTGGTGCGCAAGCGGGCCCGGGGGGAGGCGGCTCCGCTGGTACGCGGATTTGCGGCCGGATATACCAGGAACTTTGGCCGGGCAAACATCCTCGCGCTGCCGGTCATGGCCGTCTCTGTGGCGCTCGCCCTGAACTGGAACTACTTTTCGACGGGCCGCGGGATCTTCCCGCAACTGGTTGCGGCGGCCATCTTCGTTGCCGCGATCTTCCTGGCCGGCGCGCTCTGCTACGTGTTCCCCATGTATGCGCGTTACGAACTGCCGCTGCCCCAGTACCTGCTGACGTCGTCGCGGTTTGCCGTGCGGCATCTTGCGGGAACGGTCATCCTGCTCTTCGTCTCCGCCGCCGTGGTGTACGCCAGCATGGCGCTCCCGGGCCTGATCCCGTTCTTCAGTATTGGGGCCTGGCTCTTCCTGACCGGCTGGCTCTGCGACCGCTTCTTCACCGCGAATGACGAATCCGTGGCCGAGGCCCTCGCAGTGGAGTCGGACAGCCTGCCTGCCCTGCAAGGCGCCTCCACCGCCTGACCTCTGTCCTGCCGGGCGTGGCTCCGTCATGCCCGGCGATTTAATGAAACGTATCAATCCCGTGGCCGGAAGGCCCAAATAACCCCAACGAAGTGGAAAAGGAAGAATATGATCCGCAGGAAACTTTCCCTGGCCGCCGCCGTGGCCACTGCCGCGGCCCTGTCCCTTACGGCCTGCAGCGGAGGTGACGCCCCTGCCGCCGACCTCACCTCCGTGTCCATCATGGCCCCCTTCCTTGAGGCGCAGCCGCCCAGCGCGGACGGTGCCGTGCAGAAGAAGCTGGAAGAGATTACCGGCAAGCAGGTAAAGATCAACTGGGCGCCCAACGCTTCCTACGAGGACAAGACCAACATCACGCTGGCGGGTTCGGACATCCCGCAGGTCATGGTGATCCAGGGCAAGAGCCCGGGGTTCGTCAAGAACGCCCAGGCCGGCGCGTTCTGGGACCTCACCGACAAGCTGGACAAATACCCCAACCTAAAGACCACCTATCCGGACATCCAGAAGAACGCCAGCGTCAACGGCAAGGTCTACGGCATCTTCCGCGGCCGCGCCCCGATGCGGACCGCGGTCATGTTCCGGCAGGACTGGCTGGACAAGCTGGGCCTGCAGCCGCCCAAGACCGTCGAGGACCTGTACAAGGTGGCCAAGGCCTTCACCGAGCAAGACCCGGACGGCAACGGCAAGAATGACACGTACGGGATCACCATTCCCAAATGGGGCGCGCTGGGAAGCAACAGCCCCTACGACGTGATCGAGGAATGGTTTGGCGCCGGCAACCGCTGGACCGAGCGGGACGGAAAGCTGGTGCCCAGCTTCGAGACCGACGAGTTCCTCCAGGCTGACCGCTTCATCAAGAAGATGGTGGATGAAAAGCTCATCAACCCCGACTTCGCCACGTTCGACAGCACCAAATGGAATGAACCGTTCTTCAACGGCAAGGGCGGCATCATTGTGGACGTCGATTCCCGCGTCAGCGTCCTGATCAATCTCTTCAAGCAGGCAGACCCCAACAACTTCCAGAACAAAGTGGGGTTCGTGGGCAATCTCGAAGGCCCCGACGGTAAGCTGCACGCCCACCCCACCGACGGCTACTCCGGCTTCCTGGCCATCCCGAAAGCCAGTGTCCGGACGGAGGCTGAACTGGGCAAAGTCCTGGATTTCCTGAACACCCTGAATGGCAAGGACGCCGGCATCCTCCTGAACAACGGCATTGAGGGCGTCAACTTCACGGTGGTGGACGGCAAGGCCGCTCCGGTCAAGCCGGAGACGGACGCCAGCAAGGCCGTCACCACAGACATCAAGAGCTACGCCCAGCTGGGCATGAACGTTACCGGCAACCAGTTCTACCCGGTCAAGCAGGCCAGCGACTACGAGCAGCAGGTCTTCGACAAGCGCACGGACGTCATGGCGGCGGACCTCAAGAGCGCCGTCTACAACCCGGCAGCGCCTTACGTTTCCCAAACGTATGTTGCCAAGGGAGCACAGCTGGACAACATCGTGGCCGATGCCCGGATCAAGTACCTGGCCGGCCAGATCGATGAGCAGGGGCTCAAGGACGCCATCAAGCTGTGGGACACCAGCGGCGGCGACAAGGTCAAGGAAGAGATCAACAAGCTCTGGCAGGACAACAAGTAAATGGCAGCCCCCGTCGTCGAGGCTGAGGGGCGGGCGGCCACCCGGCCGCCCGCCCGGGAACGGAAGAACGGCAGGTTCTCCGTCCATTTCGCGCACTACAAGTGGCTGTACCTGCTGCTGTTGCCCGGCATGGTGTACTTCGCGGTGTTCCGGTATGCCCCCATGTATGGCGTGTCCATCGCGTTCAAGGATTACGTCCCGTTCCTGGGGGTGAACGGCAGCCCCTGGGTGGGCGTGCAGAATTTCGAGGATTTCTTTGCCAACCCGGACTTTCCCCGGCTGTTGGGCAACACCCTGATCCTGGCTTTCCTGAACCTGGGCATCGCGTTCCCGCTGACCATTGTCCTGGCCCTGCTGCTCAATGAGGTACGCCTGTCCATCCTCAAGCGCACTGTCCAGACGCTGGTGTACATCCCGCACTTCCTGTCCTGGACCATCGTGGCGTCCTTGAGCTTCCTGCTGTTCGCCCTGGACATCGGACCGCTGTTCCAGTTCCTGAACAACTTCATGGGGACGCACATAGATTTCCTGTCCGATCCGGCCTGGTTCCGGCCCTTGATCGTGC
The DNA here is from genome assembly GCF_030944625.1 of Arthrobacter sp. SLBN-112. Taxonomy (NCBI): domain Bacteria; kingdom Bacillati; phylum Actinomycetota; class Actinomycetes; order Micrococcales; family Micrococcaceae; genus Arthrobacter; species Arthrobacter sp. SLBN-112. The sequence goes on from NZ_JAUSXY010000001.1 coordinate 1,634,892, forward strand.
TGCAGGACATCTGGAAGAACACCGGCTGGGGCACCATCATCTTCCTGGCCGCGCTGTCCACCGTGGACCAGGACCAGTACGAGGCGGCGATCATCGACGGCGCCGGGCGGTTCCGCCGGGTCTGGCACATTACGCTTCCCGCGATCCGGTCCACGATCATCGTGATGCTGATCCTGGCCATCGGGCAGATGCTCAACACGGGCTTCGAACAGATCTACCTGATGACCAACGCCCTCAACCGCGAGGTGGCGGACGTCTTTGACACCTACGTCTACTTCGTGGGCATCACGCAGGGCGCCTACAGCTATTCCACGGCGGTGGGCCTGTTCAAATCCCTGGTGGGCATCGTGCTGATCTTCGGCACCAACTGGCTGGCCAAACGATTCAACCAGAGCGGACTGTTCTAGCCATGAAAATCCACAACACCCGCGGCGGCCGGGTTTTCGACGCCGTCAACTATGTGTTCCTTGGCCTGATTGGCATCATTACCCTGCTGCCGTTCATCTACGTCTTCGCCGGGTCCTTCGCCACCGAAGCGGAGATCACGCGCCGTGCATTCTTCGTCTGGCCCGAGCAGTTCACCCTGGGCTCGTACGAGTACATCTTTGCCACCCCGGCGTTCACCCGCGCCCTGGTCACCACCATCCTGGTCACCGCCGTGGGCACCCTGGTCCAGTTGGCCTTCACCGTGACCATGGCCTACCCGCTGGCCAAGAAGAGCCTGCGCGGCAGGAACGTCATCCTGTCCCTGGTGGTGTTTGCCATGGTCTTCTCCGGCGGCATGATCCCCACGTTCCTGCTGGTCAAGGACCTGGGCCTGCTCAATTCCTACTGGGCCTTGATCCTGCCGGCGGCCATTAACCCGTTCAGCCTGATCATCATCAAGAACTTCTTCCAGGAACTTCCCGCGGAGCTTGAGGAATCGGCCAAGATGGACGGCGCCACCGAGATCGGGATCCTCTGGCGGATCCTGCTGCCGCTGTCCAAGCCGGTGTTGGCAACGTTCGCGCTGTTCTACGCTGTGGGGATCTGGAACGACTTCATGTCACCGCTGCTGTACCTGAGCGACAACTCCAAGTGGACGCTGCAGATGTACCTGCGACAGGTCACGGCCGCCTCCGACCTCCTGGGCACCGGCAACGTGGACCCCAACTACATCCCGCCGGAACAGGGCATCAAGTTTGCGGTAATCGTGGTGGCCACCCTGCCCATCCTCATCTTCTATCCGTTCCTGCAAAAGCACTTCGCCAAGGGCATGCTCATCGGCTCGGTCAAGGGCTGACCCCGTACTCCAGAAGGGACACCATGAAAATCCTGCTGGCCGGAGACTCCACGGTCGCCGACTGCCCCACCCAAGAGTTCCCGATGAGCGGCTGGGGAGCGCAGCTTCCGCCGCACACCTGCCGGTGGGGCTCGGTGCACAACTTCGCCAAAGGCGGGGCAAACACGGAATCCTTCCGCGACGAGGGGCTCTGGGCGGACCTGCTGGCCGAGGCAGGGCCCGGGGATGCGGTGCTCATCCAGTTCGGCCACAACGACCAGAAGAAGCAGCACCTCGCCGCACGCACCGGCTTCGCGGCGAACCTGCGCACCATGGTGGACGAGGTTCGCGCGGCGGGCGCTGCACCGGTCCTGTGCACCCCGGTGGAACGGCGGCACTTCCTGGACGGCCGGCACCCGGCCAACGGTCCGGCGTCGGGCGCTGTCCTGGAGGCAAGCCTGGAGGACTACCCCGAGGTGGTCCGCGAACTGGGCCTGGAGCTGGGTGTCCCGGTGATGGACCTGAACGCCTGGACCAGAGACCTGTACCTGAGGCTGGGGCGCGACGGCTCCCGGAAGCTCTTTTGCCACTTCGCGCCCGGTGAGCATGCGCGCTGGCCCGGCGGGCTGGCCGACAACACCCACTTTTCGCAGCAGGGTGCCATGTTGGTGGCCGGAGAGGTGGCCCGGCAGCTTGGCCGGTTGGGCTACGGTGCGCTGGAGCCGGCATTGAGTACGACGTCGGGACAGGGCTAGATGGGCGCCGCGGGCTTGGAAACGGGCGTCCTCTACAGCAACCCCCTGGCAGGACCGGACGATGTCGCCGGCTGGGTGGCGGAAGGGCCCCTGCGGCTGGGGAGCCACAAGGGGGGCCCTGGAGCTGGCCGGCATGCTGGATGACGGCGAGTTCGGCGACCATGCGCACTGGACCTTCTGGTGCCCCGAGGAGTTCCCGGACGGCATCCGCATCAGTTGGGATTTCCTGCCGCTCGCCGAACCGGGCCTGGCCATGCTGTTCTTCGCGGCCGCCGGCCAGGGCGGGCTGGACCTGTTCAGTCCGGCACTGGCGCCCCGCACCGGGTACTACCCGCAATACCACTCGGGGGACATCGATGCCCTGCACGTCTCCTACTTCCGGCACAAATACCAGTCCGAGCGCGCCTTCCGCACCTGCAACCTGCGTAAGAGTGCCGGCTTCGAACTGGTGGCCCAGGGCGCGGATCCGCTGCCGCCCGCGGAGGATGCCGTCGACTTCTACACCCTGGAAGTGGTGAAGCACGGACCCCGGGTGGAGTTTTCCATCAACGGGCTTCGGCTGTTTGCGTGGGATGATCCGTCCGGCCGCGCGCTTGCCGGTGGCCGGATCGGGTTTCCGCCAGATGGCGCCGCTCCGCGCCGCCTACCGCAACCTGATGGTGGAGAAGCTTTAAGACCCTTCCGTACTGGGGCAAGATAGGAGACATACATCTGCCCACTGGAGGGAGGCGGGACATGGAGCCCGTATTGGTCGACGGCGGCAAGGGCACCGTGGAGTTGCAACCGGACGGCATCATCCATCTCATTTGGGAACCCAAGGTGCGCATAGAAATCCAGGACGCGCAGGCGGCGATGGCTGCCGTTAACGACATCGCCGGGGACGGCAATTACCCAATGCTCGTGGACATGGCCACCACCGAGAACGTCAGCAGGGAGGCTCGCGGGGTGTTCTCCATCCCCTGCGCCGCCAACCGCATCGCCCTGCTCGGGGCAAGCCCGGTGGACCGGATCATCGCCAACTTCTTCCTGGGCGTCCACATTCCGCCGTGCCCCACACGCTTCTTTACGTCGCGGGAGGAATCCATGAAATGGCTGCAGAAGGCCGGGAAGTAGCCGCCCGGGGGGTCAGCCGGCTTCAGGCGCGGCCGTGCTCTGCCGAACCACCAGTTCGGGCGTGAACACGACTGCCCGGTGGACAGGATTCTGCGATTCCAGCTCTTCGGACAGCAGTTCGATGGCAGTCCGCCCCAGCAATTCGGTGGGCTGGCGGATGGAGGACAACGGCACGACCGCGGAAACCGCGAAGTCAATGTCGTCATAGCCGATCAATGCCACGTCCTCCGGGATGCGGAACGTATGGGTCATGGTGAGTGACTGCATGACGCCCAGGGCCAGGAGATCGTTGGCGCAGAAAATCCCGTCCGGCAGCTCCGCGCGGCCCCGCTGCACCAGCATGTCGCCCACGCTCCGGCCGGCAAGGACAGTCTGCCCCTCCGAGTCCAGGACCTCCAGTGTGGCGTCCGGCTCCTCCTTGACGGCCCGCCGGGCCCCCTCAAGGCGGTCCGCCACCTGCCGGATGGAGGTGGGGCCGCCCACGAACGCCAGCCGGCGGCGGCCCGTGTCAAGCAGATGCCGGGCGGCAAGGTACCCGCCGGCGTCGTCATCCACTGCCACGGAGCTGAACTTTAATTCGTCGGCCAGGCGGTCCACCAGGACGGTGGGGACGCCGCGCTCGCGGAGGAGGTCCAGCCTGTCCGTGACATCGCCCACCGGTGAAATCAGCAGGCCCTGGACGCGCTGCTCCTGGAAGAGATCGATGTAATTCGCTTCCCGGCCGGCGTCATGTCCGCTGTCCCCGAGCAGCACGGCACTTCCCTGGAGGGCCGCTGCGTCCTCCGCCGAGCGGACCACGGAGGTGAAGAAGGGGTTGCCCACGTCAAGGACAATGAGGCCGATGGTGCGGCTGTGGCCAACCCGGAGTTGGCGGGCGGCGTCATTGCGGACAAAGCCCAATTCGTCGATGGCACGCAGGACCCGTTCTTTGGTCCGTTCCGACACCCTGTCCGGGTAATTCAGGACGTTTGAGACCGTTCCCACGGCCACGCTAGCGTGGGTTGGCAACGTCCTTGATGCTGGCTGTCCGGTTCATCGATTCTCCGTGTTGATGTGTCCGCGGCAGGGTGTTCCGCGCGGGCGATCAAAAGTTTATTGCCATTGCTTGACACCTGCTCAGGTTCAACTGTACTTTGAATCGTAACAATGAAACGATTCAAAATTTTGCGGGTTTGAACAGGAGTACCAATGAGGGTGTGTTTCCGTTCCTCGGTCCAGCCGGCGCTCATTCAGGAATACCGACGCAGGCACGCGGCGGTATGGCCGGAGATGCTGCTGGCCCTCAAAGACGCCGGCTGGCACAACTACTCCCTGTTCCTGGGTGAGGACGGGCTCCTGGTGGGGTACGTGGAGTGTGACGACTTTGACGCCGTCCGCGCCCGGATGGCCCTGACGGAGGTCAACGCCCGCTGGCAGGCGGAAATGGCAGCACTCTTTGAAGACTCCGGCCAGGCGCCCGATGAGGGGTTCCAGGTACTGGAAGAAGTCTTTAACCTTGACAGCCAGTTGGCTGCCCCACCCTCCGCGGGCTGACCGCCGGAACACAAAACCTCCGCAACAGCAGGCACCACCAGCACCCCAGCTCCAGCAGCGGGGCACCAACCACACGAACCAGACACCGGAAAGAGCATCATGAACGACGTAGCAACGGCGCTGGGCAGGCTCGAGGAGCTTGCCATCGAAGTCCCCTCATGGGCCTATGGAAATTCAGGCACGCGGTTCAAGGTGTTCGGCACCCCCGGCACGCCGCGCACGGTCCAGGAAAAGATTGCGGACGCAGCGAAGGTCCACGAGTTGACCGGGCTGGCCCCCACCGTGGCCCTGCACATCCCGTGGGACAAGGTGGATGACTACGCCGCCCTGAAGGAGTATGCGGCCGGACTGGGCGTGGGGCTGGGCACCGTCAATTCCAATACCTTCCAGGACGACGAATACAAGTTTGGTTCCCTGACCTCGTCCAACGAGTCGGTCCGCCGCCGCGCCATCGACCACCACCTGGAGTGCCTCCAGATCATGCACGCCACCGGCTCGAAGGACTTGAAGATCTGGCTGGCGGACGGTACCAACTATCCGGGCCAGGATGACATGCGCGGCCGCCAGGACCGCCTGGCCGAGTCCCTGCAGGAGATCTACGCTGCACTGGGCGACGAGCAGCGGCTGGTGCTGGAATACAAGTTCTTCGAGCCGGCTTTCTACCACACCGATGTTCCGGACTGGGGCACCTCCTACGCCCAGACCCTGGCCCTGGGAGAGAAGGCGTTCGTCTGCCTGGACACCGGCCACCACGCGCCGGGCACCAACATCGAGTTCATCGTGATGCAGCTGCTCCGCCTGGGCAAGTTGGGGTCCTTCGACTTCAACTCGCGCTTCTACGCCGACGACGACCTGATCGTGGGTGCCGCCGATCCGTTCCAGCTCTTCCGCATCATGCACGAGGTGATCCGTGGCGGCGGCTTCGGCAAGGACTCCGGCGTGGCCCTCATGCTGGACCAGTGCCACAACCTGGAGGAGAAGATCCCGGGCCAGATCCGGTCGGTCCTGAACGTCCAGGAGATGACAGCCCGCGCCTTGCTGGTGGACACCGCTGCCCTGGGCGAGGCACAGCGCGCCGGGGATGTCCTGGGCGCCAACGGCATCTTCAATGATGCGTTCTACACCGACGTCCGGCCCATCCTGGCCGAATGGCGTGAATCCCGCGGCCTGCCCGCGGACCCGATCGCTGCCTACAAGGCCAGCGGCTACCAGAAACAGATCAACGAGGACCGCGCAGGCGGCCAGCAAGCCGGATGGGGCGCCTAAATAGCTATGAGTAACAAGACTGTTGAAGACCTGATTTCCCGTTCCAACCGCCTGGGTGCGGACAAGCGGAACACCAACTTCGCCGGCGGCAACACCTCCGCCAAGGGCACTGACAAGGACCCGGTCACGGGCGAGGACGTCCAGCTGCTGTGGGTCAAGGGCTCCGGCGGTGACCTGGGCACGCTGAAGCCGGAAAACCTCGCCGTGCTGCGGCTGGACCGGCTGAACGCGCTCAAGAACGTCTACCCGGGTGTTGAGCGTGAAGACGAGATGGTGGCCGCGTTCGATTACTGCCTGCATGGCAAGGGCGGCGCCGCCCCCTCGATCGATACGGCCATGCACGGCCTGGTGGACGCAGCACACGTTGACCACCTGCACCCGGACTCCGGCATCGCCATTGCCACCGCCGTGGACGGCGAGGCACTGACCACCAAGATCTTCGGCACCAAGGTGGTCTGGGTGCCCTGGCGCCGTCCCGGATTCCAGCTGGGCCTGGACATCGCCGCCATCAAGGACGCCAACCCGCAGGCCATCGGCACCATCCTGGGCGGCCACGGCATCACCGCCTGGGGCGCCACCAGCGAAGAGGCCGAGCAGAACTCGCTGTGGATCATCGAGCAGGCCGAGAAGTACATCGCCGAGAACGGCAAGGCCCAGCCATTCGGCGCCAAGCTGCCGGGATATGCAGCCCTCCCGGACGCCGAGCGCCGTGCCAAGGCCGCCGCCCTGGCACCGGTGATCCGAGGCCTGGCCTCCACCGACAAGCCGCAGCTGGGGCACTTCAGCGATGACGCCGTCGTCCTGGACTTCCTGGAAGCCGCCGAGCACCCGCGCCTTGGTGCCCTGGGCACCTCCTGCCCGGACCACTTCCTGCGCACCAAGGTCAAGCCGCTGATCCTGGACCTTCCGGCGGACGCCTCGATCGAGGACTCCATCGCCAGGCTCCAGGAACTGCACGCCGACTACCGCGAGGACTACCAGGCCTACTACGACCGCCATGCCGACGCCGACAGCCCGGCGCTGCGCGGCGCGGACCCGGCCATCGTGCTGGTCCCCGGCGTGGGAATGTTCTCCTTCGGCGCCAACAAGCAGACAGCCCGCGTTGCCGGCGAGTTCTACATCAACGCCATCAACGTCATGCGGGGCGCGGAGGCCATCTCCACCTACGCCCCGATCGAGGAATCCGAGAAGTTCCGGATCGAGTACTGGGCGCTGGAGGAAGCCAAACTGGCCCGGATGCCCAAGCCGAAGTCCCACGCCACCCGCATCGCGCTGGTGACCGGGGCGGCGTCCGGCATCGGCAAGGCCATCGCCACCCGCCTCGCCGCGGAAGGCGCCTGCGTGGTTATCGCCGACCTGAACCTGGAGAACGCGCAGAAGGTGGCCGAAGAGCTTGGCGGTCGAGACGTTGCTGTTGGTGTCCAGGCCGACGTGACGGACGAAGCCCAGGTTGCTGCCGCTATCGACGCCGCCGTCCTGGCTTTCGGCGGCGTGGACCTGGTGGTCAACAACGCCGGCCTGTCCATCTCCAAGCCGCTGCTGGAAACCACCGAAAAGGACTGGGACCTGCAGCACAACGTCATGGCCAAGGGCTCCTTCCTGGTGGCCAAGGCCGCGGCGAAGGTGATGATCGCGCAGGGCCTGGGCGGAGACATCATCTACATCTCCTCCAAGAACTCCGTGTTCGCCGGCCCCAACAACATCGCCTACTCCGCCACCAAGGCTGACCAGGCCCACCAGGTGCGCCTGCTCGCGGCGGAACTGGGCGAGTACGGTATCCGCGTCAACGGCATCAACCCCGACGGCGTGGTCCGCGGTTCCGGCATCTTCGCCGGCGGGTGGGGCGCCAAGCGCGCGGCGGTCTACGGCGTGGACGAGGAGAAGCTGGGCGAGTACTACGCCCAGCGCACCCTGCTCAAGCGCGAAGTCCTGCCCGAGCACGTGGCCAACGCCGCCGCCGTCCTCACCAGCAACGAACTGTCCCACACCACCGGCCTGCACATCCCCGTGGACGCCGGAGTGGCCGCAGCCTTCCTGCGATGAGCACGGTTCCAGCTGCCGGCGTGTTTGCCGCCGTCGACATTGGCGCCTCCTCCGGCCGGGTCATGCTGGGCCGCGTCGCTCCCGGCACGGGGGTGTCGCTGGAGACCGTTCACCGCTTCCCCAACGGCGTGGTGGAGATCGACGGCGGCCTCCGCTGGGACTTCGACGCTTTGTTCGCCGAAGTCCTGGCCGGCCTCCGGGCCGCAGCCACCGTGGCCTCGGCCCAGGGCGAAACGATCGCCAGCATCGGCATCGACACCTGGGCCGTGGACTACGGCCTGGTCAACAAAGCCGGCCGGCTGGTGGCGCAGCCGTTCAGCTACCGCGACGACCGCAGCCGGGCCGCCGTGGCACCGGTCCACGCCAAGCTGGACCCCGCGCGGCTGTATGCCACCACGGGGCTGCAGTTCCTGCAGTTCAACACCATCTACCAGCTGGCCGCGGAGCGGGACCTGGACGGGCTTCAAGCCTTGCTGATCCCGGACCTGATCGCCTTCCTGCTCACGGGCGTTCGCCGGACCGAAGCCACGAACGCCTCCACCACCGGGCTGTTCGACGCCGTGGCGGGGGAGTGGGCCACCGGGTTCTTTGCTCCGCTGGGGCTGCGGAAGGACCTGTTCCCGCCGCTGATCCAGCCCGGCGAAACTGTTGGCACGCTCCTGCCGGAGATCGCCGCTGCCGTGGACCTGCCGCAGGACACGAAGGTGGTGGCTGTCGGCTCGCACGACACCGCGTCCGCTGTCGCAGCGGTTCCCGCGGAAAAAGTGGACTTCGCGTACATCTCCTCCGGCACGTGGTCGCTGGTGGGACTGGAGCTGAACCAGCCGGTCCTGACCGAGGCCGGCAGGGGAGCGAACTTCACCAACGAACGCGGGGTGGACGGCACCATCCGGTACCTGCGCAACATGGGTGGCCTCTGGCTGCTCAGCGAATGCCAGCGGACCTGGGCCGGCGAAGGAATCCGGCCCGAACTGACCGCCCTGCTCACGGAAGCCGCGGCCCTTCCGGCCGGCGGTCCGCAAGTCAACGCCGACGATCCATACTTCATTGCCCCGGACAACATGCCCCAGCGCATCCGTGCGGCGGTCCGCCGCGCCGGTGAGGTGCTGCCCGACGATCCCGCGGCCATCACCCGCTGCATCATGGACAGCCTCGCCAGTGGTTATGCCCGGACCATCACCGCTGCCGAACGCCTTGCTGGCCGTGCAGTGGAGGTGGTGCACGTGGTGGGCGGCGGCTCGCAGAACGCCCTGCTCTGCCAGCTCACTGCCGACGCCACCGGACGTCCGGTCATCGCCGGCCCGGTTGAAGCCACGGCGTTGGGAAACGTCCTGGTACAGGCGCGCGCGGCCGCAGTAGTCGACGGCGGCCTGCCGCAGCTGCGCGGAATCATCGCTGCCGGGACGAGCCTTCGCCGGTATGAACCCCTGGACCTGACCCTGAACTCTAAGAATTGAACCCATGAGAATCGCAGAGCGCCACGTCAGACATCGAACTGGAACGCGTCGAGGGAGTCCACGGGCCCCGGAGCCTGGATGTCGTTATCGTGCGCTAGAAATAGAGGAACTTTCACACCAGGCCGCCAACCACCCCTGACAGAACGGACAGCGATGCCCCTCTTTGACCTCCCCCTGGCCCAACTGCGCAGCTACACCTCGGACGTCACGCCGCCGGAGGACCTGGGCGCGTTTTGGGACGCTACCCTCGACGAAGCACGTGCCTTCCCGTTAAACGCCACCTTCGAACCGGTGGAGAACTATCTGGCGGTGATCGATTCCTTCGACGTCACCTTTTCCGGCTTCGGCGGGGCGCCGGTCAAAGGCTGGCTGCACCTGCCGGCCAATTTCGAAGAGGGTGCCAGAGTCCCGGTGGTGGTGCACTACGTGGGCTATTCCGGCGGCCGCGGCCTGGTCAACCAGGACACCCGCTGGGCCCAGGCAGGCTATGCGCACCTGATCATGGACACCCGCGGCCAGGGGTACGGCGGCACCCTGGGGGACACCCCTGACCCGCACCCCTCCGCCGGGGACGTGGCCCACGCCGGCCTGATGACCCGGGGCATCGCCAACCGCGAGGACTACTACTACCGCCGCGTCTACGTGGACGCCTTCCGGGCCGTGGAGGCAGCCCAGGCGCACCCCGCCGTCGATCCCGCCAAAGTGGTGCTCGCAGGCGTCAGCCAGGGCGGCGGCATCGTGGTGGCCACGGCAGGGCTCACCGCGGGACGGCTCGACGGCGTCATCGCCGCGCTGCCCGACGTCCCGTTCCTGCAGGACTTCCCCCGCGCCATCGACATCACCCCGCGCGGGCCCTACCCGGAGATCGCCCAGTTCCTGGCGCGCCACCGGGACCGTTACCAGCCCGCACTTGAGGTCCTGAACTACTTCGACGGCGTCAACCTGGCCCGGTACGCCACGGCGCCGGCGCTGTACTCGGTGGCCCTGATGGACGATATCTGCCCGCCGTCCACTGTCTTCGCCAGCTTCAACGCCTACGGCTCGGGCACGTCCGCGGCGTCCTCCACGGGGGCCGCCAAGGAGATCGAGGTGTACCGGTTCAACAACCATGAAGGCGGCCAGGAACACCACTGGATCCGGCAACTGCAGTTCCTGCGCAAGCTTTTGGGGTAGGCCGGCGCAGGAAATGTGACGGACGCTGATTTTGCGCCGGCGGCCGGCAGGGCTATGGTCTTTCCCATGACTAACCGTTGGTATGCGTATTTTTCGTTGGCTCTGGAGGGGCCCGCGTCTAACTGACACGCATCCAGCATTCCTTCAGAGCCAACAGGGCAGAGATGATTCTCTGCCCTTCGCCGTTTCTCCGGCGGGTTCTGAAATCCGGGCCCGCTTCCCATCTGGAACAGGACCCGAACATGAGCACCGCAACAGCAGCAGCCACCGCCGCCGGCACCAAATCCACGTCGAACCTGCGCGTCAGCGAATTCACCGCGCTGCCCACCCCTTCCGAACTTCTCGCCGAACTGCCCCTGGACGCCCGGGCGGCGGACGTCGTCGAACGCGGCCGCGACCAGGTGCGAGCCATCATGGACGGCGTGGATGACCGCCTGCTGGTCATCGTGGGGCCCTGCTCCATCCACGATCCCAAAGCCGGGCTGGAATACGCCCGCCGGCTGGTCAGCCAGGCGGAAAAGCACAAGGAAGACCTGCTGGTGGTCATGCGGACCTACTTCGAAAAGCCCCGCACCACCGTGGGCTGGAAGGGCCTGATCAATGATCCCCGCCTTGACGGCAGCCATGACATGGTCACCGGCCTGCGCACCGCCAGGCAGTTCCTGCAGCAGGTGACGGCGCTCGGACTGCCCACCGCCACCGAATTTCTGGAGCCGATCAGCCCCCAGTACATGGCGGACCTGATCTCCTGGGGCGCCATCGGCGCCCGCACCACCGAAAGCCAGATCCACCGGCAGCTGGCCTCCGGCCTCTCCATGCCCATCGGCTTCAAGAACGGGACCGACGGCGGCCTGCAGGTGGCGATCGACGCGTGCGGCGCCGCGGCGGCGGCCCAGGCGTTCCTGGGGATCGACGGTGACGGCCGGGCTGCGCTGGTGGCAACAGCCGGGAACCCGGACACCCACGTGATCCTCCGCGGCGGACGCAAGGGTCCCAACTACTCAGCCGCCGACGTCGAACGGGCGTCCGGGGAGCTGGCTGGAAAGGGCCTGAACCCGCGCCTGGTGGTTGACGCCAGCCACGCCAACAGCGGCAAGAGCCATCACCGCCAGGCCGAGGTTGCGCTGGAGATCGGTGCCCAGCTGGAGGACGGGGGAGCCGCGGCCCAGGCGATCGCCGGGGTCATGCTGGAAAGCTTCCTGGTGGGCGGCGCCCAAAACTTGGACGTGGCCGGCCATGCGGCCGGCAGTTCCGCGCTCGTGTACGGCCAGAGCGTCACCGATGCCTGCATGGATTGGGACGTTTCCGCCTCAGTCCTGGAGCAGCTCGCGGCCTCGGCACGCAAGCGCCGGCAGGCGAAATAGTGGCTTTACCTACTTTCACATCTGCCACATGAACATCTAGAGTATCTTTTTAGGTGATTGGTGGATGGCTCAGCATCGGAACACCGCATTGGCACGTACCTGGGGTCACTGTTGTCCATCCGTCAGCAAAGGAAAATAGGGAAATGTCGGCAGAACAGAACTTCTCCAACGCGAAGTTCCTGACCGTGGCTGAAGTAGCCGAGGTCATGCGCGTCTCTAAAATGACCGTTTACCGCCTGGTCCACTCCGGCGAAATGCCGGCAGTGCGCTTCGGCCGCTCCTACCGGGTACCTGAGAATGCCGTGGAGCAGTACCTCAAGGGTGCTGTGGTGGACGGTCACACCGAGACAGCCTAGGGCAGCTTGTCCCAAGCCGCCCCCGATAGGCGGTACCCTGTTAAGGAACGTTTTACGTCATTGTAAGAATCTGTCAGTTGTTCAGTTCGTAGCTCTGTCCACGGACCATTTCCATCAGACAGGTACTGCATCTAGTTTGTAAGGAACTTTCGTGGGTTCAGTTATTAAGAAGCGTCGCAAGCGTATGGCCAAGAAGAAGCACCGCAAGCTGCTTCGCAAGACTCGTCACCAGCGCCGCAACAAGAAGTAGCAATACTTCGAACAGCGTGGAGAACGCCCGTCGCCTGCAAAGGCGGCGGGCGTTTTTTCGTGCGCTTGGAGTGTACGGTGCTGGGAACCTGCAGCGGGAGAGCCTGGAGGCGCGGGAAGCTAGAGGCGCGGGCCGCGGATCCGGGCGAAGCCCTTCCACAGGCCGTAGACGGCACCGCCGAGGGTTGCCAGTTTGAGGCCGAAGGTGGCGGCGCGGCGCCCTGCGCGGAAATCGTAGACCGGCCAGTTGCGGTCGCGGGCGTGCCTGCGGAGCTTGGCATCGGGGTTGATGGCCACCGGGTGGCCCACCAGTGACAGCAGCGGGACGTCGTTATAGGAGTCGCTGTACGCCCAGCAGCGCTTGAGGTCCAGGTCCTCCTCGTCGGCGATGGCCTGGACCGCCACGGCTTTGGCCGAGCCGTGCAGGATGTCGCCCACCAGCCGCCCGGTGTACATGCCGTCCGAGACCTCCCCGACTGTCCCCAGGGCGCCGGTCAGACCCAAGCGGGTGGAGATTACCGTGGCAACTTCGATGGGCGTTGCCGTGACCAGCCAGACCCGGCGGCCCACGCGGAGGTGCTGCTCGGCCAGGGCCTTGGCGCCCGGCCAGATCCGGGAGGCGATCATTTCGTCATAGACTTCTTCGCCGAGCGCCTTGATGTCCTCGACGGTGATCCCGGCAGCGAGCGTCAGGGCCGAATCACGGACTGCATGGACGTCGTCGATGTTTTCGCCGCGCGTCACGAACTTGAACTGCTTCCACGCGAACCCGGCAGCCTGGGCCAGGGTGAACGCCCCGCGCTGATGCATTTTCCGGGCCACATGGAAGAGGCTTGCGCCGCGCATCAGGGTGTTGTCCACGTCGAAAAACGCCGCTTCGCCGGGCTGCGGCGCAGGGACGGGCCGCGTGACTACGGCGACGTATTTCTCCTCGGGCATGGACTCGAGTCTAGTCAATCGGCCGGCCCGCCGCCGTCGGCGTCGCCCGCACGCCGCGAACGGCGATACCGTTAAGCCATGGCTACCCCCCGCGTCGTCCTGGTCACCAAAGCTGACTGCCACCTCTGCGAGGCGGCGCGCGACGCCGTCGGCCGGGTCACTGCCTCGTTGGGACTGACGTGGACGGAAGAGTCGGTGGACCACCAGCCCGAACTTCGCGAACGCTATGCCGAGGAAATTCCGGTGGTGCTGGTGGACGGGGTGCAGCGCGACTTTTGGAAGATTGATGAAACCCGGCTGGGACGCGTTCTGCAGCGCGCCATGGCCCGGTAAGGGGAGGCCAATGACGTCCTTGGAATCAGCGTCCCAGCCTGTCCCGGATCTCCCGGGCACCACGGGAACGCCCGCCAAGCAGATCCCGCCCGCGGCGGTGGCCCGGCTGACGCTGTATCTCCGTGCCCTGAACACCTTGCTGGCCGAAGGCGTGGAGCGGGTCTCGTCCGAATCCTTGGCTGAGGCCTCCGGCGTCAGTTCCTCAACGCTGCGCAAGGACCTGTCCCATGTCGGGTCATACGGCACCAGGGGAGTGGGCTACGAGGTGCAGTACCTCAGCCGCCATATAGCCGCGGCCCTTGGCCTGACGCACGACTGGAAAGTGGCGATCGTCGGTGCCGGAAACCTGGGCAAGGCCCTGGCCCGGTATGGCGGCTTCGAATCCCGCGGGTTCGACGTCGTCGCGATCTTCGACGCCGACCAAATGGTGGTGGGCAACGAGGTTGGCTGGCTGCGGGTCAGTGACGTGGCAGACCTTGAAACCGTCCTGCACCGCACCGGAGCCAACATGGTGGTGCTGGCGCTTCCGGCGGCGGTGGCCCAAGGAATCTGCGACCGCGTGGTGGCCGCAGGCGTGCACAGTGTGCTGAGCTTCGCGCCCGTCATGCTGCAGGTTCCGGAAGGCGTCAACCTCCGCAAGGTGGACATGGCCACCGAACTCCAGATCCTGGCCTACCACGCCCAGCGGGCCCAGGCGCCCGGACAGAGCGCGTAGGGAATCACCAGGTTAAAGAAAACGGCCCGGGATGCGGTGGAGCATCCCGGGCCGCCTGCTTTGGTGCGGCTGGCCGTTACCGGCCGTAGGGGTTTCCGAAGCCGCCGGCATACGGGTTGCCGAACTGCTGCTTCCGGAAGTACGGGGCAGCCGCCGGAAGGTAGAGCAGGACGATGGCCGCGATCCCCAGGACTGTCCCGACGGTTGCGAACGAGGGAACCCCGAACAGGCCCAGCACCGACAGGGCCGCCAGCACCGTACCCAGGATGCGGGCCCAGTTCTTGCCCTTGCGGACGAAGAAGGCCACAAGCAGGTAGAGCCCGGCGCCGATGATGGCGAAGACCACCAGGGTTCCGGCGATGACGCCCTTGATGTCGTCGTACGTGATGCCGGCGTTGCTGGCCTTTACCTGCTGGTCAAAGGCCTGGCGGAACGCGGGATCATCCAGCTGGGTGAGTCCGGTGAGCAGGGAGATGACGAAGATCAGGGCGGCCGCGATCAGCATCCAGAAGGAGATGTTGACCAGTTGCGGGATTCCGGCGCCTGCGGCAGGCTGCGGCTGCTCCGACGGGTACTGGCCATAGGGGGACTGGCCGTATGGCGGCTGGCCGTAGGGCTGCTGCTGTCCGTAGCCGGGGGCCGCCGGGGCATTCTGCCCATATTGGGGTGCGTTCTGGCCGTACTGCGGAGCGTTCTGGCCATACTGCGGTGGGGCCGGCGGCTGCGAACCGTACTGGGGTGCGTTCTGGCCGTACTGCGGTGCGTTCTGCCCGTACTGGGGTGCGTTTTGGCCGTAGCGGGGCTGCTGGCCGCCGGGCTGCTCGGCTGCCGGCTGGCCGTTGCCGGGCTGGCCGTTTCCGGATTGGGGATCGTGGGGCACGGGAGGCGGGACGGGAGGAGTACTCATGGGCGTTCCTTCTGCAGGTCGGGATCCAGGCGGGCTGCCGGGAATCGGTCCTGTGCCGCCCCCAACATGGCTTAAGTCCACCGTACCCCCGGCGGCCCGCCTTGTGCGGGATTCGGAGGGCTGTTCACAGCGCCGGAGGCGTTAAATACGGCACCCCGGCACCAGGCGGGAAATGCCTGCTGCCGGGGTGGGCCGGAGCGGAATCAGGCCGCGGGAGCGATGAAGGCGAGCTCCAGGTTGATTGCAACCTTGTCGCTGACCAACACGCCGCCGGTCTCCAGGACGGCGTTCCAGGTCAGGCCGAAGTCCTTGCGGCTGATGGTGGTCCCGGCGGAGACGCCGGCGCGGGTGTTGCCGAACGGATCAACGGCCACGCCGTTGAACTCGGTCTCCAGCGTCACCGGGCGGGTGACGCCCTTGATGGTGAGGTCGCCGGTGAGCTCGTAGCTGTTGCCCTTGGCCACCAGGCCGTTGGAGACGAAGGAAATCTCCGGGAACTTCTCCACGTCAAAGAAGTCCTCGCCCTTGACGTGGCCGTCGCGGTTGGCGTCGCCGGAGTCAAAGCTGGCGGTCTTGATGGTGGCGTTGATCTTCGAATCGGCCACATCCTCGACGAGGTCAAGCGTTGCGGCGGCTTCGGTGAACTGGCCGCGGACCTTGCTGATGCCGGCGTGACGGACGGTGAATCCGATCTCGCTGTGGGAGTTGTCCAGGGTCCAGGTGCCGGTGGTGACGTCTGCGGGAAGTGCCATGATGATGCTCCTTGTTCTTAATGCCTGTTGTGGTCCTGCGGTTGAACCTTCATCGGTTGAAGCCTCAACTAACTTGCTGCATCCAGTATAAACATGCGTTTGCATGTTTTGTTCCCGCGTTCGGAACATTTCTTCAGAAACTTAAGTTCTACTGTTCGTAGAAGATTTCGGATCGCACGCCATCTTTGAGAAACTGGTAAACATGCCCCAAGCCACTGTCCATCTGCTCCGCCACGGCGAGGTCCATAATCCCGACGGCGTTCTGTACGGACGGCTCCCCGAATTCCACCTCTCCGAACTGGGGCAGGAGATGGCCCGCACCCTCGCCGAGCACTTCCGGCAGCGTGCGGAGCGGGGCGCCCGGATCACGTACCTGGCCGCCTCGCCACTTGAGCGTGCACAGGAAACCGCGCGGCCGACGTCGGAGGCCCTGCACCTGCAGATCCACACCGAACCGCGGATCATCGAAGCGGAAAACTACTTCGAGGGCATGAAAGTCACGAAAGCAGAGCTGCGCCGGCCCAAGCACTGGCCCCGGCTGGTCAATCCGCTCCGCCCGTCCTGGGGCGAGCCTTACAAGCAGCAGGCCGCCCGCATCGCGGCAGCAGCGCAGGACGCCCGGCTCCGGGCGATTGAACTGGCTGCCGGCGACTTTGGCGCCGAGGGGCCCGAGGCCATCCTCGTCAGCCACCAGCTGCCCATCTGGGCTGCGCGGCTCAGTGCCGAAGGCCGGCCCCTGTGGCACGACCCCCGCAAGCGCGAGTGCACGCTGACATCCGTCACCTCACTGGTGTTCGCCGACGACGGCTCGCTGGTGCGGGTCGAGTACAGCGAACCCGCCGCGTCCCTTCTTCCCGGTGCCGCCAGCACCCCTGGAGCCTAGCAGTGACCAACGAATTCCTTCCCTCGCGCCGCAGCATGCTCGCCGCCGGCGGATTGGCGCTGAGCGCACTGACCCTTGGCCTGTCCGGCTGCGCCCAGGAAGACACCCTGGCCAAGCAGGCAAAGGCCGGGGACAACAAGAACTACGTGGCAGGCGACGGTTCGGTGACCGAGTTCGCCGCGGGCGACCGCAAGGAAGCCGTCCAGATCCAAGGTGCGCTCTTCAGCGGCGCCAAGGTGACCCCTGCCGATTTCCAGGGCAAAGTCAGCATCCTGAACTTCTGGTTCGCCGGCTGCGCCCCGTGCCGGGTGGAGGCGCCCGTCCTGGAAGAACTCCACCAGGAGTTCAAGGACCAGGGCGTGCAGTTCTTCGGCGTTAACCTCCGGGATGAGAAGCCCACGGCGGAGGCGTTCGAGAAGACCTTCAACCTCACCTACCCCAGCTTCGACGACAAGGACGGCGGCGTCCTGCTGTCCGTGTCCGGCCTGGTTCCGCCCGGGGCAGTCCCCACCACCCTGGTCCTGGACAAGCAGGGGCCGGGTGGCTTCCCGGGTCCTCGGCGAGATCGAAAAGGGCACCTTGAAGGCCCTCATCACCGCCGCCGTGGCGGAGTAGGGGCAGGCCAGGCACCGTGAACAGTCCCTTCGCCGAAGCCATCCTCAGCGGCTCGCTCCTCCTGGCCATCCCGGTGGCGCTGCTCGCCGGCCTGGTGTCCTTCCTCTCGCCCTGCGTGCTGCCCCTTGTTCCGGGCTACCTCGGGTACGTCACGGGCCTGAGCGGCGTTGACCTGCAGAAGCAAAAGCGCGGCCGGATGCTGGCAGGCATCGGGTTGTTCGTCCTGGGATTCTCCGTGATCTTCGTCCTGCTGGGCGGCGCCTTCGGGCAGCTGGGCACCCTGATCAGCGGCAGCCGGAACGCCTGGATCACCCAGCTCCTGGGGATCCTGGTGATCATCATGGGCATTGTGTTCATGGGCGGCTTCAGCTGGCTCCAGCGGGACGCGAAGATCCATGCCAAACCGCCCGCTGGTCTCTGGGGCGCACCGTTGCTGGGCCTCACCTTTGGGCTGGGCTGGGCGCCGTGCATCGGGCCCACCTACTCCGCCGTGCAGCTGCTCAGCCTCTCCGGCGGGTCCTCCGCCGCCAAGGGCGCCTTCCTGGCGTTCGTCTACAGCCTGGGACTGGGCATCCCGTTCCTGCTGATCGCGCTGGCGGTGCGCCGCGGGATGGGCGTGATGGCGTTTTTCCGCAAACACCGCCTTGCCATCCAGCGGACCGGGGGCGGCATCCTGGTGGTGCTGGGCCTGCTTATGGCCACCGGCGTCTGGGGGGCCTGGGTGACCGGGCTGCAGTACTGGTTCCAAACCGACGTGAAGTTGCCGATCTGATGAGCGAGCGTGTGAACGTAAAGAAGAAGCAATCCGCCCCAGTCGCAGAGGCCAAGGCAGAGGCCGCCCTTCCGGCCCTGGGCCCCAAGGGCATGCTGCGGTGGGCCTGGACCCAGCTGACCAGCATGCGGACAGCATTGTTCCTGCTGCTGCTCCTCGCCGTTGCAGCCGTCCCGGGCTCCTTGTTCCCGCAGCGGCCGGCCAACCCCGCCGTGGTGACCCAGTACATCAAGGACCACCCGGACTACGGCAAGCTGCTGGACTCCCTGCAGCTCTACGACGTCTACTCCTCGGCCTGGTTCTCCGCGATCTACCTGCTGCTGTTCATCTCGCTGATCGGCTGCGTGGTGCCCCGCGCCATCGCCCACTACAAAGCCATGCGCTCCCAGCCGCCGCGTACCCCGCAGCGCCTGTCCCGGCTCCCCGAATACGGCACCCTGGTGGTTCCCGCCGACGCCGGGATCCCGGCGTCGGAGGCCATCAACAGTGCCGCCGGGCTGCTGCGCAAGCGCGGCTACCGGGTGGAGGTCAGGGACGCCGACGGCGCACTGCCGTCCCTGGGTGCCGAGCGCGGCTTCCTGAAGGAAGTGGGCAACCTGGTCTTCCACACCTCGCTGATCGGCGTGCTGGTGTCGGTGGCTGCCGGCGGCCTGTTCGGGTACAGCGGCCAGCGCATCCTGGTGGAAGGCGATACGTTCGTGAACACCCTGGTGGGCTACGACCAGTTCAATCCGGGCACCAACTTCCAGTCCAGCCAGCTCCAGCCGTACTCGCTGCAGCTGGACAAGTTCAACATCACCTTTGACCGCGAATCGAAGGGCAAGTTCGGCCAGCCCATCGACTTCGCCGCCACTGTGACCACCAAGGAAAACCCGGACGCCCCGCCCAAGCAGGAAATCCTGAAGGTCAACGATCCCGTTAGCCTGGGCGGCACCAGCATCTACCTCACCGGCAACGGCTACGCCCCGGTGGTGACCGTCCGGGACGGCGCAGGCAACGTGGCCATGCAAGGCCCGGTGGTGGCCAAACTGCAGGGGGACAACTACTACTCTTCCGTGGTGATCAAGGTCCCCGACGCGAAACCGGACCAGCTGGGGTTCGTGGGCTTCTTCCTCCCCACCGCGTTCGTCAACGACAAGAATGTCTCGTTCAGCGCCGATCCCGAGCTGTTCAACCCGCAGCTGACCCTGAACTCCTACTACGGTGACCTGGGCTTGAACAGCGGCGCGCCACAGAACGTCTTCGAACTCGACGTCAGGAACCTGACCCCCCTCAATGCGCGGAACCTGGCCGCAGGCGGCATCTCCCTTGCGCCCGGCTCTACGTACACCCTCCCGGACGGCAAGGGCACTATCAGCTTTGACGGCGTGAAGCGCTACATCGGCGTGGACATCCACCACAACCCGGGCCAGGTCTATGCCCTGGTGTTTGCGCTCCTTGCGGTGGCCGGCCTGATTATCTCGCTCTACGTGAACCGCCGCCGCGTTTGGGTGCGCACCGGCACGGCGGCAGACGGCCGCACCATGGTGGAGTACGGGCTCCTGGCCCGCGGCGAGGACCACCGTCTCGCCGGCGAGGCCGCAGCCCTCCGGAAACTCTTCTCCGCGGAGTGGCAACTGCCCGACGATGCTGCCACCGAAGAAGCGGCATCCGGCGACGTCGACCCCGAAACCACCGACGGGTCCCAGCAAACTCCCAGCCGGACAAGCGATAATGTCGCAGGCTCCGTCAGCACCCCAGCAGGCCCCACCGGGCCCGAAAAGGACCAGTAATGCCATTTGGAATCAACGAAACCATGGGCCAGTACAGCGAACTCTTCATGCTGCTGGCGGCGGGTACCTACACGGTGGCCTTCATCGCCTTCGCCTGGGACCTGGCCAAGAGCAGCAAGGCGCTGCGCGCAGTGGACCTCAAGGCCGCCCAGGCGGGCGCCGCCGTCAAGGTTCCCGTAGCCGCCGGTGTGGGCGCCGGCTCCGCCGAGGCCCGACTGGACGGGCCCGCGGGCCGGGCGGAACGGCCGTCGTCGTCAACTGCCAAGGCCAACGCGGCAGGTTCCGGCGGCGTTGTCACGGCCGACGGCGACATGAAGTACGCCGCCGAGCGCCGGGTACCGGCTCGGGTCGCCGTGGCCCTGACCACCCTTGCCGTCCTCATCCACGGTGCCGGCGTGGTCACCAGGGCCCTGGGCGCCGGGCGGGTGCCTTGGGGCAACATGTACGAATTCCTGACAACCGGCGCGTTCCTGGTGGCGGCCGTGTTCCTGGTCTCGCTGATCCGCCGCGACCTCCGCTTCCTGGGCACCTTCGTGGTGGGCCTGGTCATCATCATGCTGGTGGCGGCGTCGGTGGCTTTCTGGACCCCCGTCGGCCACCTGGTTCCTGCCCTGCAGAGCTACTGGCTGCTCATCCACGTCTCGATCGCAGTACTTTCCTCTTCCTTGTTCACACTGACTTTCGCGATGTCCGCCCTGCAACTGGTGCAGTCCCACCGGCAGAAAACTGTTGCCGCTGGCGGAACGGACAAGCTCGGCTTCATGCGCCTGGTGCCCTCGGCGCTGAGCCTGGAAAACCTGTCCTACCGCATTAACGCCATCGCCTTCATCGGCTGGACGTTCACCCTCATGTTCGGTGCGATCTGGGCCGAAAAGGCCTGGGGCCGGTTCTGGGGATGGGACACCAAAGAAGTGTGGACATTCGTTATCTGGGTCGTCTACGCCGGCTACCTGCACGCCCGTGCCACCCGCGGCTGGACCGGAACACGGGCAGCGTGGCTTTCGATCGTCGGCTACGTGTGCGTGGTCTTCAACTTCACCATCGTGAACCAGTTCTTCAACGGGCTCCACTCCTACTCCGGGCTCTGAGCCGGCCGCCAACAAATACCCATTCGATGTAGCAACAGGGCTGTTCCGCGGTCCTTCGGAAATGCTACTTTGGTCAGGTTCCCTGTGATGAAGTTTGCAGGCGGATCACCAGCTTTCCGAGGTACCCATGAGCTATGCTCTCGCCGTCGACGTCGGAACCAGTTACACAGCGGCCGCTGTTGTCCGTTTCGACGAAGGTGCTTCGCCCCTCCCGGAGTGCCTGCCACTGGGGCTCCGGGGAACGTCCGTGCCCTCCGTGGTGTACTACCCGGAAGAGGGGCCGGTCCTGGTGGGGGAAGCCGCAGAACGCCGCGGCCTGGACTCACCCCACCGCGTCATCCGGGAATTCAAGCGGCGCGTTGGCGACGACGTTCCCTTCGCCCTGGGCACCCTGACGGTCCGGCCCGAGGATGTGTTCGCCACCATGGCCCGGTGGGTGGCAAACCGGGCGGCCGAACGCGAGGGCGCGCTCCCGTCGGCCATCTTCCTGACCCACCCGGCATCCTGGGGGATCCACCGGCTGTCCGCCATCCGCTCCGCCCTGGCCGCCCAGGGCCTGGACGACGTGACGCTCCTTCCCGAACCCGAGGCCGCGGCCCTGCACTACGCATCCCAGGTGCGGGTGGAGGAAGGAAGCACCGTCGCCGTGTACGACCTCGGCGGCGGCACCTTCGACACTGCCGTGCTGAAGAAGTCCGGCGGCAGCCGCTTTGAACTCCTGGGACGCCCCGACGGCATCGAGGACCTGGGCGGCGCCGACTTTGACGCCGCCGTGTTCCGCTACGTCGCAGAGCACACCGGCAATGCCCTGACGGACCCCGACCTCACCGACCCCGCGGTGATGGGCGCGCTGACCCGGCTTAGGCGTGAATGCGTCGAGGCCAAGGAAGCGCTCTCTGCGGACAGCGAAGCCACCATCCCGGTGCTCCTGCCCGGCGTCCAGCAGCAGGTCCGGCTGGTGCGGGCGGAGTTCGAGGCCCTGATCGAAGAACCCGTGCGGGACACGGTGGATGCCTTGGAACAGTCGCTGTCCCGGCTCCGCCTTGAACCGGCAGACCTGTCCGCGGTCCTGCTGATCGGCGGCTCGTCCCGGATCCCACTGGTGGCACAATTGGTGTCCGAACAACTGGACCGGCCCATCGCGGTGGACGCCGACCCGAAATCCTCCATCTGCCTCGGCGCCGCCGTAGCGGCCGTCCTCGCGCATACGGCTGCCGCCATGGCCCTGGCCACCGCGTCCGGGCCTGTTGCCGCGGCAGCCGGGGTGCCGGCCGCCGTCGTACCTGTTCCTGCCGCACCGGGCGTTCCGGACGTTCCGGGCGCCCCGGTCATGCCCAGCTGGTCGCGCAAATACACCACGACGGCGGGGGCCGGGGCAGTGACGGGGCCGCTCGGCGGAGCGCGGGGTGCGAGAAGGGGCGCGCACGCCCCGAGACCGACGGTCCGTGTCACGGCGGTGGCCGCCGCTGCCGCCATCCTGACGATCCTCACGGCCACGGCCGCGCAAAGCCCGGATGGCTTAGGGAACCTGACTGCGATGTTCGTCCCGCAAGCGGGGGCCGACACCGGCGGCTCCGGTCCCGCAGGCTCCTCCGGGCCGGCAAGGACGGAAGGGCCAGCCGCCGGGGGAGCCGCCGTTGCCGCGAACCCGCAGCCGCTGGCCGGCATCGAGGCCAGCGCCAGGAACCCGATTTCGCCGCGGGTCGGCCTGGACATTTCCGCCTCGCCCACCAGCAAACAGCAGGACCTGGGCGGTGCGGCAACCGCGGGCACCGGCGCCGCCGATGTTGCCGCCGCCGGCGGTGCGCCGGCAGGAACGGGAACGTCCGGCACCGGTGTGGTGCCCGATTCAGTGACCGTGGCGCCCGCGCCGCCGGCGGAAACTGCGCCGCCAAGCACTACAGGCACGGGAACCACCACGCCGGCGGAGACCGCAACTCCGTCGGAGACCGCATCGCCCAGTACCACCACCGAGCCCACGCCTGTTTCGGGTTCCACGAGCCCCACCGATCCGGCGACCTCTGCGTCCCCCACGCCAACGCCGCTCTCCACCACCGGGGCTTCGGATCCAGCCACTGATCCCGTCGCGTCCCCGACTTCCGTTGACCTGACGCCCGTACCCGCCACCGCCCCTTCCCCTACGCCAGAGGAAACCAACCCCACGCCCACGCCTGCGGACGCTGCCGTGGCAACGGCCCCGACGACGTCGCCGGCGGCCTGAGATGGACGGGCACCTGCAACGTGTGGAGCTGCCCGCATCCCTGCATGCTGCGCTGGACCACCCGGAGCACCTGCCCCACGCCGCGGAATTGATGACGAAACAGCTGAGGGGAGCCAATGCGGCAGTACGCGAACTGCTCCTGGCGCTCTCGGTGGGCTTCGCGTTGCCCGGTCCGCTGCCGGCAGACCTCCGCCACAAGGTCGGCAGGGGCGCGGTGGAAGACCTTGACGCCCTGGTGGACCGCGCGGAGGCTGCGGGACTGCTGATGCCGGACGGAACCGTGGCGGGGCCGGCCCGGCATGCCCTGCTGACCGTCACCCCGACCGCCAAGATCCACGCCCTCCAGCGGGAACTCGTGGCAGTCTTCGCGTCCGCAGGACAACCGCTCGGAAACCTTGCCCGTGAACTGGCACGGGGCGGCCTTGCAGACCCGCGCGTAGCCAGGGAACTGGAGCAGGCCGCCGACACCGCGCTGCAGCATGACCCCAGGCTCGCCTCGCAGCTGTACGAGGAGGCACTCCTGGCCGGTGCAGACCCCCTGGCCACGGCGGCCCGGCGCGCGCAGGCCGCAGCCGGTGACGGGGAACTCGACGCAGCCGCACGGATCATCGATACCCTCCTGGTCAGCACCGACCCTCCGGACGTGCGCCGTGGCATGGACGTGGCCGCCTCCGTCTGGGCGCAGCGGGGAATGCTGGCCCGCGCCGCGGACGTCTACAACTGGCTGGGCACTGAACGCGTGGAGGCATCCGCGCCGCTGGCCGCCGTCGCCCTCCTTGGGGCAGGAGACCTCAAAGGCGCGCAGGCTTTCTTCCCGCCGGAGGCTCCGCAGGGCTCCCCAACACTCCTCGCGTCCGCCCTGCTGCAGACCGGCCAGGGAATCCTCGCCTCCCTGGGAGAGAATCCGCAACAGGGAATCGCCGTGCTGATCCATGCCTCGGACCTGCTGAACTCGGCGGGCGCAGCGCTTCCGCTGCCGGAAACACCCGGCGCACTGGCCGCCCTGCTGGCCCTGCACAGCGGGGAGCCGCACCTGGCCGAAACCGTTTGCCGGGCGGCGGTGGCAGCGGGCCAAGGGGGCAGCGCCGCCCAGCCCAGGCTCCTGTTGCTCCAGGCCTGGGCTGCGATGATGCAGGACAAACCCGAGGACGCACGGCTGGCTGCCACGGAGGCCGCCAAAATCAACCATTGGCCGCTTGTCCCGCGCGACGAATTCCTCAGTGCTGCGCTTGATGTGGGGCTGGCCCGCAGGAACGGTGAGGTTCCGGAGCTCCTCCGGGCATGGGACCGGGCCCGCGAGGCCATGCTGCACACGTCGGTGGACCTCTACAGCCTCCTGCCCTGGGGCGAACTCCTGATTGCTGCCTCCCGGCTGCGTGAGAGGCGCCGCGTGGCGCATTATGTGGACGAAGCGTGGAAGCTGCTTGGCCGCCTGGGGGAACCTTCATTGTGGGCAGTTCCACTGCATTGGGCCGCGGTCCAGGCCGCCCTGCTGAACGAGAGCCCTGCCGATCTTGCCCCGCATGCGACGGCGCTGGCGAAGGCCGCCACCCACAGCCACCTCGCCGCAATCCTTGCCGCCGCGGGCAAGGCCTGGGTATCGGTGCTGGCCGGGAGGTTCCGTCCCGCCGAAGTGGAGGGTGCGGCCCGGCTGCTGGGTGCCGTAGGGATGCCGTGGGAGGGGGCACGGCTCGCCGGACACGCGGCCGCGCGGGCAGATGACCGCAGGGACATGATGCGCTTGCTCTCCTGTGCCCGGGACCTTCACCCGCAGGGCGGACCGGCCGGCGGGGCAACCGGTACGCCGGAGGTACCGGCAGGAACCGGTGCCGAGCATGGCGGAAAGGCCCAGCCGGACGCCTCGGGGTTGAGCGAGCGGGAGAAAGAAGTGGCCAGGCTGGTGCTGGAGGGCAAGACCTACCGGGAAATAGGGGAGTCCATCTACATTTCGCCCCGGACGGCGGAGCACCATATCGCCCGGATCCGGCGGCGCCTGGGCGCCGAAAACCGCTCCGACCTGCTGGCACGCCTGCGCCTTGCCCTCGGCACCGACAATTCCCCACCGGCAAACCCCCAGCGCCTGCACCCGCGGCAGGAGTGAAACCCCTAATGCCCCTAGCGCCGGGGGTGTCCGTACCCCGCAGCCGGGCCCGTCGTTAGGGGAATGAGCCCCGATGCCCCTGCGCGGCCGCGAACCTAGGTTTGAACCAGCCAGGGTACCGCGCCGGCCGATCCGAAACTCGAAAAAGATGTGAGGACCACGCAGATGCCAACACTCGCGAACGACCTCGTTCAGTTCCTCATGCAACTCTTCGGCGACCGGGAAGCAGTCCAGGAGTTCCTGGACAACCCGGAGCGGGCGTTGGCGGATCACGGGCTGGGCAACGTGTGCTCGGCCGATGTTGATGCGGCGATGCCTGTTGTCCTCGATTACGCGCCCATCACAGTCAACACCCTTTGGTTCGAGCGGAACTACAACACCGGCGGCAACGGCTCAGGGGCCGGTCCCGCGGGCGCGGCAGCCGGGCACGGCGGCTATGGCCCGGGCAACGGCAGCACTGCCTACGACACTGACGACCACGCTTACGCGGTCCAACAGCTCCACCACGTGGTGAACCACTTCTCCTACACCGCCGGCGCCACCATTGTGGACGAGCGGGCCACCATTGCCGGCCAGTCCGCGCAGCAGAACGTCTGGGCCCAAGGGGACGTGGAGCAGTGGTTCGACAACGGCCTGGCAGCGGCAACAGATGACCACGCAACGGTGGCCGCCGGCCATGCCCCGGCGGGCCTCGGGGACGCCGGAACCGGAGACGCGGGCACCGGGGACGCGGGCATCGCGGACGCCGGTACACCGGACATCTCCATGGAGGACGATGCCAATGGGCTGTCCCGCTCCTTGACCGCAGACCCCAGCCTGGACACGGATAACGCGTTCGCCGGGGAACTCGATCATTCCGGCCACGCCCTGGATCGCGGCCTGGTCCCCACTGCCGGGGACCCGTACAGCGATGCCTCCGGCCATGGCTCCCTTCCGGTGGACCTGCACATGGACGACCCCTTCGACGACAACGCCGCCGCCAGCTTGGCCGGGGACTCCCAGCTCGATTTTGCCGAGGACGAGCCCGCCCACCCCGATGCGGACCTGGAGACCCACCACATTATCGACGTTCCGGTGGTTGACGACTCCGCCGGGCTGTAACACGCTGGTGCCGGAAGTTAAACCGGCGGGCAGGAGGCGTCCACCTCCCGCCCGGGACATTGGGTACTGGAACGAAGGACGCGCTGTGGCAGAAGCAGGACCCGCAAGGCCGCCTGATCCCATGACGGCGGGCCAGCTCATGAAGCTGGTTGAGCAGGGCCTGCAGCTGGTGGGCGGCGGTGACCGCGGGGACCTGCGAAAGAGGCTGGAGCAGGCCGCGGCGCGGTTGCAGGACCCAAGCATCAGGGTGATCGTGGTGGGGGAGTTCAAACAGGGCAAGAGCAAGCTCATCAACGCCCTGGTGAACGCCCCCGTGTGCCCGGTGGATGATGACATTGCCACCTCCGTTCCCACGGCCGTCCGGTACGGGGAGCCGGCGTCCGCCGCCATCCTGGTGCCTACGGCCGGCACCCCTGACGGCGGGGAAGAGAGCATGGAGCGCCGTCCGGTGGACCTGGCGGACCTGCCTGCCCTCGTCTCCGAGCAGGGCAACCCGGGAAACAGCAGGAAGCTCACGGCTGCGGAGGTATGCCTGCCCCGCCGGGTCCTGACCGGGGGCCTCACCATCATCGACTCCCCGGGGGTGGGCGGGATGGGGTCCACCCACACGCTGACCACCCTCACCGCATTGCCCACCGCCGATGCCATGCTGCTGGTCTCGGATGCGTCCCAGGAATACACCGAACCGGAACTCCGCTTCCTGCGCCAGGCCATGCGGATCACCCCCAGCGTCGCAGCGGTGCTCTCCAAGACAGACCTCTACCCCGACTGGCGGCGCGTGGAGGAGCTGGACAGGGCACACCTGGACCAGGTGGCACCGGACATTCCGTTGTTCCCCGTCTCCGCCGACCTCCGCCTGGAGGCCTCACGGCTCCAGGACAACGAGCTCAACGCCGAATCCGGCTTTCCCGGCCTGGTGGCGCACCTGCGCAACGAGATCGTGGCGAAGGCCCAGCGCCTCCAGCGGCGCTCCGTCAGCCAGGACCTGCTTTCAGTCACCGTGAACCTCCAGCTGTCCCTGCAGTCCGAGCTTGAGGCCCTGGAGAATCCGGACGGGACCCCGCACATGCTGGAGGCCCTGGAACACGCCAAGACCGAGGCCGATGATCTGCGCAAGCGCTCCGCCCGCTGGCAGCTGACCCTCAGCGACGGCATCAACGACCTCATTGCCGACATGGAATACGACCTGCGGGACCGTCTTCGCCGGATCCAGCGCGAAGCCGAGGCCGCGATCGACCAAGGCGATCCCGGGCCGGTCTGGGCCGAGTTCTCCCAATGGCTCGAAGAATGCGTTGCCGCGGCGGTCTCCGACACCTTCGTCTGGACCAGCGAACGGTCCCAATGGCTCGCGGCACAGGTGGCCGGGCACTTTGCCGCGGACGAGGTGTCCTTGCCCGTCGTGCACGTCTCGGAATCGGGGGACGCCCTTGATCCGGTGGACGAGATGCCCGGGTTGGATCCCGGCCGGGTGAACCCGGTCCAGAAGGTCTTGATCGGCATGCGCGGATCCTACGGCGGCGTCTTGATGTTCGGCCTCCTCACGGGGATTTTCGGGATGGCCCTGATCAATCCCCTCTCGGTGGGCGCTGGCCTGCTGCTGGGACGCAAGGCCTACCGGGAGGACAAGGAAGCGCGGCTGAAGCGCCGCCAGGGCGAAGCCAAAACACTGGTCAGGCGCCAGCTGGATGACGTGACGTTCCAGGTGGGAAAACAACTGAAAGACAGGCTGCGCCTGGTGCAGCGGACCACCCGGGACCACTTCACCGACATCGCAGACGAATACCACCGTTCGCTCTCGGACTCTGTGGCAGCGGCCCAGAAAGCCGCCAACTCCTACGCCCAGGAGAGGGAAGGGCGCATCCGGGACATCAGGAGCGAGCTTAAGAGGGTGGAGGCGTTGCACCGGGCTGCCGAAGCTGTGTCTGCCGAGGTCCGCGCCTCCGGCGTCCGCACCGCCGCGGGGGTGGGATGACAGCGGCCATCATGGCCGGGGCGGCGAGGCTCATCCGGGACACCTTGGAGGCCTACCGCGACGACCCGGAAGCCGCAGAGGTGCTTCAGGGCTATGCCCGGCGCCTGGCCGAGCCACTTAGGATCGCCGTGGCCGGCATGGTCAAAGCAGGGAAATCCACCCTCCTGAACGCCATCATCGGCGAGGAAATCGCTCCTACGGACACCGGCGAATGCACCAGGATCGTCACGTGGTACCGGCACGGGCCCACGCCCCGCATCACGCTGCACCCCATCGACGGCGCGCCCCGCACCCTGCCGCTGAAACGCGTGGACGGGCGCCTGGTCTTCGTCCTGGACGGGATGCGGGCGGAGGAAGTGGAGAGGCTGGACGTCGAATGGCCCTCGCCCGCGCTGCAGGCCATGACGTTGATCGACACCCCCGGTATCGCTTCCCTGTCGAGGGCCGTGTCCGCCCGGACCCTGGCGTTCCTGACCCCGGAGGATTCGGCGTCGGAGGCCGACGCCGTCATCTACCTGATGCGCCACATGCACGCCTCCGACCTTCGCTTCCTCGAATCCTTTCGGGACACCCGGGCCGGGCGCTCCGGCACCGTCAACGCCATCGCGGTGCTGTCCCGGGCCGATGAAGTGGGGGCCGGCCGGATCGACTCGTTGATCTCCGCCGGCAGCATCGCCGAGAGGTACAGCCGCGATCCCAACCTGCGGAAACTGGCGTTGGCGGTAGTCCCGGTTGCAGGACTCCTGGCCCAAAGTGCCCGCACCCTGCGCCAGGCGGACTTCGAAGCCCTCCGCATGCTGGCAGGCCTTGACCGGGCAGCGCGCGAACGCGCCCTGCTCTCCGCGGACAGGTTCCGCCGGTCCACCGACCCCGAAGGACTGACGGAGGAGGCACGGACGGCACTCCTGGAGCGTTACGGGCTTTTTGGCATCCGGCTTGCCTCGGTCCTTATCCGGAACGGGTTCACGGAAGCCACGCCCCTTGCCCATGAGCTTGCCCGGCGCAGCGGATTGGACCCGCTGCTGGACGTGCTGGACCGCCAGTTCCAGGCGAGGTCCGAGGCTTTGAAGGCCAGGACCGCGCTGGCGGCGGTGGAGAACCTCCTGGCAAGCCGCCCCCGCGAGGGGACCGAGCGCCTGGCGGCATCCCTGGAACGGCTCCAGGCGAACGCCCACGAGTTCCGGGAACTCCAGTTGCTCGCGGTGTTGCGGACCACGGGGGTGGACCTGCCGCCCGAACTGGCTGCGGAAGCTGAACGGCTCCTCGGCGGCAGCGGCGCGGCAGCCTGGGTGCGGCTGGACCTGGACGCCGGTTCCGGGCCCGAGGCGCTTGCCGCAGGGGCCCGGGAGTGCCTTGCACGCTGGCGTGCGGTCGCCGAGAGCCCCCTGACCGGCCGGTCCGCCGCCGAGGCATGCCGGGTGGTGATCCGCAGCTGCGAGGGCGTAGTGGCTGAGTGCGCCGACCGGAACCGCCGGCCGCGGTCAGCCTAGTGACGCCCCTGCCGCAGCCAGGCACCGGCCGGCGGCAGGAACAGAAGCACCAGTCCGGCGAACGCCAGGGCCAGTCCTGCCACCCACAGCATCACCACATAGCTGCCGGCCGCACCGGTGGGGACCAGGAAGACGGACGCCAGCAGCAGGACGGGCAGGTGGCTGGCCAGCAGCGGAACAAGGACCCAGCGTGCCCAGGCCCGGCGGCCCAGGACCGCGGCCAGGGCCACGGCCTCCAGCAGGGTGACCAGCAGCAGGGCGCCCATGCTTCCCCAGAAGACGATTTCCGCGGCGGTGCCCACGGACCCCACGCCGCTGCGCGCCGCCATGTCCGCCACCACCGCACGGAGGCGTTGCAGGTTCGAATCGCGTGCCACGAAGGAGCCGGCCAGGACGGTAAGCCCGGCGAGGAAGCTTAAGACCCAGAGCGTGCGCGCAGTCCGGACAGTGCGGGGCAGGGACGGAGTGGCCGGGATGGGCGGCGGTGCGGACCAGGACAGACCGGGCCGCGGCGGCGGAGCTGGCAGGCGCCGCTCGTCTCCTCCCGGCGGGGACGTCATGGCCCCTATTTCAGTCCGTCGGCATCGTGTTCGTCGGTACCGTGCCGGGGTTTCCGCTCGCCGTCCTTGGCCTTGGCGTCCAGTTCATCCTTGAGCTTCTTGAGCCGTTCAGCCTCGGCCTGGTTGCGGCGGCGGGCCTCCAGGTTGCGGAGGAAGTCCGGGTCGTCGTCCGGGGCGGTGGGATGGGGATAGCTTGGCCGGGGCTGCGCGGTGCCGCGCGGCCTGCCGATCAGCAGCCACAGGATGGCGCCCAGGACGGGCAGGATGATCTGGACGATAATCCACGCCGGTTTCGAAATGCCCCTGGTGAGGCGGCCTTCTGTACGGATCACGTCCACCAGGCCATACACAAAGATGACGAGGACTGCGACGGCCAAAGCCACACGGAAGAGCATGCCATCAAGTCTATCGTCCGGACGCGCAGGGGCCGCGGGCGGAGGCGGCTAAACTTGGATAGTGGCCTTTTTGAAATATTCCCTGATCCGGCTGGCGATCTTCGTGCCCCTGTTCGTCCTGTTCGCGTTCCTGCAGGTCGGGGTGCTGATGTCCGTGATCTGCGCCGCGCTGATCGCCTTCGCTATCAGCTACCTGTTCTTCCAGAAGCAGCGGGACGCTGCCACCGCAGCCCTCCAGCACCGCTTTTCCGGTAAGGCCAAGCCGCTGCGCTCGGCGGGGGAGATCCAGGATGCGAACGCGGAGGATGCCCTGCTCGATGCCAACCCGGACATC
The DNA here is from genome assembly GCF_030944625.1 of Arthrobacter sp. SLBN-112. Classification (NCBI taxonomy): domain Bacteria; kingdom Bacillati; phylum Actinomycetota; class Actinomycetes; order Micrococcales; family Micrococcaceae; genus Arthrobacter; species Arthrobacter sp. SLBN-112. Next base: position 1,666,412 of record NZ_JAUSXY010000001.1, read on the forward strand.
ACCATCAACAACGCCAAGGGCAACAAGAACGCCTAGAACCCGTGGCTGAGGATCAGGCCCAGTGAGAACAACACGCTGTAGCCGAGGTTGATCAGCCCGGTCTGCTTCAGGACCGGAATCAGGCTCTTGCGCTTGCGCCCGTTGATCATCAGCCAGGCCGGCATCAGGCACGCCGGAATGAGCAGCAGCACGATCAGGATCCATGGCCGGCCCGGCGCCAGGATCACCACCAGCAGGATGGCAACGGCCAGCATCAGGACGTAGCTTTCGCGCGCATGCTTGTCGCCCAGCCGCACGGCGAGGGTCTTCTTTCCGGCCTGCATGTCCGTGGGGATGTCCCTGACGTTGTTGGCCATCAGCAGCGCCGTGGCAATCAGTCCGGTGCCGATCGCGCCGATGACTGCCGGCAGGCTGATATGCCCGGCCTGGGTGTAGGTGGTGCCCAGGGTGGCCACGAGGCCGAAGAACACGAACACGAAGAGATCGCCCAGGCCCATGTAGCCGTAGGGGTTCTTGCCGCCCGTGTAGCCCCAGGCGGCCATGACGCAGCCCAGCCCCACCAGGATCAGCCACCACGCCTGGGTCAGCACCACCAGGACCAGGCCGAACAGCATGGCCAGGGCAAACGTGCCGAACGCGGCCCACTTCACGTGTTCAGGCTTGGCCGCGCCGGAGCCGACCAGCCGCAACGGCCCCACCCGGTCGTCGTCGGTCCCGCGGATGCCGTCCGAGTAGTCGTTCGCGAAGTTCACGCCCACCTGCAGCAGGAGCGCCACCAGCGCAGCGAGGATGGCGTTGGGCAGCAGGAACGAGTCCATTTCGTAGGCGGCGGCGGTGCCGATCAGCACCGGAGCGATCGCTGCCGGCAGTGTCCGGAGTCGGGCGCCTTGGATCCATTGGGCGGCTGTGGCCACGGTTAGTACCTCGTGTTGTTTCGATAAGACGGCAGGATGGAACGGGCGCACCCGCCGCGGTGGTGCAGGTCCACTCTACTTTCCCCGGTGCAGGGCGCTGAGTTCCGCGGTCATGGCGAGCCGGTCGGGTTTGCCGTTCGGCAGCATCCGCAGCCCGGACGCGGTGAGGACGGTCTTGGGCGCCAGGACCCCCAGTTCCTGCTGCCACTGCTGCTGGAGTACGACGGCGGGGTGCCCGGCTTCCTGCCCCGCGCCGGCCTGCCCCGGGCCGCCTTGGCCGGAGTTGCCGTCCCCGGCCAGGGCGACGTAGGCGGCCACGGCCTGGCCCCATTCCGCGGAAGGAACGCCGGCCACGAAAGCCGAGGAGACGGCATCGGACTTTTCCAACTGCTCCTGCACGTGCGCGGCGGAAACCTTGATGCCCCCGGTGATGATGACGTCGTCGGCCCGGCCCAGCACGGTGAGGCGGCCGTCGTCGTCAATGGAGCCGAGGTCGCTGGTGCGGTACCAGCGCACGCCGTCCTCTTCGAAGAACGTCCCGGTTTCTTCATCCGGCGCCTCGATGTAGCCGGCGGCCACCGTGTCCCCGCCCAGCAGGATCCGGCCGTCCGCGGCCACCCGCACCGAGACGCCTTCCAGGGGGTAGCCGTCGTAGATGCAGCCGCCGGAGGTTTCGGCGGAACCGTAAGTGGTGACGACGCGGACGCCGGCGTCACGGGCAGCTGCCAGCAGGGACTGCGGCGCCGGGGCGCCGCCCAGCAGGATGGCGTTGAAGCGGCGGAGCACGGCGAGGGTTTCCGGCGCCGGGTCATCCAGGAGCCGCTGGAGCTGGGTGGGGACCAGGGAGGTGAAGCGGATCTTGTCCGTCAGTTCCAGCGCGGCTGCGGTGAAGGCCTCCGGCGTGAAACCGCCGGACATGTCCATAACCCAGGGCCGCGTGCCGGCGAACAGTGACCGGACCAGCACCTGGATCCCGGCAACGAACTGCACGGGCAGCGCCAGCAGCCACTGCCCCTCGCCCTTGAGCCGCAGCGCCGTGGCCATCGAGGATGCTGCCAGGGACTCCACCGTCAGCAGCGTTGCCTTGGGGGTGCCGGTGGATCCGGACGTGCGGACCACGGCCACGGCGTCATCGCACCCGGGGGTTTCAACGTGTCCCACCACCAGGGCGCCGTCTGCCCCGACGGAGAGTTCGACGGCGGGGCCCTCGCCGTGGAGGGCGGCCGCCAGGGCTTTCAGGGCAGGTTCGATATTGAGGGGGCCGCCGGTGCCGGCGGCCGGTGTTTCTTCGCTGTTCATTGCCGTTCCTCCCTTAGAAGTAGTGCGGGAAGCGTGACCAGTCGGGGTCGCGTTTTTGCAGGAAGGCTTCCTTTCCTTCCACAGCTTCGTCGGTCATGTACGCCAGCCGGGTGGCTTCGCCGGCAAATACCTGCTGGCCTGCCAAGCCGTCGTCGGCCAGGTTGAAGGCGAACTTCAGCATACGGATGGCCTGCGGCGACTGCCGGGCGATGTCCGCTGCGTATTCCAGCGCCACCTCCTCCAGGCGTTCGTGGTCCACGGCCTCGTTCACGGCGCCCATCCGGACCATGTCCTCAGCGGAATATTCGCGGGCCAGGAAGAAGATCTCCCGGGCGGTCTTTTGGCCCACCTGCCGGGCCAGCAGCGCGGAGCCGTAACCGGCGTCGAAACTTCCCACCGTGGCGTCCGTCTGCTTGAACTTGCCGTGCTGCCGGGATGCGATGGTGAGGTCGCTGACCACATGCAGCGAGTGGCCGCCGCCGGCTGCCCAGCCGTTGACGACGGCGATGACCACCTTGGGCATGGTGCGCATGAGCCGCTGGACTTCCAGGATGTGCAGGCGTCCGGCGCGGGCGGGGTCGATGGTCTCCTGCGTCTCGCCGTCGGCGTACCGGTAACCGTCCCTGCCCCGGATCCTTTGGTCGCCGCCGGAGCAGAAGGAGTGGCCCCCGTCCTTGGCGGAGGGGCCGTTGCCGGTCAGCAGGACGGTGGCAACGTCCGGGGTCATCCTCGCGTGGTCCATGGCGCGGTAGAGCTCATCCACGGTGCCCGGACGGAACGCGTTGCGGACCTCCGGCCGGTTGAACGCGATGCGGACCGTGGGCAGGTCACGCACCCAGCCGCCGTCGGAATCCCGCTCCACCTGGCGGTGGTACGTCATGTCCTGGAAGTCCTCGAAGCCGGAAACCACCCGCCAGCGCATGGGATCGAAGACGTCGGACACCGGGGAGGGGATCTGGTTGCTCACCGTCCAAGTCTAGTAATCGGCTTCAGCTGATGCAGAACTCGTTGCCTTCGGGGTCCGCCATGGTGTGCCAGGAGTGTGGCCCTTGCCCCGCCGTCCAGAGGAAGGAGGCGCCGCGCGCCTCGAGTTCGCGACGCACCTCGTCCTTGTCCCGGCCGTCCAGCCGGACGTCCCAGTGCACGCGGTTTTTGACGGTCTTCTCCTCGGGCGCGGTCTGGAACAACATGCGCCGGGCGGGGGCTTTGGCGTCAATTTCCTCGGGCGGCCGGATGGCGGCACCGTCCTTCCACACCAGGTTTCCGCGGTGCGTCATGGTTTGGTCCTCGGTGGCATGGCCCTGCTCGATCATGGAGCGGATGAAGCCGGCATCCTGGGGTTCCACCGCCCACTGCAGGGTTTCGGCCCACCAGTCGGCGAGCTCATGCGGGTTTGAGGAGTCGATCACGATTTGGATATTTAGGCCCATCCGTCCACGGTAAGGGCGGCTGCGGAGTTGGGGAAGGGGGTGCCGTTAACGAGTGGTCCGCTCCTGCAGCGTTGAAAAGTATTCTTGACAATATGTCATGACATAGGTCACAGTTTCTAGCGGAAAGGGTTTTCCCCGCTACAGCGAGAGAAGGACAGAGCATTGTCAGAGACGACAAGAACCTCGAGCATTACCCGCCGCCAGTTCGGGCTGACGGCCTTCGGACTCTCGGCCCTGGCAGCCGGCCTCACCGCCTGCAGCGGAGGAGGGGGAGGCAGCTCCTCGGACGGCGGCTCCAAGACCCTGCAGCTTATCCTGTCCGGCGATACCAACCAGGGTGGCGCGTTCGCTGCCGCCGCCAAGAAGTACAAGGAAGCCACCGGGATCACCATCGAGGTTGTCGATGTCCCCACCGCGGACATCACCACCAAGCTGAAGAATGCTGCCACCGCCAACGACCTCCCGGCGCTGGCCCGCGTCACCGCCATCGACCCGCTGTGGGCCAACCAGCTCCAGGACCTCACGGACATCGCCAAGTCACACAACATCGATCCCAACTTCCTCCAGGAATCACCGGACGGCATCATCCCCGCCATCCCCTCGGACCTCACCGCCGTAGGCCTGTTCATCAACAAGAGCCTGTTCGCCAAGGCCGGCGTCGCCTTCCCCACGTCGATCGACACCACCTGGACCTGGGATGAGTTCATCGCAGCCGTGAACCAGGTCCGCGAGAAGGCAGGCGCCAAATACGGTGTGGTGATGGACCGCTCCGGCCACCGGCTGCGCGCCATGATGTACGAATTCGGCAGCACCGCGTTCGCCAAGGAAAACGGCAAGTACGCCGGCGACAGCAAAGCCGTGGAAGCGCTGGATTACTTCAAGAAGATCAACGACGACCAGACCATGCCCAAATCGGTCTGGCTCAGCGGCGAGGACGGCAACGCCATGTTCAAGAGCGGCCAGGTGGCCGCCTACTACTCCGGCAGCTGGCAGGTGGCGGACTTCAACAAGAACATCAAGGACTTCGAGTGGCTGTCCGTGCCGCTGCCCAAGAAGGAAGTCAACGCCACCAACCTCGGCGGCGGCTTCATGGTGGCCTTCAAGGACACCGGCGCAGATGAGGAAGCCAAGAAGTTCATCGACTGGTTCTACAACGACGCCAACTACACCGAATTCGCCAAGACAGGCGGCTACCTGCCGGTGAAGGACCTTAAGGTGGACTACCCGTTCCAGCAGTCATCGTTCGAGCTGTACCAGAAGCAGATCGCCGGCAACCAGGCCAAGGGGGACAACGCCATCAAGCGCGTGGTCATCGAGGCGTACGCCGAAACCCCGTTCTCCGGCGACCCGCTGCGGGAGGAGACCGTCAAAATGCTCTCCGGCAGCCAGGACGCCAAGACCACGGTGGACAACATCGTGAAGCTCTACAACGGCGCCTGATCCCGTGGCACAACCAACCATCACGCCGACGGCGCCCCCCGCACCGCAGGCAGGACCGGTCCGCAGCAAGTCGGCGCTGAAGCGCCGCAACCGCTACGTCATCGCCCCGCTGGTCCTCATCGGCGTTAACGTGGTGCTCTTCCTGGTGTTCTTCGTCTGGCCGGGGGCGCTGGGGATGCTGTACTCCTTCACGGACTACCGCGGGATCGGCAAGCTGCACTTCATCGGCCTGGCCAACTTCCAGAAGCTCTTCGCGGACGGCTCGTTCTACGCCGCGTTGGGCCGGACCTTCGTGTACACCGTCCTGTCGGTCCCGCTGGTATATGTCTGCTCCCTGGGCGTGGCCGCGCTGCTGGTCAGCAAGGCCGTCCGCGGTCGCACCGCGGCAAAGACCGTAATCTTCCTGCCGTGGCTCATTTCACCCATCGTGGTGGGCGTCATCTGGAAGTGGCTGTTCGGCCAGGACTTCGGGTTCATCAACTTCCTGATTTCCGGCCTCGGCGGCAATCCGCTGCCGTGGTCCAGCGACGGCAACCTGGCCCTCGCCGTGGTCATCTTCGCCTCGGCATGGGGCGGTACCGCTTTCAACATGCTGTTGTTCATCGCCGCGCTGAAGAACATCCCGGAGTCCCTGCTGGAGGCCGCGGAACTGGACGGAGCCAACGCCTGGCAGCGTTTCCGGCACGTCACCCTGCCGGGCATCGCGCCGACGTCGTTCATGGTGGTCCTGCTCTCCACCATCCACGCCATGAAGGAATTCGCCATGATCCAGGCCCTGACCGGCGGCGGCCCCGGAACACAGAACACCCTGATCGTGCAGTACATCTACAAGACCGGTTTTGAGCAGTCAAAGGTGGGCTACGCCAGCGCCGCCTCCATGGTGCTGATGGTGGTCCTGCTGGCCATCGCCCTCATCCAGCTGCGGTTCAACAGGAAGAAGGGCTGATCCATGGCAACAGCTGCCAACCTGCCTCCCGCGGTGGCGGGGGAGCCCGCACCGGAAACACGCAAGGCCGCCGCATCACACCGCAAGGACGGCCGCAACCAGCCGGGAAACCGGGAGATCCGGGCCAAGGCCTCCATCCCCCTGACCCTGCTGATGTGGGTCATCGCCGCCATTTACGCGCTGCCCCTGCTCTGGTTCCTGCTCAGCTCGTTCAAGCCAGGCAGCGAACTGTTCAGCTACCCCTTGTCCATGATTCCCAGGGAATGGACCTTCCAGGGGTTCGCGGACGCATGGGAGCGGGTGGACTTTGCCCAGTACTTCCTGAACACCGCCACCGTGTCCATCACCACCACGGTGCTGACGGTCTTCTTCAGCGCGTGCACCGGATATGCGCTGGCCAAGTACAACAACAAGGGCACCAGGCTGTTCTTCGTGTGCATCCTGGCCACCACCATGCTGCCCACGGAGGTGATCCTGAACCCCACGTTCTCGGTGATCCGGGACCTGGGCCTCTACAACTCACTGGCAGGCATCATCGTCCCGTCGGTGCTCACGGCCACCGGTGTGTTCATGTTCCGGCAGTTCTTCCTTACGGTGCCCGATGACCTGCTGCACTCCGCCAGGATCGACGGCGCGGGCGAGCTGGCCATCTTCTTCCGGATCATGCTCCCGTTGTCCAAGCCCATCCTGTTCACGCTGGCCATCTTCTCCTTCCAGTGGCGGTGGAACGACTACATCTGGCCCCTGATCGTTCTCAACGACCCCAAGTGGTACACCCTGCAGGTGGCGCTGCGGAGCATCGTGGGCGCGGAAAACATCGACTGGCCGGTGCTCCTGGGGGCCTCCGTGATCTCGCTCCTGCCGTTGGTCCTGGTGTTCTTCGTCTTCCAGAAATACGTGCTCAACGCGGACGTCAGCGCCGGGCTGAAGGATTAGGACGGTCCCGCCACGGCGGCCCGGTGAAAGGCAGCAACAGTGCAGACAGCAACAACGGACACAGCCTTCCTGGAACGGGTGGCGGCGGAAGCGGACCGGGAGGTCGCGGCGTTCCTGGCAACGCACGACGACGAGGCCCCGGCCTTGGCGCACCGGCCTGCCATGGCCCGGCTGCTGGCCCTGGCCGCGGTGTTCACCGAGCCCGGCTCCGGTTTCTACCGGCAGGAAAGCCTTGCCGCGGCGATGCGGCGGTGCCTGGACCGGCTTGAGGCGCTGCAAGGGCCCACCGGCCTGTTCGACGGCACCAACCTGTCCTCCCCGCCGGACTCCGCGTTCACCCTGAACGACGTGTGCCTGACGGTGCGGCTGGTCCGCGGCACGGAAACCCCGGACGCCCTCCTGGCGGAGGTGGACGAGCGGCTGGAGGCCATCATCGCCAGGTCCGTTGACGCCATGGTGGCGGGCGGTGTCCACACCCCAAACCACCGCTGGGAGCTCTCTGCCGCCCTGGCTCAGATAAACGCGCTCCACCCGCGGCAGGACATCGGCACCCGGATTGAACAATGGCTGGCCGAGGGCATCGACCAGCTCCCGGACGGCATGTACTCCGAGCGCAGCCCGCTGTACGCCACCGCCGTGACCAATCCCTCGCTGCTGACCATCGCTGACGCCACCGGCCGGGCGGACCTCCTGGACCACGTCCGGGAGAACCTCGCCGCCTTCCTGCCATGGTTCAACGCCGACGGCACCGTGGAATCCGTATTCTCCCGCCGGCAGGACCAGTGGATGCAATTCGGCGCCGCCCCGTTCCTCCACCTGTACCGCCGGCTGGCGGCCCAGGCCGGACGGGCCGATTTCGCCGCCGCGGCCACCTGGCTGGCCCGGCTGCCCCTGCACGAACCCGCGAAGCTGCTTGCCCTCACCCGGCTGGACCCGTGGCTGTCAGCGGCCCTGCCGGCCGAACCGCCGTCGGACGCCGGCCTCCCGGCGCCCCTCGCTCCCGCCGAGGCGGCCCTCGGGAACTGCGGCGCCTACCGGTTCCGCGCCGCAGGGTCCGTGGCTACCGTGTTCGGCGGCTGCGACCCCCTGGTCCCGGGGGTAGGCTCCGGGCTGGCCACCAACCCCACCCTCCTCCGTTTCGGGCATGGCGCGGCAGTGCTGTCTGATCTGCGGCTGTCCAGGAGCTTCTTCGACCTTGGCCCCTTCCGGAGCGAGAACACGGTCCGGCAGGGCAGTGCGCTGGTGCTCTCCGAGCAGCTGGAGGCCAACTTCTACCAGCCCCTGCCGCCGGCCAAGCAGCGCCCGGACGGCATATACGCCCTGGAGCATGAAGGCAGGTTCAGCGCCGGCATGGAATTCAGTGCCCGCGCCGCCGACGTCCACCGGCTCGGCACGGAGATCAGGGTCCAGGCCACGGGCGGGCACGTCGGCCTGGACATTGGGTTCGAGGGCACCTGCACAGCTTTCGCGCTCGAGCTGACCTTTCAGCCCGGCGGAGTGCTCGACGGCGTGGAGCCGGCAGGTGCGCCCGGAACCTACCAGCTGGTGTCCGGTACGGGCACGTACCGGGTGGGCGCGGACGTGATTGAGTTCGGCCCCGGGCTGCCCGCAGACCCGGACAGCCCTGCGGCCTACAACCCCGGCGAAAGCTACCGCTACCTGGGCGGAACCAATGCGGCCGCCGGCACCAAGGTCTACATCACGGGCCGGACGCGTGGCCGCCAACAGTTCACCCTCCGGGGGTACACGCAGCCGGACTGAGTACCGGCCCTGCCTACGCCTGGACGTGTTGCATCTGCTCGAAAAATTCCGGCGGGATGGCGTAGACCAGGACCACGGCCAGCAGGTTCTTGGCGGCGTGGACAAAGTAGGAGAACATGACGTTCTTCCCCGTCCATACGTAGACGAACACCAGCGTGGCGCCCATAGCGAGGTAGGGGAGCAGTGCCGTCAAGGTAATTGCCTCCTGCCCCACGATGTGCAGCGCCGCGAACAGCACCGCCGACAAGACGCAGCAGATCCAGATGTTCACCCGCCCGGCCAGCTTGCCGATCAGCAGGTGGCGGAAGATGTATTCCTCCACGAACGGTCCCACCACCACCAGCAGCGGCACCATGAGCCATGGCGGCACCTGCTGCATCAGGGCCTGCAGGCCGGCCTGGTTGGCGGAGGTTTCCACCTGCCCGTTCACCGCCACCAGGATCGCGGTGAGGATCAGCATCGCGATCACGGCCGCGGGGACCATCAGCAGGGTGAACCAGGGGCGGGTGGCCAGGACCTTGAGGTCGCGGACCACCACTTTCCGGGCAGCCAGGAGCGCCACGATTCCCACCGAGGCATAGAACAGCAGGTTCACCGCGTAGGAGGCGGCGGCCGGGGACGGCGCGACCTGCCGCAGGAACGGCGCCACCAGATCGCCGGCTGCCGCGAAGAATCCCGCGATGGCCACATAGAGGCACAGTGCCGCCAGGTCCAGGCGCGAAAAACGGTAGAGCTGCGGCTGCGGGGCGGGGGGTACGCGGTGGGCTGTGGCCATGACTTCAGCCTATCGCCGGGGGTGCCGTGTAGTGCGCGTCACGTACCACCCCGCCCGGTCTTGTAGGATGGACAGGCCGCGTGAAGCTTCGGCAGTTCGATGATTTACGCTCACAATCGCTGGTTCCACGGCCGGAAGGTCGAATTTTGTGAGCCCGATCATACGAATTCCGGATGCGGCCAACCCCCAACCCACAAGGAACAGTTGTGCCTCAAAGTACCCCCACAGACCTTAAGAACATCACGGCGGCAACCCCCGCCGTCGACCCCTCCCTCAGTGCCGAGGGCTACAGCAAGACCCTGGGCCGGCGCCACGTCACCATGATCGCCATGGGCGGCGCCATCGGCGTGGGCCTCTTCATGGGGGCCGGCGGCCGCCTCGCCTCCACCGGCCCGGCCCTGATCTTCTCCTACGCCATCGCCGGCGTCATCGCCTACCTGCTGATGCGGGCCCTGGGCGAACTCATCATGTACCGCCAGACCTCCGGCTCACTGGTGAGCTACTCGGGCGAGATGTTCGGCAAAAAGGGCGCATACATGTCCGGCTGGATGTACTTCATCAACTGGGGCATGACTGGCATCGCCGAACTCATCGCGATCGGCCTGTACTTCCAGTTCTTCTTCCCCAACGTCCCGGTGGAAGCCTCGGCCATCGCGGCGCTGGCGCTCCTCGTGGCAGTGAACCTGCTCAGCGTGAAGGCGTTCGGTGAGTTTGAATTCTGGGCCTCCTGCCTCAAGGTGGGCGCCATCCTGATCTTCCTGGTGGTGGGAACGTTCATGGTGGTCACCAACGCCAAGGTGGGTGACGGGCACGCCTCCGTCAGCAACCTCTTCGCAGCGGACGGCGGCATGTTCCCCAAGGGCGCCCTGGTGATGGTCCTGGTCCTGAACGCCGTGATCTTCGCCTACAACGGCATCGAGCTGGTCGGCGTCACTGCCGGCGAGATGCAAAAGCCGGAACGCGAAGTGCCCAAGGCGATCCGCGCCGTCGTGCTGCGCATCGTCGTGTTCTACGTAGGCTCCGTCCTGCTGCTGGCCATGCTGCTGCCATCGGACCAGTACAAGGCCGGCACCTCGCCGTTCGTTACCGTCTTCGGCCAGATGGGCCTGGGCTGGGTGGGTGATGTGATGAACATGATCGTCATCACCGCCGCCCTTTCCTCCTGCAACTCCGGCCTGTACTCGATCGGCCGCGTCTTCCGCACCATGGCCAACAACGGGCACGCTCCGCAGTGGCTCACGAAGATGTCCAGGCGGCACGTCCCGTATGCAGCGATCCTGGCCATCGCCGCGTTCTACCTGGTGGGCATCCTGCTGAACATCTGGCTGGGCGGCTCGCATGCGTTCGACCTCGCGCTGAACACCGCCTCGATCGGCGTGATCTTCTGCTGGGGATCGATCTTCGCCAGCCAGATCGTGCTGCGCCGCCGCAAGGGCATCACCTCCACCCTGCCCATGCCCGGTTCGCCGTGGACCAGTTGGGCCGGCCTGGTTGGCCTGCTTGCCATCACTGTGCTCATCGGCTTTGACACGATGACCAGCAAGGACGGCGAGGTGTTCTACCTGGGCCTCTGGACCTTGGGCACCATCCCGTTCTTCGCGTTGGTCCTGTGGCTGGGCTGGCAGAAGGTCAAGGACAACCAGCCCAAGAGCGAGCTCTACAGCTGACGCCGGATCTTCCTGGAACAACGTTCGACGGCGGGCCGTCCCCTTTGGTGGGGCGGTCCGCCGTCGGCGTATGCGCTGGACAGCCCTGCGGTGCCCGGGCTCAGTTTTTCAGGTAGCGGGCAAAGTGGTCTTCGATGCGCTGCCAGGCCTCAGGGGAGGACTCCGGGTCCGGGCCGACGCCCATGACCCGCATCAGGGGGCGCAGGAGTGCCGGACCCAGCTCTTCATCGTTGAGGAAAGCGTGGCCGGCGGTGGGGAACTCCTTGACGCTGTGATCGATGCCCAGCTGGTCAAGGGCCGAGTCGAGCCGGGCCGCGGCGCCCTTCAGGGACTTGTCCGCACCGCCGTAGTTGGCAACGATGGGGCAGGCGCCGCGCAGTGCATCCACCAGGTCCTCCTGCTGTTTACCCGGGAGCCGGCCGTAGTTGACCGAGGCGGCGTCGAACCCGTCCCGGGCCACCAGCAGGGCGAACGCGCCGCCCATGCAGAAGCCAATCACCCCGGTCCTGCCGTTGCCCAGTTCCGATGCCGCGAGCCACGTGCGTGCCGTGGCGATGTCAACGAACGGCCGGCCGGTGCGGGCCGCCATGGCGCGCATGGTTCCCACCAGGCATCGCCGCCGGCCGCCGTCGCTGAACAGGTCCAGTGCCAGGGTCAGGTACCCGGCCCGGGCCAGCCGGTCGGCATGCCGGCGGGTCTGGTCGTCAAGGCCGAACACTTCGTGGATCATGACGACGGCGGGAAACGGGCCCTGCCCTTGCGGCACGGCAAGGTATCCGCGCAGGGAGGTGGATCCGCCGGCGGCGGCGCTTTCGGTGCCCAGGTCTACGTAGGTCATGCCTAAGGCTAACGGCGCAGTGGGGGAGTCCTCCTGCCGTTTCCGGTCCTGGAGCGCGCGGCCAAAAGGTGGCCTGTGGCGGCGGCCCGGGGCAGACTTGGGCTTGTGAGCGAACCGTGGGTGCTGCATGTGGACCTGGACCAGTTCATCGCTGCCGTGGAAGTCCTCCGCCGGCCCGAGCTGGCGGGCAAACCGGTGATCGTGGGCGGCCGCGGCGACCCCACTGAACGCGCCGTGGTATCCACGGCGTCCTACGAAGCCAGGGCGTTTGGGGTGGGGTCCGGGATGCCGCTGCGCATCGCCGCGCGGAAAGTCCCGGACGCGGTCATCCTGCCTGTGGATCACGAGGCGTATCTCAGGGAATCGGAAAAGGTCATGGCAGTGCTGCGCTCGCAGCCGGGCGCCACCGTCCAGGTGCTGGGCTGGGACGAAGCGTTCGTGGGCATCGAGAGTGACGTCCCCGAAGACATCGCCCGGCAGTTGCAGCAGGCAGTCCTGGCCGAGACCCGGCTGCACTGCAGCATCGGCATAGGGGACACCCTGGTCCGGGCCAAGGTGGCCACCGGGTTCGGCAAGCCCGCGGGCATCTTCCGGCTCACGGACGGCAACTGGCTCCAGGTGATGGGGGACCGGCCCACGATCGACCTGTGGGGCGTGGGGACGAAGGTGTCGCGGCGCCTCGCCACTTTGGGCATTACGACGGTTTCCGAACTCGCAGCCGCCAACCCCGATGCCCTGGTTCCCGAGTTCGGTCCCAAGATGGGTCCGTGGTACGCCCAGCTGGGACGCGGTGATGGGTCGCGGGTGGTTGATGACACGCCCTGGGTGGCCCGGGGGCACAGCCGTGAAACCACTTTCCAGCGCGACCTGACGGCTGCCGCGGACATCGACCACGCCATCAGGGAGTTGGCTGCGCACGTTTGGGACGATGTCGCGGCGGAGGGGCGGCCGGTGATCGGCCTGACCTTGAAGGTGCGCTACGCGCCGTTCACCACCACCACATACGGCCGGAAGATCCCCGAAACGTCCGCCCCTGCGGAAGTTCTGGCGCAGGCCTTGGAGCTTGCGGCGAAGATCGAGCCCGGCCGCCCCATCCGGCTGCTCGGGCTGCGGGCAGAAATGACCATGCCTGACGATTCGCGGCAGGGCCACACTCCCACCCGCAGTGGATGGTAACCCCCATCGACTGCTGAGTATTTGTCCTTATGACGCCATAAACGACAAGTGGGCCCACGCCGGCAGGATTCCCTGGCCGAGCTTGCGAGGCCAGGGGGCCGGTGGGGAGCAATCGATTGTGAGTGGACAGCGGAACGGCGGCGGATCGATCCGATCCGCCGCCGTGGGGCTGGTGCAGCACGCCGTTCGCTCGGCTGCAGCAACCTGGGTATTAGTCGCGCTTGAACTCGTCCTTGACGCTTTCGCCGACCTTCTTGGCATCTGCCTTGACCTGGTCCGCCTGGCCTTCAGCCTTCAGCCGGTCGTTGTCGGTGACGTTGCCCGCCGCTTCCTTGGCCTTGCCGCCAAGTTCTTCGGCTTCGTTGCTGATCTTGTCTCCGAGGCCCATGGTGCTGGCCTCCTTTCGTTTCCGTCGATCCACCGCTTACTTTTTCACCATAAACACAGCTTGCTTACTAATTCAAGGGCCGGCCGGGGCGGATAGGCTCGGGGCATGGACAAAACGCGCGGCAGGGGGCCGGCCGGTGTGGCAGCGCCCCGGATCTCCCCGGTAGAGCTCAATGACCTCGAGGACCGGCCGGACTCCGCCTTCCGGCGCGGCGACCGGCATGATGGCGCCCGGTTTACCCGCGCAGACGCGGACGGCCTTGACCTGGGCGGCTCCGTCTTTTCCGAGTGCCGCTTCGATGCCGTTTCCTTCAATGACGCGCAGCTCCGCGGCGCATCTTTCCGCGACTGCGTCCTGGCGGAGCTGTACGCGCCCGTTTTCCGAGGTGCCCGCAGCACCTGGCAGGACGTGGAGCTGCGGAATCCCCGCCTGGGCTCCGCGGAGCTCTACGAAACCGGCTGGCAGTCCGTGCGGATCGACGGCGGCAAAGTGGACTTCCTGAACCTGCGCGGCGCCAAGCTCACGGACGTGCTGATCAGCGGGTGCATCATCAACGAACTGGACCTTGGAGCCGCGGGAGCCGTCCGGGTGAAGCTGGAGGACTGCACCATTGGATCCCTGGACCTTGCCGGCGCCAAGCTGAAGGACTTTGACATACGCGGCACGGAGTTCCGCAAGGTCAGCGGCCTGGGAAGCCTCTCCGGCCTGGTCATAGACGAGTATCAGCTGGGCCTCCTGGCGCCACTGATTGCCGGGCACCTGGGTGTCACGGTCCTCTAGCCGGGTGCGGAGCAGAACCTTGCCGTGTACCATTTACAGAACGAACGGTCGGTAAGTGGACTAGTCTGCTCAGCCGGCCGCCGATGACAGTGCTGTTTATCGCGTGAAGGGTGTTTCCATGGCTGCAACCGCAGGTCCGCAGGCTTTCCTTGTAGGCGGGGTCCGAACACCGGTGGGCCGGTATGGGGGTGCCCTGTCCGCCGTGCGGCCGGACGACCTCGCCGCCCTGGTGGTCCGCGAGGCCGTGGACCGCGCCGGCCTGGACCCGGAGGGCATCGACGAGGTGATCCTGGGCAACGCCAACGGCGCGGGGGAGGAGAATCGGAACGTGGCCCGCATGGCCACCCTGCTGGCAGGCCTTCCGCTCCACATTCCAGGGATTACCGTCAACCGGCTGTGCGCCTCCGGACTGAGCGCCATCATCCAGGCCAGCCACATGATCAAGGCCGGCGCCGCGGACATCGTCATCGCCGGCGGTGTGGAGTCCATGAGCCGGGCGCCCTGGGTGCAGGAAAAACCCACCAGCGCGTTCGCCAAACCCGGCCAGATCTTCGACACCTCCATCGGGTGGCGATTCACCAACCCCCAGTTCCAGCATGGCGGCCTCTCCCGTGACGGGAAGATGACCTACTCCATGCCGGAAACGGCGGAGGAAGTGGCCCGCGTGGACGGCATCTCCCGCGAGGACGCCGACGCATTCGCCGTCCGCTCCCACCAGTTGGCCCTGGACGCCATCGCCGCCGGCCGCTTCAAGAATGAGATCGTCCCCGTCACGGTGAAGACGCGCAAGTCCGAGACCGTGGTGGACACGGACGAAGGCCCGCGCACAGGCACCAGCCTCGACGTTCTCGCTGGCCTGCGGCCGGTGACACACGGCGGATCCGTGGTCACCGCCGGAAACTCGTCCTCCCTCAACGACGGCGCCTCGGCCATCATCGTCGCCTCCGAAGCCGCGATAGAGCGCCTGGGCCTGACACCGCGTGCCCGCATCATCGACGGCGCCTCCGCCGGCTGTGAACCCGAGATCATGGGCATCGGCCCGGTCCCCGCCACCCAAAAGGTGCTCAAGCGCAGCGGCCTCAGCGTTGGTGACCTGTCCGCCGTCGAACTTAACGAAGCCTTTGCCACCCAGTCACTGGCCTCCATCCGGCGCCTGGGCCTGGATCCGGAAATCGTGAACCGCGACGGCGGCGCCATTGCGCTGGGCCACCCGCTGGGCTCCAGCGGGTCCCGGATCGCCATCACCCTACTGGGGCGGATGGAACGCGAGGACGCGAAGATCGGCCTCGCCACCATGTGCGTGGGAGTCGGACAGGGCACCGCGATGCTGTTGGAGAAGATCTGATGGCGGCCGCGGCGGACCTCTCCACCGAGGACTTTTCGGCCCTTCTGGTAGAGGAGCGGGAGGACCGGGTTGTGGTCCTGCTCAACCGGCCCGGGGTGAAGAACGCGATCGATCAACAGATGGTGGACGAACTCCACACCGTGTGCGCGGCGCTGGAGCAGAATCCCAGGGTCCTGATCATTGCCGGCGTGGACGGGGTGTTCGCGTCCGGGGCCGATATTGCCCAGTTGCGCGAGCGGCGGCGGGACGATGCCCTGCAGGGGATCAATTCCACGATCTTTGTCCGGATCGCCAAGCTGCCCATGCCGGTCATCGCCGCGCTGGACGGCTACTGCCTGGGCGGCGGGGCGGAACTGGCTTACGCGGCGGATTTCCGGATCGGCACCCCCAACGTGCGCATCGGCAACCCCGAAACAGGGCTGGGCATCCTGGCCGCCGCCGGCGCCAGCTGGCGGCTCAGGGAACTCGTGGGTGAACCGCTGGCCAAGCAGATCCTCCTGGCCGGCCTGGTCCTCGGCGCTGACGAGGCGCGGGCAGCCAACCTTATTACTGAAATCCACGACCCCGCAGACCTGCTGGCCGCCGCCCACAGCCTTGCTGACAGGATCGGGCGCCAGGACCCGCTGGCGGTCCGTATCACCAAGTCCGTGTTCCACGCCCCCGCCGAAGCCCACCCGTTGATCGACCAGCTGGCCCAGGGCATCCTCTTCGAGTCCCAGGCCAAGTTCGACCGCATGCAGGCGTTCCTCGACCGCAGTGCCCGGAAGAAGTCCAACCCGGCCAACCCCGCAGACGGAAAGTAGACCATGAGTAAATCGCAAGTGACCCCAGCCCTCCCGGCCCGGGTGGGTGTCCTGGGCGGTGGCCGGATGGGTGCCGGGATTGCGCACGCCTTCCTGGTCAAGGGTGCCGACGTGCTGGTGGTGGAGCGCGACGAACAGTCCGCGGAGGCTGCCCGGGAGCGGGTGGAATCCGCGGCGGCGAAGAGCATCGAACGCGGGGCAACGGACGCAAACCTGGACGAGCTGGTCTCCCGGCTGGCTGTCGGCGTGGATTATGACGCTTTCAAGGACCGCCAGCTGGTGGTGGAGGCCGTCCCGGAAGACTGGGACCTGAAAGTCACAGCCTTGCGGGGCATCGAGGAGCGGCTGGCGGAGGACGCCTGCCTGGCCTCCAACACGTCCTCGCTGTCCGTCAACGGGCTTGCAAAAGAGCTGAAGCGGCCCGAGAACTTCCTGGGACTGCACTTCTTCAACCCGGTTCCGGCGTCCACGCTCATCGAGGTGGTCCTGGGCGAACAAACCTCGCCCGGACTCGCCGCGGAGGCGAAAAGGTGGGTGGAGGCACTCGGCAAGACCGCCGTCGTCGTCAATGATGCTCCGGGGTTCGCGTCCTCGCGGCTGGGCGTCGCCATCGCGTTGGAGGCCATGCGGATGGTGGAAGAGGGCGTGGCGTCCGCGGAGGACATCGATAACGCCATGGTCCTGGGCTACAAGCACCCCACCGGGCCGCTGAAGACCACTGACATCGTGGGCCTGGACGTCCGCCTGGGCATCGCCGAGTATCTGCAGTCCACCCTGGGTGACCGGTTCGCCCCACCGCAGATCCTGCGGGACAAGGTGGCCCGCGGCGAACTGGGCCGCAAGGCCGGCAAAGGTTTCTTCGACTGGCCCAGCTAAGGATTGCCGGTCCTAGTCGAAGAAGCCCACGATGTAGCCGATGAAATACAGCAGGCACAGCAGGACCACCACGCCGATAATGGCGATCCAAAGGAACTGCGTGCCCTTCCGCGGCGCGCGCTCCTCACGGCCCTGGGGGCCGACTGTGGATGCTTCGCCCGGCGGGGTTTCGCCGGGCGGCACTCCGCCGCCAGGCTCCAGGCCGGTGATCTTGTCGTCCTCCGGATCCGGGTTGGTTCCTGACACAATAACTCCCTCGCTCGCCGTCCAGGTGCTTGCCCAGCCTAACCGCCGAACGAGTGGGCCTAGGCTGGTGCAGTGACTTTCCTTGAACCCCTTACCCTGACCGGGCGGCACGTAATCCTGGAGCCGCTCACCGCGGAGCACCACGACGGCCTGGTGGCCGCCGCCAGGGACGGCGAGCTCTGGAAGCTCTGGTACACGTCGGTCCCCGCTCCTGATGCTATGGCCGCCGAAAT
This sequence comes from Arthrobacter sp. SLBN-112, assembly GCF_030944625.1. Classification (NCBI taxonomy): domain Bacteria; kingdom Bacillati; phylum Actinomycetota; class Actinomycetes; order Micrococcales; family Micrococcaceae; genus Arthrobacter; species Arthrobacter sp. SLBN-112. Next base: position 1,684,265 of record NZ_JAUSXY010000001.1, read on the forward strand.
CAGGCGACGGCTTGCCCTGCAGGAACAGGGATCCATGCTGCCGTTCACCACCCGGCTGATCGACCCGGCAACCGGCGGCCCGGGCCGCATCATCGGCATGACCACCTACATGAACATCGACGCCGCCACGCCCCGGGTGGAGATCGGCTCCACCTGGAACGCGGCGTCCGTCCAGGGGACCGGGACCAACCCCGACTCCAAGCTCCTGCTGCTCAGGCACGCCTTCGAGGCCGTAGGCTGCCCGGCCGTGGAATTCCGCACGCACTGGCTGAACCGCCAGTCGCGGGAGGCCATCGCCCGGCTCGGCGCCAAGCAGGACGGCGTGCTCCGCAGCCACTCAAGGACCAGCGACGGAAACCTGCGGGACACGGTGGTGTTCTCCATCCTTGACCACGAATGGCCCGCCGTCCGCGCCGGGCTCGAGTACCGGCTGGACCGCCGCGGCGAGGGTGCCCACGGATGACGCCAAGAAAACCTGGCAGGCCCATGGACTGGGATGGAGCGGTCAACGCGTGGCACGTGGCCGGCGGCGTCTACCGCATGGGGCGGCGTGAGTGGCTGACGGCGTCAGGGTGGCGGCAGGTGTTCGACGACGGCATCCGCACCGTCGTGGATCTCCGTAACACAGCGGAGGTCCGGCGCCGGGACACCGACCCGGTGGTTCCGGCCGCGGCCTGGTCCGATATCGACCTGGTGCAGGCACCCACAGAGGAACCCGATGACCCACGCTTCACCACAGTTACCGGCCCCTATATGAATGATCCCGCCCATTACGCCGAGAACGCCCGGCTCTTTCCCGAGAATCTGGTGGCCATCTTCCGGAGCATAGCCCGGGCAGCGCCGAAGGGGGACGTCCTGCTGCACTGCGCTGCGGGCCGGGACCGCAGCGGATTGGTCGCTGCCATGGTCCAGGACCTGGCGGGGGACACAGACGAAGCGATCGCCGAGGGATACCGGCGGGCTGCCCGCGGCATTAACGAGCGGTACCGCACGCACGGACCGCCGCACAGCCGCGAACGGTACCTGGCGGAGGCGGAACTCGCGCCGCTGCTGGAGCGGCGAGGGCTCGCGGTGGTGGCGTTCGTCCGCGGCCTGGATACCCGGAGCTACCTCCTGGCCAACGGGTTGCCGGAGGCGGAACTGGACGCCGTCCTGGCCATTTGCCGCACAGGCGCGGATACACTGGGATCAATGTGACGCATGTGACGTGAGGTGCTGTTGTTTCCTCAGTCACGTTGACCGGCAGAGAGACGGACATGAGCAACACAACAGCACCAAGGAAAAGGACCTCCCCGGAGCAACGGCGGGGGGTCAGCGCCGACACCCTGCGCCGGGTACTCGCACTGGGCGCCGCCGCAGGGATGCTGGCATCCTCTGCATTGGTGGCCAATCCCGCCTTCGGCGCCGGTGAGGCATCCCCCACCCCGACGCCAGGCAGCACTGCTGCGGCTCCTGCGGCACCAACCAGCCCGCCGCCCTCCTCTTCGTCCTCGGGTTCCGGGCCATCCACGGGCCTCTCGCAGGCTGCCCTCGACGACGCCGTACGGCGGGACCTCAAGCTCACCCCCCAGCAGTTCGAGGCGGCCGGGGAGCTGGGTGCGCAGGCGGCAGCGGCAGCCGTTCAGCTGCGCCAGGTCCCGGGCAACGTGGGAATCCGGATCGAGGGCGGCTCCATCATTGTCAGCGGCTCCGGAAATGCGTTGCAGGCTGCTGTGGCCGCGCTCGCGGGGACCATTCCCGGCTTGTCCCTCGAGGCGCCCCCTGCTCAGCCTTCTACCCGGCCTTCCGCCGGGGCATCCGCCGTTGCGCCGTCGTCGGCCGCTTCCCCGGCCGCCACGGCACAGGGAGATGCGCCCGCGGCACCCGCGAAGGGCGTGCGGTCGCAGGTGGCGGTGAGCACCGAACAGCTTTTCCACGAGTACGTCCGCGAGGTGGGGACGGCAGGGCTGCAGGCAGTGGTCACTTCCGGCGGCAAATTCGTCATCAGGACGGGGGGCATTACGTCCGCGCAGTCAACGCAGGGTGGCCGCACGGGAACGGCCTCCACCCCGGCCGGCACGCCGGACACGGCCGCCCCCGGCAAGATTTCCCCAACGCAGTTCGTCTCCCGGTATGCGAATGTGGAGCTCGACGGCGGCGCTCCCCTCAAACCGGAAGCGGACGTTGCAGGCGGGGTCGGCTACCAGACAGACCAGAACTGGACCTGCTCCACCGGTTTTTCCGCTTTCGACCGCAGCGGGCTCCCAGCCGTCCTTACCGCTGGGCACTGTGGTGGGGACGGTGCCTCCAAGACGGCCACACTGCTTCCCCGTGCGTCCGACAGCCTGCTGGGCAACTTTGAGTTCAGCCAGTTCGGTGGCCCGGGAAACTCCCCCGTACTTAATCCAAACACTCCTACGGGCCCCGACTACACGGCCGTCACCGATCCCGGCAACGTTAGCACTGACATTGCTGTCATCGGAGCCATTCGACCTAACTGGGATCCTGCGCCTGCTACTGACACTTACGGATACGGCACCGGGCTTGACGCCAAGATCATAGGTACCAAGGCCCCAGTGGTTGGCGAGGCCGTTTGCCGTTCGGGATGGGCCACGCACTGGTCCTGCGGCCACATCGACGCGATAGGAATCATCCTCGTGGGCGGTCCGAATTACCCCGCGGATCCCAATGACGTCCGGGCGTTCAACGGTTTCCTGTCATATGACGTCCAGTCCGGCCCGGGAGACTCCGGCGGCCCATGGATCAGTGGAAACTACGCCGTGGGTACCCACTCGGCGGGTGCCGTCGAAAGGGACAGGCTGGGCAACGTTGTTAAAACGATCGCCGTCGCAGCCACCCTCGAGGACTCCCTCAAAGTGCTGCCCGGCTACCAGCTGGAACTCTTCCTCAACAAGCCCGAGCTCGCAGCCCCGGCAGGCAAGACGTTCAAAGCCGGCACCAGCGTCACGGGCCGGGTTCCGGCCGCACCCGCCTCCGCCGTAGCCCAAGGTTCCCAAGTGCGTATCACCTATGCCGGCCGGCAGCCGTTCGACGCGGACATTGACGCCGGCACCTGGTCCTTTACGGCACCGGACGCGCCGGGTCCGTTCAGCTTCACGGCAGAGACCGTAAACGGGTTCAGCCGCTCCGGTCCGGTGTCACTGGACATCGCCATTTCGCCATCGTTCCTTCCCGCACCCACCATCACCACCAGTGCCAACCAGCCGCTGGCCAGGCTGGAGGCCATTGACGGCACGGGAACGCCGGGCGCCACCATCACACTGTCCGGTGACGCCCCCGGCTCGGTCCTAGTTGGGTCGGACGGCCACTGGACTGTTGCCCTGGCCGCCCCCGCCCCGGCCGGCAAAGTGGACGTCACCGCCGTGCAGTCCTACCCGGGCCTTACCGACAGCCCGGCGACCACGGTGGCCTTTGCCGTCATGCCTCCGCCACCGGGCGTCACCAGCCTTTCCGACGGACAGCACCTCCAACGGGACTCCCTGCCGGCAATCATTGGGGGAACGGGAGTGAACGGTGCGGACGTGACGGTGTCCGTCGACGGGAAGCCACTCTCCGGCGCGGCGGCGGGCGGCGCCGCTGGATCAGGGGCAACGGGATCCCGTGCCGTCGGAACGCTGTTGGCGCCGTTGGTCCTGGCCGCTGGTGGAACCTGGCAGGTTCCGTTCCCCGCCGGACTGGCCGTTGGCGTCCACACGGTGTCGGTAACGCAGGCCGTGGACGGAGTAGCCTCCACTTCGACGCAGCTCGCGTTCACCATCGATGCGCCGCCATCCGTGCTCCCTGTGGGGAACATTACGGCCGGGAGCCTGGCCGCCACAGGATCATCTGCGCTGGTTCCCGCAGCCATTGCCGCCGCGGCCGCGCTCGTCGTCGGGATCCTGCTGACACTGCTGGTGAGGCGCCGGAAGCGGGGATCCGACTAGGTTTCGCCAGGTCCAGCTACCGCTACTTGTGGCGGCGCATCAGCAGGTTGGTGATGCGCAGGGTGCAGAGCCGCTGGCCCGCCTCGTTGGTGATCAGCACCTCGTGCGTGGTCAGCGTGCCGCCCAGGTGAATGGGCGTGGCCGTGATGGTCACCTGTCCCTCCCGCGCGGAACGGTGGTGGGTGGCGGAAACGTCCACCCCCACCGCGGTCTTGCCCATGGTGCTGGCATGGATCACGGCGGCCCAGGAGCCCACGGCCTCGCCGACGGCCAGTGAGGCGCCGCCGTGCAGGAGGCCGAAGGATTGCCGGTTGCCCTCCACCGGCATGGTGGCCACCACCCGCTCCACGGACTCCTCCAGGATCTTCACACCCATCTTTTCGTCCAGCTCGCCCAGGGTGATCTTCCACAGTTCATGCTGCGATGGCTGGTTGTCGCCGGAATCCTCGTGCGGGGCGCTCATACGTTCTCCTTTGGGTTGGCCATTTCAGTCCCGGCCTTCTAGTGTGCGGCATGGCACTTCATGTATGGTGAATATATTACCGAACGGACGGTCAGTAATGACTGCTGTTCGCCTGCCCCCGTGTTGGAAGGACCCGTCAACGATGACCACCACAGCCACAGCTCCCCAGGCCACGGTCGACACCGTGGAGACAGTGCCCAGCTTCGTCAGGGATGCCTGGTGGACGCCCGACGCCGGCTCGTCGGCTTCCGCGGTGCCCGTCCGGGATGCGAGCACCGGGGAGATCCTGGCCAAGGTCAGTACGGAGGGCCTGGACCTGGCCGCCGTCGTCGAGTACGGCCGCACCACCGGCCAGGCGGAACTCGGCAAGCTGACCTTCCACCAGCGCGCCCTCAAGCTCAAGGAACTTGCCCAGTACCTGAATGCCCGCCGCGAGCACTTCTACGGCTTCTCCTTCCAGACCGGCGCCACCAGGATCGACTCCATGGTGGACATCGACGGCGGCATCGGCGTCCTGTTCACCTTCGGATCCAAGGGCCGGCGCGAACTGCCCAACTCCCAGGTAGTGGTGGACGGCCCCATGGAGGTCTTGTCCAAGGACGCGTCCTTCGCCGGCGAGCACATCTACACCCGCATCCCCGGGGTGGCCGTGCAGATCAACGCCTTCAACTTTCCGGTCTGGGGCATGCTCGAGAAGTTCGCCCCGGCGTTCCTGGCCGGCGTCCCCACCATCGTCAAGCCGGCCACCCCCACCGGCTACGTCGCCGCAGCCGTGGTCAAGGCCATCGTTGAATCCAACATCCTGCCCAAGGGCTCGCTGCAGCTGATTTCAGGATCCGTCCGCGGCTTGCTGGACGTGCTGGACTACCGCGACCTCGTGGCCTTCACCGGCTCCGCTTCCACCGCAAAGTCGCTGAAGGCGCACCCGAATGTGGTGGAGGGCGGTGTGCGTTTCACCTCCGAGACGGATTCCTTGAACGCTGCCATCCTGGGCCCGGATGCCGCGGAGGGCACTCCCGAATTCGATGCGTTCGTCAAGTCCGTGGTCACCGAAATGACCGTCAAGGCCGGCCAGAAGTGCACGGCCATCCGCCGCGCCATCGTGCCGCAGGAACTGGTTCCCGCAGTTTCCGCCGCCATCGGCAAGCGCATAGCGGAGCGCATCGTCCTTGGCGACCCCCGCGGCGAGGGCGTCACCATGGGCGCGCTGGCCTCGGTGGAACAGTTGGAGGACGTCCGTGCGGCCGTGCAGTCCATGCTCGACGCCGGCGGTGAGCTTGCGTACGGAACCCTCGATTCGCCGTCGGTCACCTCAGCCGACGGAACCACCGGAGTGGTGGAGGGCGGGGCATTCATGGCCCCCGTGGTCCTGAACTGGGACAACCCTGAGGCGGAGGCGATCCACTCGCTCGAAGCGTTCGGGCCGGTATCGTCCGTGATCGGCTACCGGGACCTGGCCGACGCCGTCCGCCTCGCCGCCCGCGGCGGAGGCTCCCTGGTGGCCTCGGTCTGCACCAACGACCCCGAAGTGGCGCGGGAACTGGTCACCGGGATCGCCGCCCACCACGGCCGCGTCCTGATGCTCAACCGTGAGGATGCCCGTTCATCCACCGGTCACGGTTCGCCGGTGCCGCACCTGGTCCACGGTGGCCCGGGGCGCGCCGGCGGCGGCGAGGAACTCGGCGGCATACGGTCGGTGCTACACCACATGCAGCGCACCGCCATCCAGGGCTCGCCCAACATGCTCACAGCCGTCACCGGCGTCTGGCACACCGGCGCGGACCGCAACTTCACGCTGGAAACCGAAGGCGAGCACCCGTTCCGGAAGTCCCTCTCCACGCTCCGGATCGGCGACGCCGTCCGCTCGGACCTGCGGCAGGTCACGCTGGAGGACATCAGCGCCTTTGCGCAGACCACGGGCGACACGTTCTACGCGCACACCAACGAAGAGGCGGCGGAGGCCAACCCGATCTTCCCGGGAATTGTGGCGCACGGCTACTTGCTCCTGGCCTGGGCGGCAGGTTTGTTCGTCGAGCCGGCCCCGGGCCCCGTCCTGGCCAACTACGGGCTGGAAAACTGCCGCTTTACCAAGCCGGTGGCCGCAGGCGACTCCATCCGGGTGACCCTGACCGCCAAGAAGATCACCCCGCGCGAAACGGATGAGTACGGCGAGGTGGCCTGGGACGCGGTCCTGACCAACCAGAACGACGAAATCGTGGCCACCTACGACGTCCTCACCCTGGTGGAGAAGTAACCCCCCAACGCCCGCTCACCTTTGGCAGCGTCTCTCTAAACGCCCGCTCACTTTTCTCGGGAAAGTGAGCGGGCGTTTGGCCGTTGGTGGTCAAAGGTGAGCGGGCGTTTGGGGTCGGGGGCTTTTTGGGCCGGCCGGGCGTAAGATTCTGCCCGTAGGAGGTGGCCACATGACCCTTAGAATGAGCACAGCCACAACCATCCTGCCAGTCGACGATGCAGCCCGCGCCCGCAGCTTCTACACCGAAAAGCTCGGACTCCCGCACCGCGGAAAGACAGATGATGGAAGCGAACTACTCGGCACCGACGGCGGCCCCATGCTGCAGCTGATGCCGGTCTCGGACGGGAAGCACTCCGACCATACGGCGCTCAGCTTCGAGGTCACGGACATCGAAGAAACTGTCCGCGATATGGAAGCCAGGGGTGTCATGTTCCAGGACTACGACCTGCCCACCCTGAAGACGGAAAACCACATCTGCACCACGGAATCCGAAAAATGCGCATGGTTCATGGACACAGAGCACAACATCCTCTGCGTCCACCAGAGCCTCGCGGCCAATCCGGAATACCAGGTCTAGGAAGCGCGTTCACGCGCAAACAGAAGCAGGGGTGCCCCGGTCGGATCGGGGCACCCCTGCTGCCTGTTGTGGAACGCTTGGGACCTTGCGGTCAGTTCTCGGCGCCGCCGTGCAGGCCGTCGTCGCTGCTGTCGTCCTCGCGGCCCGTACCGTGGCCTTCTTCGCTGCGGTCGGAAAGGTCCATGTTGCCGCGGGCCTCCTCCATGGTGGGGCCGCCCGGCGGAACGCTGTAGGTATCCGGCCGGATGCCGTGTGACTGTTCCTCGATCAGGGCCTGCTCCTCGCTGAAGCGGATCGCGTTGGCCTCGTCGCCCGAGTCGCCTTGAATGTCTTCGCGGAGCTTCGATGGATCCGGAACGATGAATCCTGCGTCCGGCTCTTCCTTGGAGTGGCTCATGTTCAATTCCTTCCAGCGGGTGGTGTCTTCCCCCCACCGTAACGGGAGAGCAGGAGAAATACCAAGCACGCTTATTATTAACGGCGGCATGCCATAGCGGCAGCCTACGCTTCGGTGTGCAGGCCGTCGAACGCCATGGTGATGACGTCGTCAGCCAGCCGTTGCGGCGAGAGGGGGCCGCCCGGCTTGTACCACTCCACGATGGAGTTGATCATCCCGAACAGCAGCCGCGATACGGTGCGGGGGTCGATGTCCGCCCGCAGCGATCCCTCGTCGCGGGCCGCCGAAATCAGGCCGGCCACCTTGTGGTCGAATGCCCGGCGCCGTTCCAGGGCGTCCCGCTCGATGTCCGTGTTGCCACGAAGGCGCAGCAGCAGGGTGACGAACGGCAGGCGCTCCACCAGCACGGCAACCGTCTGCCGCAGCACAAACTCCAGCCTGGCGTCGGCCGCACCGGAGGTTGCTTCGGGACGCTCCAGGATGGCTTCGAGGCCGCCCAGCGCGTGGTCCAGGGCGAGTTTGAGGAGATCGCCCTTGGACGGCACATGATGGTAAATGGCGGACTTGGAGATGCCCAGGTTTTCCGCCAGAATGCCCATCGAGGTGGCGTCGTAGCCGTGCCGGTTGAAGACGTCGACAGCAATCCGCAGCACCGACTGCTGGTCATAGCCGGGACGCCCCCGCTTGGTTCCATTGGCGGCTGGGGCGTCGGTGCTGGCAGTTCTGCTGGCGCTGGGCATAATCGCTAGTTTCTCACGAACGGTCGGTAAGTCCGGGCACGGCCCGCCACCAACGGAACTTCAGCCCTTCGGCCGGAGGTCATAGATGCGGCGCAGCTTGCCGTTGGACCGCTCAAGCGCGCCCGGTTCCACCACGTCCACCGTGCATGAAGAACCCACGTGGATCTTGATCTGCTCCTTCAAGGTGCGTGCCGCCGTCGTGCTTTGTTCAACGGTGACCGTGTCCCGGCGCTCGATCCGGACGGTCAGCTGGTCCATCCGCTGGCCCTCGGGCCGGGTGAGCTCGAGCTGGAAATGCGGGCTGAGCTCAGGGATGCGGAGGGCGATTTCCTCGATCTGGGACGGGAAGAGGTTCACGCCGCGCAGGATGATCATGTCGTCGCTGCGGCCGGTGATGCGCCCCATGCGGCGGTGGGCGGGGCGGGCGGTGCCCGGGAGCAGGCGGGTGAGGTCCTTGGTGCGGTACCGGATGATCGGCAGCGCTTCCTTGGTGAGGGAGGTGAAGACCAGCTCGCCGTTTTCGCCGTCCCGCAGGACGTTTTCCTTGCCAGCGATCGGGTTGAACGGGTCGATGATCTCGGGCCGGAAGTGGTCCTCCCAGATGTGGCTGCCGTCCTGGGTCTCCACGGCCTCACCGGCGACGCCCGGGCCCATGACCTCGGACAGTCCGTAGATGTCGCAGGCCTTGATGTTCATCATGACCTCGAGCTCGTGCCGCATCTCCTCGGTCCACGGCTCGGCGCCCAGGACGGCGAACTTCAGCGAGGTGGAGGCGGGGTCGATGCCCATGTGCGCCATGGCGTCGGCGATGGTGAGCAGGTAGGTGGGGGTGGCCAGGATGGCGTCCGGCTTGAAGTCCTGGATCAGCTGGATCTGGCGTTCGGTCTGGCCGCCGGACATGGGGATGACCGTGCAGCCCAGGGCTTCGGCGCCGGCGTGCGCGCCCAGGCCGCCGGTGAACAGGCCGTAGCCGTAGGCGTTGTGGACCTTCATGCCCGGTCGGATGCCGGAGGCGCGGAAGCTGCGCGCCACCAGCTTGGCCCAGTCGGCCAGGTCCTGCTTGGTGTAGCCGACGACGGTGGGCCGGCCGGTGGTGCCCGAGCTGGCGTGGATGCGGGCTACTTCGTTCTGCGGCACCGCGAACATGCCGAACGGGTATTCCTGGCGCAGGTCTTCCTTGGTGGTGAAGGGGAAGTTGCCCAGGTCCTCGAGTTCCCGCAGGTCGCTGGGGTGGATGCCGGCGTCGTCGAACTTGCGCTTGTACAGGGGTACCCGGTCGTAGGCGTAGGCCACCGTGTGCTGCAGGCGGCTGAGCTGGAGGGCCTCGAGCTCGTCGCGGGAGATGGTTTCCTCGCGGTCCAGGCCGGGGTCGATGCCGGCGGCTGCGGGAGTGGGGGTTTCGGGGGCATGCAGGGTCATGGTTGTCCTACTTCTTGGGGATGGTGCGGCTGCGTCCGCGGAACTCGGCGATGAGTTCGCCCGGGGAGCTGGGCTGGGTTTCGGAGGCCGGGGCGGCGTCGGCGGCAAAGATCTGGATGTCGTACAGGCCGCTGCGCCCGGCACTGGAACGGCGTTCCGCCACGGCCGTGAGCACCTGGCCGCGGAACGCCGGCTTGAGGAAATTGATGTCGACGCCGGACGCCACGGTGATGGTGTTTTCCTCGCCCGGTGCAGGGTGGATGGGGTTGCACGCGAGGGCGAAAGCAGTGTCGCCGAAGGCGAAGATCATTCCGCCATGGGCCATGCCGAAGCCGTTAAGCATTTCCTGCCGGAGCGTCATCCGGATGGTGGCGTGCCCGTCGCTGAGGGCGAGGACCTCGATGCCCATCCATTCGGAGGCATAGTCGTTGTCCAGGAGGGGGTGGGGGGCCCCGGAAAGTGTTGCTTCAGCCATGCGTCATTGCCTCCAGCTTTATTTACCGAATGTTCATTAGGTAATCCCATGAGGGGGTCCGGTGTCAAGGGGATGCGGCATCGGGACGGGCGCTCCTGCCCGCTTACCTCCGCGACTTCCCGTGGCTCGGCCGGGGACACGCCGTGGTGCGCGGTGCGCCGCTGGGATGCGTTGAAAGCAACCGGGCGGGAATGCACGACGGCGGCCGGCACCTTCCGCTGCACCCCTGGGCGAGAGGGCACTTGGCGGCAGTTATGGAGGGGGTGCCCTGCAGGTTGCCGCGAAGTGCAAGGATGGGAGAACCGGCAGCAGCAAGAACAGCAAAGGGCGGACCATGGCCAAAGGCATCTACGTCAGCGCAACCACCCCCGGCTCGGGCAAGTCCCTGGTGGCCCTGGGCCTGGCGGACACCCTGCACCGGCATGCGGACAGGATCGGCTTCTTCAAACCGGTGGTCCACGGCCCCTCGTCCGCGGATGACCCCATGGTGGCGCTGATGAAAGCCCGCTTCGCGCTGGAGGATGAGCGGTGCCGCGGCGGCCTGACGTATGCGGAAGTCCGTGGGCTTCTCGCGGAAGGAAACCGGGCCGAGATTGATGCCAGGTGCGTTGAAATCTTCGCGGACATCGCCCGGCACTGCGATGTGGTGATCGTGGAGGGGACGGACCTGGTGGGCCAGGACTCCGCCGTCGAGTTCGACCTCAATGCCCGGCTGGCCAACAACCTGGCCACGCCCGTGGTGGCTGTGGTGGGGGCCAAAGGGCGGACTGTCGCCGAAACTGCCGCCGCCGTCGAAGTTGCCCGCAAGGAACTTGCCGCCGAACGGTGCTCGCTGCTGGCCATCATGGTCAACAGGGCCGACGCCGAAGACCTGGACGCCATCGCGGCGGCGCTGAAACCGGGAGCCTCCGGTCGGCCCGTGTACATCCTGCCCGAACTCGAAGAAATCGCCCGGCCCACTACGGGCGAGGTGGCAACGGCCCTGCGTGTCCGGCAGATCGCGGGAACCCCGGACATGGAACGCGACGTCAAGGACATCAAGGTTGCCGCCATGAACGTGGGCAACTTCCTGAATGTGCTGGACGAGGGCGCCCTGGTGATCGTGCCGGGGGACCGGGCGGACGTGATGGTGGCCTGCCTGGCATCTTCCTTCTCACCCGAGTTTCCCGTGGCCTCGGCGCTGATCCTCACCGGCGGCCTGGCACCGGACGCAAACATCTACCCGCTGCTGGCCCAGGCGCCGTTCCCGGTGTTCGCGGCAGACGAGGACACCTACCAGACGGCCCGCCGGGTCTCCGAAGTCCGCAGCGAGATCTGGTCCGGGCACCGTCGCAAGGTGGCCTCCGCGCTGGGCCTCTGGTCCCGCAGGGTGGACGAGGCCGAGCTGGTGGAACGGCTGCACCTGCCGCGGGCGGAACGGATGACGCCGCTGCGGTTCCTGCACGACCTCATCGAGCGCGCCCGGGCCCAGCGCCGCCATGTGGTCCTGCCGGAGGGCACGGACGTCCGCATCCTGCGCGCGGCAGAGATCCTGCACCGACGGGACGTCTGCGACCTCACCCTCCTCGGGCCCGAGTCGGACGTCCGCGAGCTGGCAGCAGCCAACGGCATCGACCTGTCCGGCATCAACGTCATCGATCCCGCCATCTCCGAGCTGCGGCAGAAGTTCGCGGAGAAGTACGCCGAGCTGAGGGCCCACAAAGGGGTGGACCTGGCCAAGGCCCTGGAGATCATGCAGGACGTCAGCTACTTCGGCACCATGATGGTCCAGCTGGGCGTGGTGGACGGCATGGTGTCCGGCGCCGCGCACACCACCGCGCACACCATCCGGCCCGCCCTGGAGTTCGTGAAGACGCGCCCCGGGGTGAAGATCGTGTCCTCGGTGTTCCTGATGCTCATGCCGGACCGGGTGCTGGTGTACGGGGACTGCGCCGTGAACCCGGATCCGAACGTTGAGCAGCTGGCGGACATTGCCCTGGCCTCGGCCGAGACTGCCGCCCAGTTTGGAGTGGAGCCGCGGGTGGCCATGCTCTCTTATTCGACCGGCGGCTCGGGGTCCGGCGAGGCGGTGGACGAGGTGCGTCAGGCCACCGAGCTGGTGCGGGCCCGGCGGCCGGACCTGGCGGTGGAGGGGCCCATCCAGTACGACGCCGCCGTGGACGCCTCCATCGCGGCGTCCAAGATGCCCGGCTCCACCGTGGCCGGCCAGGCAACGGTGTTCATCTTCCCGGACCTGAATACCGGCAACAACACGTACAAGGCGGTCCAGCAAAGCTCCGGCGCCGTCGCTGTCGGGCCGGTCCTGCAGGGGCTGCGGAAGCCGGTCAACGACCTCTCCCGCGGCTGCACCGTGGAGGACATCGTCAACACCGTGGCCATCACCGCAATCCAGGCTCAGGCCTGACAAAGGCCGACGGCGGCACCCGGGTGGGTGCCGCCGTCGGCCTTTTTTGGGGGGTGCTGTGTCCTAGGCTGCCGCCGTGACCTTCAGCGGCTCGATCTTGCCCATGACGAACAGGTAGTTCGCCGCCCCGATCAGCGATACGGCGCCGATCACCGCCAGCGGCGCAACGAAGGATCCGGTCTGGTCAACGAGCACCCCGATCAGGATCGGGGTGAAGATGCCGGCGAGGTTGGAGGCGAAGTTCTGCAGACCGCCGATGGAGCCCACGTGCCGGGAGCTGGGTGCGACGTCGGCCGGCAGGGACCAGATGCCCGTGGCGGCCACGGTGAGGCTGGAGTAGGCAATGGAGAGCAGAGCCAGGGCCATCCAGGCTTCCGGGACGAGTGCGGCGAACATGATGACCGAGCCGCCCGCCAGGCCGCCGGCGATCGCGGTCTTGCGGACCTTGCTCACTGAGGCTCCGGCGCGGACGGCGCGATCGGCCACGTAACCACCCAGCCAGCCGCACAGGACGGCGCAGATGCCCGGGATGGCACCGAAGAAACCGAGCGTCAGGAGGTTGAAGCCGCGCTCCTTCACCAAATAGCTAGGGAAGAACGTGATGAAGAAGTAGATGGCGCTGTTCAGGCAGAAGAAGCCGAACATCATGCTGAGGATGGTGCGGTACTTGAAGAGCGCTCGCCAGGGAAGCTTGGTGGCCCCTTCGTCATCGCTTGCCGTTCCGCGTGCTCCGCCTTCCTGGATGTAGCTGACCTCGGCCGCGTTGGCGCCGGTGTGCTCCTCGGGGCTGCGGTAGTACTTCCACCAGGCGGCCGCCCAGATAATTCCCAGGACGCCGATGATGATGAACACGGCGTGCCACGAGGTGACGGCCACGATGAGGGTAACGATCGGCAGGGCGATGACGGCGCCGACGCGTGAACCGGAATCCCAGATGCTGGTGGCGAAGGCACGTTCCCGGACCGGGAACCAGGTGGCCACCACCTTGGCTGCCGTGCTCGGGGCCGGGCTTTCGCCGGCGCCCAGCAGGAACCTGGCCGCAAACAGCGACCAGAAGCTGGAGGCCGCGGCGGTGACCATGGTGAAGACTGACCACCAGAGCGCTGCAAGCGAGAAGGACCGGCGCGGGCCCACTTTGTCCACATACCAGCCAGCGGCGAGCTGGCAGAAGTCGTAGGCCCAGAAGAAGGCCGCGAAGATGAGGCCCTGCTGCGTGGCCGTGAGCTCAAAGTCCTTGCCCATAAAGGGCAGCGCGACGCTGAGGCTTGAGCGGTCCAGGTAGTTGATGCTCAGTCCCAGGAACGCAAGCCAGATGATCACCCAGCGTTTGCGGGTCATCAGGCGGGGCTGCGGTGAGGTGTTGATGGCTGTCTTACTTCCGAGCGTAGTCATGCGGTCTCCTTCGACATATACATGGCTTCGGGTGCGGGGCGCACCGGCGGGAGGGGAAGACGCCGAAGATATCGACGCCAAATCATATAGGAATCGGGTTAATCATATAGATAATGTGATGGGGATCAAGTGCAATGGCAAAAAAGTTCCCAGGGAAGCTCGTGGCTTATGATTCCCCCAGCGACTCCAGGCCGATCCAGTACAAGTCCGGCCCCAAGGCAAGAGGTAACCGCGTGCCCCCACGTCAACCGTCCGATACTTCCCGCGGCAAGGCGGCCGTCCCCGACGTCTACTCCGCCATGCGCGCATCCATCCTGGAGGGAGAGATCGCCCCGGGCACCCGGATCAACATCGACGCCGTAGCCCGAAGCCTTGGGGTTTCGCAGACCCCCGTCCGCGAGGTGCTTCAGCGCCTGGAGGGGGACAATCTGGTGGTGTACAGCCCTGGCCGCGGTTACAGCACAACGCCACTGCTGGACCTGCCGGAACTTCGGGCCCTGTTCGAATTCCGGCTCCTGGTGGAGCCGTGGGCGGCCCGGGCGGCAGCCGTGGACCGGCTCGCCAACCCGGCGGCGGCCCTGGAAAAGGAGCTTGCCGGCTTCCGGAGCACCATGCGCAAGACCAAGGACCTGCGGCAGGACCTGGTGGCCCATGACACCCGCTTCCACGACACCATCCTCGCCGCCTCCGGCAACCCCGTGGTCCGGCATGCCTTCGCCCAGACCCACTGCCACCTCCACACCTTCCGGCTGTACCCGGCAGACGTGGACGGCGCCATCACAGTGGCCGAGCATACGGCTGTGCGCGCGGCCATCGAGGCCTGCGATCCCGAGGGGGCCGAGGCGGCCATGACTACCCACATCCGCAACTCCTTCGACCGTTTTGCGCAGGCCTTCAAGGGCGAGTTGGCACCCCTGGAAGACGGTGGGCAGCCGCGCAGGCGCATCATCATCTAGGAGCACCACGCCAACAGCCCCGGCCTGCAACGCCGGGGCTGTTCGCGCTTAAAGAAGCGGCGGGGGTTGACCTGCGTCACATGTCCTATATGATTTTTCTAATTCGTATAGGAATCGAATCTTTCCCTTCTCTTCCCAGCACTGCACCGAAAGTTGAGTTCCAATGCCCTCCATCACTTCCATCAAGACCCAGGACGTCCGTTTCCCCACGTCCCTGGAGCTCGACGGTTCCGACGCGGTCAACGTTGACCCCGACTACTCCGCCGCCTATGTCGTCATCCGCACCGATGCGGGCGACGAAGGCCACGGATTCGTCTTCAGCTGCGGCCGCGGCAATGAAATTCTGACCGCCGCCATCGACGCCTACGCCCGCCTTCTGATTGGCCGTGACATCGACGAACTCATCCAGGACCTGGGTGGCGCCTCCAGGCTCCTGGTCCACGACTCCCAGCTCCGCTGGCTGGGGCCCGAGAAGGGGGTCACCCAGATGGCCTGCGGCGCCCTGGTCAGCGCCCTGTGGGACA
The DNA here is from genome assembly GCF_030944625.1 of Arthrobacter sp. SLBN-112. Classification (NCBI taxonomy): domain Bacteria; kingdom Bacillati; phylum Actinomycetota; class Actinomycetes; order Micrococcales; family Micrococcaceae; genus Arthrobacter; species Arthrobacter sp. SLBN-112. The sequence continues at coordinate 1,699,789 of NZ_JAUSXY010000001.1, forward strand.
TCCGTGGCCGCCGCGAAAACAAGCCGCTCTGGCTCCTCCTTGCCGAGATGACGCCCGAGGAACTGGTGAGCGTGGTGGACTTCACCCACATCCGCGACGCCCTCAGCCCGGAGGAAGCCCTTGAGATCCTCCGCGCTGGCCAGGAAGGCAAGGCCGAACGGATCGCCGCCCTCAAGGCAGACGGCTTCCCTGCCTACACCACCTCCCCGGGCTGGCTCGGCTACAGCGATGAGAAACTGGTCCGGCTGAGCAAGGAGGCGGCCGCGGAAGGCTTCTCCATGATCAAGCTCAAAGTGGGCGGCGACATCAACGATGACCGCCGGCGCATGGCCCTGGCCCGGGAAGCAGTGGGCGCCCTGCCCATCGCCATTGACGCCAACCAGCGCTGGGAAGTCTCCGAGGCCATCGAGTGGGTGAACCAGCTGGCCGAATTCAACCCCTACTGGATCGAAGAGCCCACCAGCACGGATGACATCCTGGGCCACGCCGACATCCGCAAGGGTGTCACCCCGGTACGGGTGGCCACCGGAGAGGCCGTGGCGAGCCGGATCGTCTTCAAGCAGCTCCTCCAGGCCGGCGCCATCGATGTCCTGCAGCTGGACTCCACCCGCGTGGCCGGCGTCAACGAGAACATCGCCATCCTGCTGCTGGCAGCCAAGTTCGGGGTCCCCGTCTGCCCGCACGCCGGGGGAGTGGGCTTGTGCGAACTGGTCCAGCACTTCTCTTTCTTCGACTACGCAGTGGTGGGCCGCAGCCAGGAAAACCGCATGATCGAATTCGTGGACCACCTGCACGAGCACTTTGCCGAACCCGTCCGGATTATCGACGGCCGCTATGCCGCACCGGCACTGCCCGGCACGGGCGCCGAGATGCTCACCGCCTCCCGTGCCCGCTGGGAATTCCCTAGCGGCGCAGGCTGGCAGGAAGTGGGCAACCGGGCCGCCGTCACCGGCGGATCCCTGGCCGCGGCGGCAGGAGCCGGCCGATGACCGCGGCCCCCCAGGCAACGGCCGCCCCCGCCAAACCCACCACCGGGGAGCAGCTCGATGCCGCCGTCGGGGCCGCCCGCCGCGCCTTTGAGCAGGCCCGTATGGCGGACCCTCACCGGCGCGCCGGCTGGCTTGAAGCCATTGCCGCCGGCCTGGAGCAGGACGCTGCGGGACTGGTGGAGACCGCCGTGGCCGAAACGCACCTCGGGACGGCTCGGCTCGAAGGCGAACTGAAGCGCACCGTGTTCCAGCTGCGGCTCTTCGCGGCGGAAATCCGCCTTGGTGAGCACTTCGACGCCACTATCGACCACGCCGACCCCAACTGGCCCATGGGCCCGCGCCCGGACCTTCGGCGCTACAACGTCCCGCTCGGCGTCGTCGGCGTCTTCGGCGCCTCCAACTTCCCCTTTGCGTTCAGCGTGATGGGCGGGGACAGCGCGTCGGCCCTGGCGGCCGGCTGCGCGGTGGTCCACAAGGCCCATGATGCCCACGGCGGACTTGCGGCCCGCACCGCGGCCACGGTGATCCGTGCCCTGGAGGGTACCGGGGCGCCGTCGGGCCTGTTCTCCATGGTGACCGGGCGGCAGGCCGGCGAGGCACTCGTGGACCACCCCTCGGTGAAAGCCATCGGCTTTACCGGGTCCACCGCGGGCGGCCGGGCCCTGCTCGACCGCATCGCCGCCCGGCCCGAGCCCATCCCGTTCTTCGGCGAGCTCGGCGGCATCAACGCTGTCTTCGTCACGGCCGGGGCCTGGGCGGCCCGGCGCACGGAAATCTTGGCCGACTATGCTGCCTCGTTCACCCTGGGCATGGGCCAGTTCTGCACCAAGCCCGGGCTGCTGTTCGTCCCTGCAGGGCAGGCTGACACCATTCGCCGCGAGCTGGCGCAGGCGCTGGCAGGATTCACACCCGCCCGGCTGCTCAGCCCCCGCCTGCACGACGGGTACAGCGATGCCGTCAGCCGGCTCCGGGACACCGACGGCGTGGACGTCCTGGTGGAAGGCAACTTTGCCGAGGAACCGGCCCCCACTGTCCTGCTCACCACCGCCGACGAGGTCCGGAAGAACCCGGAGCTGCTCCGCCAGGAGATGTTCGGGCCGGCCAGCCTGTTGGTCGAGTACGACGACGAGTCCGGGTTGCCGGCCTTGGCCGGACTGCTGGAAGGGCAGCTGACCACCACGCTCCAGGCAGAAGCGGACGACGACGTCGCCGCGCTCGCTGCCCGGCTGGCGGACATCAGCGGCCGGGTCCTGTGGAACGGCTGGCCCACCGGCGTCACCGTCAGCTACGCCCAGCACCACGGCGGCCCATACCCGGCCACCACCTCAAACACCACCTCGGTAGGGACGGCGGCGATCCGCCGGTTCCTGCGGCCTGTGGCGTACCAGTCCTTCCCCGCCCAGCGGTTGCCCGAACCATTGCGGGACAGCAATCCCTGGCAGGTCCCGCAAAGGGTCGACGGCGTCTGGCAGCGCCCGTCCGGCGCCGCAGCCGGGGCCGAGGCCATCCAGGAGGACAAGCGATGAACGGCATGGGCCTGGAGGACGTCCACGCAGTCCTTCCCGAGGACGCGGACCAGGCCCTGCTGATCGGGCGGGTCTGGGATGTCGGCAGCGGCGGACCACGCGTCGTGGCCGTCAGCGGAAGCAATGTCTTTGACCTGCACCGCCTCGCCGAAACGGTCGCGGATCTCCTGGAGTTGCCCGATCCCGCCGCAGCCGTCCGCGTAGCCCTGACAGATCCCACCCTGGCGGAACCGCGGTGGAAGACGGCCGACGTCATCAACGCCTCCCTGGAGGGTGACTACACCCGGACCCGGCTGCTGGCCCCCGTGGACCTCCAGGTCATCAAGGCCTGCGGCGTCACGTTCGTGGACAGCATGATCGAACGTGTCATCGAGGAGCGCTGCGGGGGCGACGCCGGACGCGCAGCAGAGGTCCGGGAGCTGGTGGGCCGCGCCCTGGGCGGAAGCATTTCCGCCCTGCGGCCGGGATCGCCGGAAGCCGCCGAAGCCAAACGCGTCCTGGTCTCCGAAGGCCTGTGGTCGCAGTACCTGGAAGTGGGGATCGGCCCGGACCCGGAGGTCTTCACCAAAGCCCCGGTCCTCTCCTCGGTGGGCCTGGGCGCCGAGATCGGCATCCCTGCCTTCTCGTCCTGGAACAACCCGGAGCCGGAGCTGGTCCTGATCGCCACCTCCGGCGGCACAGTGGTGGGTGCGACGCTCGGCAACGACGTGAACCTGCGTGATGTTGAAGGCAGGAGCGCGCTGCTGCTGGGCAAGGCCAAGGACAACAACGCCTCCAGCGCGCTGGGACCGCTGATCCGGCTGTTCGACGCGCAATTCACCCTGGATACGCTTCGCGACGAGGAGATCCTGCTGCGCGTCGAAGGCCCGGACGGCTACCTGCTGGAGGGCCGGAACAGCGTGTCCCGGATCAGCAGGCCGTTCGAGGAGCTCGTGGCGGCAACGCACGGGAAGCACCATCAGTATCCGGACGGTTTCGCACTGTTCACGGGGACCCTGTTCGCCCCGACGCAGGACCGCGACGTGCCCGGCCAGGGCTTCACCCACAAACACGGTGACCGGGTGACCATTCGCAGCCGCCACCTGGGCGCCCTGATGAACCGGGTGGGGCCCTGTGAAGAACTGCCGGAGTGGTCATTCGGCCTTCGCCGGCTGTTCGCGTACCTGGCCGCGCAGCGGCAGGAGGCGCGGGCGTAGTTGTGATGCAAAAACGTACGACGCCGGCACCCTGGTGGGTGCCGGCGTCTTTCGTCGCTTGGGGGTGTTTTGGCGCCTGAGGCGCCTAGCTGTTGTCCGGCTTGGCGGGGCTCTCCGGGTCCTCCTGCTTGGCGGGTTCGTCGGAGAGGCCCTGCGGGGTCAGGTCCAGGTCCTCGGTGTTCTCCGGGGCCTCCGGCGCTTCACCGGTTTCGGCTGCCTTGAGGTTGCCGGTGTCGTCCAGGGCCGGGTTGGCGCCCTCCACGACGGTGGGGTCCTTCTTCCCGGAGCCGGAACCGGAGCCTGCATTGAGTTGGGCGGTGCTGCTGGATCCCGTGTTGGTGGGGTCGTTCTCGTCGATCGAAGTGGGCTCGTTCGTCATGGAAATGTCCTCTCGGCGTGGTCCAGCCTTGTCCGCCGACCATAGGCACAGCCGGGGTGCATGCGCAAGGAAGGGCTCGCTGTAGCCCGGCACATATAGTGGGGTTTGAACTGCTGACGCCAGGCTGAGGAGGCCCCGCATGCTCGTGCTCGTCATCAACTCCGGCTCGTCGTCGCTGAAGTACCAAGTCCGCGACGTGGCGGCCGGGACGGTCCTCACCGAGGGGCTGATCGAGAAGATCGGCATGGGCAACGGTGGCAGCGGCGACGGCGAGATCGAGGGGCCCCGGGACCATGCGGAGGCGCTGGAGGAAGTGGACGCGGCCATCCACCGGGAGCTTGGCGGCCTGGAGCTGGAGGCGGTGGGCCACCGGGTGGTCCACGGCGGCGAGCGGTTCGCCGAGCCGGTGCTGATCGACAACGAGATCACCCGTGCCATCGAACGCCTCAACCCGTTGGCGCCGCTGCACAACCCTGCCAACGTCCTGGGGATCCGCGCCATCACCAAAAAGTGGCCCTCGATGCCCCAGGTGGCCGTGTTCGATACCGCCTTCCACCGCACCCTGCCAGAGCATGCCTGGCGCTACGCCGTCCCGGACGAGCTGTACACCAACCATGGGATCCGCCGGTACGGCTTCCACGGCACCTCGAACGAGTACGTTGCCCGCCGGTCCGCCGCGCTGCTGGACCTCCCCTTGGAGGAGTTCGACGGCGTGATCGCCCACCTGGGCAACGGCGCCTCCGTGACTGCCATCCGCGGCGGACACTCCGTGGACACGTCCATGGGATTCACCCCGCTTGAGGGCCTGGTGATGGGAACCCGCTCGGGCGACCTGGACCCCTCCATCCTGGTGTTCCTCGGTCGCGCCGGATGGTCGCCGGAGGACATCGACACCATGCTGAACCGCGAATCGGGCCTCAAGGGCCTGGCCGGCAACAACGACATGCGCTCCGTGGTGGAAGCCGCCGAAGCCGGCGACGCCAAAGCCTCCATGGCGCTGGCGGTGGCGTCCTACCGGCTGGCCAAGTACATCGGCGGCTACCACGTGGCAGTCGGCGGGGCCAAGGCAGTGGTGTTTACCGCGGGCATTGGTGAGAATTCCGCCCAGTTCCGGGCCCTGGTGGCGGACCGGCTGGGCGCCCTGGGCATAGAGCTCGACGCCGGCCTGAACGCCGGGCGGTCAAAGGAACCCCGCGTGATTTCCACGCCGTCCTCCGCGATTCCCGTCCTGGTGGTTCCCACGGACGAGGAACGCGCGATCGCCGAGGCGACGGCCGCCGTCGTAAGTTCAACCCGGTAGCCGGCATGCCGGACATTCTGCTGCCAATCCGCACCAACCGGCTGGTCCTGCGGCGCTTCGAAGGAAGCGACCTGGACGCCTTCCACGCCTACCATCGCCTGCCGGAGACCGCCCGGTTCCTGCCCGGGCCGGCCAAGAGCTACACCAAGTCCATGGAGTCTGTGGGCAAGTACGCCAACTTCGTGTACGAAAAGGAGGGCGACTGGATCTGCCTGGCCATCGAGGCCAAGGAGGAGCCGGGCCTCCTGGGCGAAGTGGTGCTCAAGTGGCTCCCGGGCCGCGGGCAGGCCGAGGTGGGCTGGTCCATGGCACCGCAGGCGCGCGGCAAGGGGTACGCCACCGAGGCGGCAGCGGCGGTCCTGGACCTCGGCTTCGGGGAGCTCGGCCTGCACCGGATCGAGGCGCGGCTGGACGAACTCAATACCGCCTCCGCCGGCATCTGCCAGCGATTGGGGATGCGGCTGGAAGCGCGGCATGTGGACAAGTGGTTCTACAAAGACCAGTGGGCCACCGAACTGGTCTATGCCGTCCTGGCCGACGAATGGAGCCGGGACAGGAACCCTACGCCCGGCCCTTGAGGATCAGGTTCCAATAGATCTTCGGGAACAGATCCCGGTCCACCATCCAGGACAATCTGCTTTCATTCCACGTGGGGACCTGCGGGATGGTGGGCTTGATCCGGTACTGGTCGTCGAATTCGGCGAACACCACGGTGTCCCGCGACACCGTGAACGGGCACACCGAGTAGCCGTCATACTTCGCGCGCAGCGGCCTTCCCTTGCGGGCGGCCACCAGGTTCCTGGCCAGGACCTTGGTCTGCTTGCGCAGGGCGCCGCCAGACTTGGAGTTGGTGGTCCCCGCGGCGTCGCCCAAGGACCACACATTGGGGTACCGCAGGTGCCGGAGCGTCTGGCGGTCCACCTCCACGAAGCCCTCGGAGTCGCCGGCGGCGGGCAGGTCGGTGGTTTTCAGCCAGTCCGGGGCCGACTGCGGCGGGACGGCGTTGAGGACGTCATACTCCAGGTCCTCGGTGGTGTTTGCGGCATGGTCGCGGATGGTGGCCCTGCGCTCGCCGGCGTTGACGGCAATCAGTTCGCTGTTGGTCCGAAGCTCGATCCCGTACTCGGCGATCTTCCGGTCCAGTTCCCGGTCCACTTCCGGAACCCCGAACACGGTGGGATACGGCTGGACCATCACCACGCGGATGTTGTCCAGGACCCCCTGTTCCCGCCAGTAGTCGCAGGCAAGGTACATGGGTTTCTGGGCGGCCCCGCCGCACTTGATGGGACCCGCCGGCATGGTGAAGATGGCGGTGCCGGAGGTCATGGCACTGAGCAGCGTCCAGGCTTTGGGGGCAAGCTCGAACTCGTAATGGGACGCGCCGTAGGGCGAGTGGACGGCGTCGGACAGGCCCGGCACGGCGTCCCAGTCATACTGGAGCCCGGGGCAGGCCACCAGCTGCCCGTAGCCAACGGTGGCCCCGGATTCCAGGGTGACCGTGTTGGCGTTGGCGTCCACGTCCACCGCCGCGTCCCGGATCCAGGTGACGCCCCGCGGTGTCACCGACTCCTGGGTCCGGACGGCCTCCTTGGCCTGTGCCCGCCCACCCGCGATATGCGAGAACAATGGTTGGTAAAGGTGGTGGTCCTTGGGCTCGATGACCGCAACGTCCTTCACGCCGTAGCGCTGCAACCTGGCCGCCAGGGAGATGCCGGCGTTGCCGCCGCCGATGATCAATACCTCGTGCCGGGCAGCCACTGGACTACTTTTTCTCGGTCAGGGCGGAGGCTTTGTGCGCCGCCCGGGCACCGGTCTTTGCCGATTCCACCACGTACTGCGGCTCATCCTCGCTGGCGCGGTGCGTGTTGCCGTCGAGTTCGAAATCGCTGGTCTTCTTTTCCACGATCCTGCCGTGGGTCTTGCCCTGTGAGGTGTTCCACTCCACGTGCGTTCCCTTGCTCAGTGACATGCCCGCTCCTCTGGTATCGCTGCGGAAAACAAGTGCCACACAATAGTAAGCATGGTTAGCTTATTGGTGCATTGACAGGGATCCGGCAGCGGTCCAAGCTGGCGCTGTGCCTACCTGCCGGCCGAGCCGCGCCGGCACCAGGCGCTGTTCCAGGAGATCACGATGCCAGTAGTAGAAGAATCCGTTGTCATCGCCCGGCCGCCGCAGGAAGTCTTCGATTTCCTGTCAAAGTTCGACAACACCGCAGCCTACGATTCCTCGGTTACCGCCTCTGAGCAGGTGGGGGACGGCCCGGTGGGGATGGGAACCCGGGGTCGGGGAACAAGCAAGATCATGGGGCGCCGGTTCGACTGGACCGTCGAGGTGGTGGAGTTTGATCCCGCCCAGGCGGTTGGTGTCCCGCTCCGTTGAGGGAAGGCTGAACTTCACGGTGGCGTTCACACTGGAACCGGCCGATGGGGGGACCCGGGTCACCCAGCGGATTGACGCCGACTCCGGTTTGGGCGGCATCTTTGGCAAGATCGCCGACCCGCTGGTGGAGCGCGCCCAGGGACGCACCGTCCGGGCCAACCTCGAAACACTCGCCGAGTGGCTGGCCGAGCACCCGCAGACGTGAACTGAAGCCCTGCCCGCCGCAGCGCGGGCAAACGCAGGCAGCGCGGGCAAACGCAGGCGTACGACGGCGGGACGCGCCCGCCGTCGTACGCCTCAGTCCTGCTTCAGCCCTGCGCCTGGAAGCAGCACGGTGGCGCCCAGGGCGTCGGCGATGAACGCGTAGTCCCATGCCCGCTCGCGCCACTGCACGTAGCGGCCGGAGGCGCCGCCGTGGCCGCCGTCCATCTCGATCTTCATGACGATCGGCTCGGAACCGGTGGTCTTGTTCCGCAGTTCCTGCACCCACTTGGCCGGCTCCACGTACAGGACCCGGGTGTCGTTGAAGGACGTCACGGCGGCGATCCTGGGGTAGGCCACCTCCCGCACATTCTCGTACGGGGAGTAGGACTTCATGTAGGCGTAGGCCTGGGGGTCCGTGATCGGGTTGCCCCATTCCTCCCACTCCAGGGCCGACAATGGCAGGTCCGGATCCAGGATGCTGGTGAGCGGATCCACAAATGGCACCTGCGCCACGATCGCCGCGTACTTCTCCGGCGCCATGTTGGCCACGGCGCCCATCAGCAGGCCGCCGGCCGAACCACCCAAGGCCGCGATCCGGGCCGGATCCACCCAGCCGGAGTGTGCCAGCCAGTCCGTGGCGTCAATGAAATCGGTGAAGGTGTTCTTCTTGGTGAGCTTCTTGCCGTCCTCGTACCAGTGCCGGCCCAGTTCGCCACCGCCGCGGATGTGCGCGATCACGAACACCACGCCCCGGTCCAGCAGCGACAACCGCGCGATGCCGAATCCCGGGTCCATGCTCATCTCGTAGGAGCCGTAGCCGTAGACCAGGCCGGCCGCCGTCGCATCCTGCCTGACGCTCTTGTGCCGCAGGACCGACAGCGGGATGCGCGTGCCGTCGCCGGCGGTGGCCCATTCCCGCGTGGCCACGTAATCGCTGCCGTCATAGCCGCCCAGCACCGGGCTTTCCTTGCGCAGCAGCAGTTCCCCGGCGGGCAATTCCGGGGCGGGGAGGACGAAGTCGTAGATGCGCGACGGCGTGAAGTAGGACGTGTAACCCAGCCGGATCACGGGGGCGTCGTAGTCAGAGCCGCCCACACCGGCGGTGTACAGCTCCTCATCAAAGGCCGGCTCCACGGGCGCCTGCTGCGCGGGCGTGCCCAGCCCGGGCAGCCCCATCACCTGGACGCGCTCGATGGTGTCCTTCCGGATGGAGACGATGAGGTGGGTGGAGGTGACGCCCGCGCCGTTGACGCGGACGTCGTCGGAATGTTCGACGACGGTCTGCCAGGCCTGTTCGGCCAGCGGCTTGTGCAGCTCGGCCGGGTCCGCCAGGGAGACCATGGAGTTGATGGCGCCCCGGTTGTGGGTGAGCAGGATCTTTTCTTCACCGTCCAGCAGGAAGGGTTCTGCCTCGTAGAGGACGCGTTCGTCCCGCGAAATGACGGTGCTGACCGTTGCGGTGGGGTCGTCGAAACGGAGCAGCCGGGTCTCGCTGTACTCCGAGCAACCGATGCCGAGCACCAGGTACCGCCGGTCCGCCGAGAGCTCGAAGCCCAGCCACATGGCGGGGTCGTCCTCCTGGTAAACCACGGTGTCGTCGGCCACGGGTGTGCCCAGGACGTGGGACTTCACCTGGTAGGGGCGCCAGGACTCGTCCACCACCGTGTAGAAGAGGCGGGTGCCGTCGGGGGAGAAGGAGACGCCGTAGAAGATGTTCTCGATGACGTCCGGCAGCAGCGCGCCGGTGCGGAGGTCCTTGATCCGGAGAATGAAGCGCTCATCGCCGGAGTTGTCCACCGCGTAGGCGTAGAGGTGGCCGTCGATGGTGACGGCGGTGCCGCCCACCGAGAAGAACGGCTGGCCCTCTGCCTCCACGTTGCCGTCGAGCAGGACTTCCTCGCCCGGGATGCCCACGCCGGCCTCCACGGCCGGCGGAGTCCAGTCGGCCACCTTGTCCCCGGTGTCCTGCGCCTTCACCCGGCAATGGATGCCATATTCCTTGCCCTCGGCCGAACGGCTGAAGTACCACCAGCCATCCTTCCGGTGCGGGACGGAAAGGTCGGTTTCCTGCGTGCGGCCCTTGATCTCCTGGAAAATGGCCTCGCGGAGCGGCTCCTGGTGGGCGGTGACCGCTTCCTGGTACTCGTTTTCGGCCCGCAGGTGCGCCACCACCTCCGGTGATTCCTTGTCCCTGAGCCACTCGTAGTTGTCCACGAAGGTCTCCCCGTGGTGGGTGCGTTCGGTGGGGATCTTCTTGGCAACCGGGGGCGCCGGGACGGCCGTGGGGGTGGAATCCTGCAGCGGGGTGGAGGTCATGGATTCAATATATAGACCAGCCCCGGGAAGTCCGCAGGGCGTTCGCTACCGGGGGAGAGCGGGGCACCGCCCGTACGGGACGAAAGACTCTGGGCCGCCTGCGGTGGTTCCCCGCACGCTGGAGGGACCCCTGCAGGAAAGGCGACGCCATGTCCTTTGAATCCGGTCCGGCTCCCCGGGCCAAATCCTGGCTGGCCGTGGCCAAATGCGTGGGCACGTCCGCCGCCATGCTGGCCCGCAGGCAAGTGCACCTGCCTGCGGAGAACGAGGGCCGGATGCTGCGGTTCGCGGACGGGAGCACTGCGCGGGTCTACCGGGAGACCGCCGTCGCCCGCCAGCCGGCCGTGGAGCCCTGCGTACTGGTGGTCACCTTCACCCTGCGCGTGGTGCGTGGCCGGGCGCACAGGTTTTTCGAGGCCGAAAGCCTCCTGAACACCCCCCTGTTCGTGGGGTTCCCGGGGTTCGTCTCCAAGTTGTGGTGCGCCCACGATACGTTCGGGGCCTACCGGGGGTTGTATGAGTGGGATGGCGCCGAACGGGCGCGCAGTTACGCCGCCGCCCTCTGGCGGGTCCTGGAACTTGTCAGCGTCCCCGGTTCCATCAGCTACAAAGTCCTCCCCGGCCTGCGCCGGGATGAGGTCCTGGCCGACCCCGCCCGGATGCAAGCGGCGTCCCATCCGGAACACGCCTGGTGGCGGCTCCTTCCCGCCGGAGGATGACCAGGCCGGCATGGCACATGGACAAGGGCCGACGCCGTACACCGACGTCTTAGTGGTCGGCGCGGGTCCCGCCGGGCTCGCCACGGCCCTCCAGGCACATGCGCATGGCGCCTCGGTCCGGGTGGTGGACCGCCGCCCGCTTCGTGTCCGCCCGTCCCGGGCGATGATGCTCCATGCCCGCGCACTGGAAGGGCTGCGGCCTCTGGGAGTCACCGGAGAGCTGCTCCGCCGCGCCGACACTACCCCGGACGCGCGCATCCACCTGGGCCGGCGCGTAGTCGAAGCCCGGCTGGGCCACGCGGACCTCCCGGACACCGCCTTCCCGCACCTGACGCTGGTCCGGCAGGCCGACGTCGAGGACGTGCTGTGGCAGTCGCTCCAGGCGCGCGGCGTGCCGGTGGACTGGGGCGTGGAATTCCGCGGGCTCGGGCGCGGCGGCTTGGAACCCGGAAACGGCGTGGTCCGGGCGGAGCTTTGCCGGGCCGACGGCGGCCAGGAAGAGCACGTTTCCCGGTTCCTGGCCGGCTGTGATGGGCAGTCGAGCACTGTCCGCGGCGTCACGGGCGCCCGATGGGAGGGCGGTCCCTACCGGGTGGAGGCTGTCCTGGCCGACCTGGAACTTGAGGGGACCCTGGACCCGGGGATGCTGCACGTCGCCGTGGGCAGTGCCGGGCTGGCCTTCGTTTTCGCCCTGGGGGAGGGGGCAACCTGGCGGATGCTGGCCACCCGGGCCCGCCAACCCGCCATCCGATGCCTCGTTCGGCCAGTTGGGGCCGGCCGTCCCGCCGGACGAGGTGGCACGCCTGGTCCGGGAGTCCGGCCTGGGCGCCGCTGTCCGGGACGTCCGTTGGTCGGCGCAGGTCCCGCTTCAACACCGCATCGCCAGTACCTTTGGCGGCGACCCCGTCTTCCTGGCGGGCGACGCCGCGCACGCCCATTCTCCCGCCGGCGGCCAGGGTATGAACAACGGCATCCTCGATGCCCTCAACCTCGGCTGGAAGCTCGGCTTCGCCTCGACGGCCGGTGGCCCCGTCCCGGATTTGCTCAGCACGTATGGCCAGGAGCGCCGGCTCGCGGCCAGGCGGGTACTTGCCCTGACTCACGTCATCTTTTTTGGCGAGGCCTCGCCACACCCTGCCGCCCGGCTGGCCCGGAACCTCCTGCCCGCGGTCGCGCCGGTCCTGCCGTTGCTGCTGCGCCGGCAGTGGCTCACGTCCAAGGGCATCAGACTGCTGGCCCAGCCGTTCGTGCGGTACCGGAGCAGTGCCATCTCCCGCGATGGAACGCCCCGGTCCGGGCGGTGGCCACGACCCGGCGAACGGCTGCCCGACGCACCGGCCTCGGTGGAGGGGCGGGTGGTGCGCCTGCATGATCTGACCGCCGTGCCGGGGGTCCACATTTTGCTGGAGCGCGACGCCGACAGGGACGCCTTCGGTGCCGGCCTGGCGCTGCCGGGACACAGCCCCCTGATCCATGTCCACCGGCTCACCAGCCATCCGGGCCGGGGCGTGGTTGCCGTGCGCCCGGACGGGTATATCGGCTTCCGCTGCGGGGAGGCGGACCCGGGCCAGGTGGGGGACTGGCTGCGGCTGGTAGGTGGTTGCTGACGGGCCGCAGGGGTATTCTGTTCAGTTCAAGGCACATCCGCCCAGCCTGAGAGGGGAAGTTCCATGACCATCCCGCCAGTGCACGAACCTGAGCCGTTTCCGCCCGAACCCGGACCGGAGCCCACGTCCCCGGATCCCACCCAGCCCCGTCCGCCGGGGCCGCCGTCGCCGAATCCGTTCCCCGCGCCGCCTGCGCCCGGACCGCTGCCCGTCCCCGATCCGGGCCCGGCGCCGCTCCGGCCGGACCCCACCAGGGACTGACCGCCACAGCGCCAGACAGCGCATCGGCGGCTGAGGCCCGTACTTCCAGACATGATGGCTCCCGGCTTCGGCCGGGGGCCATCCGCGTCTCCGGCATCCTGCGCGGACGTCAGGTGCCCAGTTCCAGCATCAAGGCAGGCATCTCATCGGCGAGTTCGCGGGCCAGGAACCCCAGCGGGCCCAGCCTGCTGGCCAACCGGTCCGCGGCGGCGGCATGCAGGTGCGTGCCCCAGCACGCGGCCTGCGCGCCGGTGGTTCCCCTCGCCCGGAGCCCGGCGATGGCTCCGGCCAACACATCACCGCTGCCGGAGGTGCCCAGGCCGCCGTAGCCCGTGGTGATCTTCCACAAGCCCGGCTCATCCGCGTTCATCCCGGGCGGCTGCGTGATCACGCCCTGGCAGCTGACCACGGCATCGAACCTGGCCGAGATTTCGGCCAGGTCCTTTTCGAGGTTGTCGACGTTCCGCCCCAGCAAAATCCCGGCTTCCGTGGGGTTCGGTGTGAGGATGAGCCTGCCCCGCCACGGTTCCAATTGGTCCTCAAGCGGCACCAGCGCGCCCAGCGCAAAGGCATCAAGGACGACGGCGGCGCCCCCGTCCGGTCCACCGTCACTGCGGCCCTCGCGTTTGAGCAGAGCCGCCAGCAATTCACCCGTGAGGTCCAGGTCATCAAGGCCGGGCCCCACCAGGATGGTGTCCGCCCGGTCCAAGTCGGAGGAGATGCGTTCCAGTTCGGGCTTGACCGAGCCTGCCGGAGTCTCCGGCAGGCCCACCGTTCCGCATTCGGGTAGTGCCACGCCCAGTTGGACGGCCACCGACTCGGCAACGGCCAGCGTGAGCTTTCCGGCGCCGGCACGCAGGGCGGAGAGCCCCGCCAGCAGTGCTGCGCCGGGGGTGGCCCGGGCGCCGCCGATCACCAGCACCGACCCGCGGGAGTATTTGTCGGCGCCGGGTGCCGGCAGCGGCCATTCGCGCAGGAGCGAAGGCGTGACCAGGGTGGTGCCGGCGGCGTCACTGGGGCCGGACACTGGTGTCTCCCGCATGCTCGGTAACTGCGACGCCCTGCTCGGCCAGGTGGTCGGCCACATTGAAGCTTTCCAGGGTCCAGGGCCCCTCGCCGGAGGGGCGCACGAACCGGGTTACCGAGGCGTTGAGGATGGCTTGGGTGGCCGCAAGGTCCAGCAGTTCCTTCTCGCTGAGTCCTTCCAGCACGTACCGGAACAGCATGATCACGGCGTCGTGGCACACCAGCATGACCCGGTGGCCCGTGCCCAGGCCATTCAGCTCTGCCAGGACTGACCGCAGCCGGAGCGCCACGTCCGCCCAGGATTCCCCTCCCGGCGGCCGGTAATACAGTTTGCCTAGCCAGTCCCGCCGTTCGGCTTCGCCGGGGTAGCGGTTCTCCACGCCCAGCCGGGTGAGCCTGTCCAGGATGCCCAGTTCGCGGTCCCGGAGCCGCTCATCCGTGCGCACCTGCAGCGGCCAGCCCGCTGTTTCCACGGCGATTTCAGCTGTTTGCCGTGCGCGCGCATACGGTGAGGAGACCACGGCATCGGGACGGAGCTCCGCCGCGATCCGGGCCAGCGCAATACCCAGCGCCTTGGCCTGGTCCCTGCCGGTGCCGGAGAGGTTCACATCGGCATCGCGCGCGGGAACATCGATGACCTCCACTCCAGCGTCATGCGCCTCGGTGGCGGCAACGTTGCCTTCGCTCTCACCGTGCCTGATCAGGAGCAGCTCCACAGCTCCGGCTGCCCGGACGGCCGCTGTCAGACCGTCGTCGCCGGACGAACTTTCGTCCGAAAAACCCGTATTCGAAGAATCGCCCTTCAAGGAACCACCCCGTCCATTTGCCGCGCCGGATGCACACTATCTGCGGCGTACCCACGGGGCGGCGGAAAATAACGGACGACGGCGGGCACGCACCTTGGCGGGCCGGTGGAACCTACCGCTGGGGTGTGAGCACCTTGGAGAACACCGTGGCGCCGTTCGCGTTCCGGAGGCTTACGGTGAAGCTGTTGTCCTCACCCAGTTGGACGTGGCCGAAGAACTGGTTTTCGCCGTCGCGCGGGGACTCCCCGGCGAAGCGGCCTGACTTGGAAAACACCACTTCCGGCCCAAAGGTGCCGTCCATGGCGTTGGGGCCGAACGAGCCTGCCGCGATGGGGCCGGCCACGAACTCCCAGAAAGGGTCGAAGTCCGTGAACGCCGCCCGTTCGGGGGAGTAGTGGTGGGCGGCGCAGTAGTGCACGTCGGCGGTCAGCCACACGGTGTTCTTCACGCCATTGCGCTTGAAGGCGCTGAACACTCCGGCCAGCTCAAGCTCACGGCCCAAGGGGGCGCCGGGGTCGCGGTTGGAGACGCTTTCTTCGTTCACGGGGCCGTCCGGGACCACGACGCCCAGGGGCAGGTCGTTGGCGATGACCTTCCACGTTGCCTTGGATTTGGACACCTCGCTGATGAGCCAGTCCACCTGCTCCTGGCCCAGGATGGACGTGGTGTAGGGCTCTTTTCCGTCCGTGTTGGGGGACTTGTAGGTGCGCATGTCCAGGCAGAAGATATCCAGCTGCGGCCCGCGGGAGATCTTCCGGTAGATGCGGGCCGGCTGGTAGGTCCCGGCGTCGTCGAACGTGCCGGGCCGCCACAGGGCGGAGCTGTCCGCGATGGGCATGTTTTCCTGCCAGGCCTGGCGGCCGCGGGCGGCGAGGGTGTTGACGTCCCGCACGGTGTAGCGGGAATCATCCAGGATCTGGCCGGGGTACCAGTTGTTGTGGGTCTCGTGGTCATCCCACTGGGCGATGACCGGGACGTCAGCGAACAGGGCGCGCATGTTGGCGTCCATCGAGTTGTAGCGGTGCCGGCCGCGGAACTCGGTCAGCGTTTCGGCCACCTTGGACACTTCCTCGGTCACCAGGTTCTTCCACACCTGGCCGTCCTTTTCGGTGACGGTCTCCACAATGGGGCCATCTGCGTAGATGGTGTCGCCGGAGTGGATGAAGAAGTCCGGCCGGGTCTGGTGCATGGCCAGGTAGCCGCGCATCCCGCCGATCTCCTCGTTGATGCCCCATCCCTGGCCGGCGGTATCGCCGGTCCACACAAAGCTCTGCGCGGACGACGCCGGGACGTCGCCGCCGGTGCCCGTGCCACCGGTGCGGCCCTTGCCGTTGACCGTCCCGGTGTCGGGGGCCGTGCGGAAACTGCCGCTCACCGTCTCACCGGCCGCGCCGCCGTCGTCCTCGAAGCTGATCTCCAGGGCGAAGCGGGTGTTGGACGGCAGGTTGCCGGCATGGATCTTGGCGGTGAAGTCTGAGGCCTGGGTGGCGCGGGGGCCGCGGAGCACCCGCTCAAAGGCGCCGCGCCCGCGCAGGACCTGGCCGGCGTCGTCCACCGCCCGCAGAACCGCCGTCATCCGGCCGGCCCCCGAGGCGCGGGACCACAGGACGGCCGAATCGGAGGTGACGTCCCCGGTGGCGATGCCGCTGGGCAGGGTGAGGCGGTTGCGGACCAGCGCGACGCCGGCGGAAGACTGGCCGGGCGCCGCTGCCTGGGCGGCGGCGGCGGGGACGGACGCGAGCGCGGCGGCCAGGACCGAGCCTTTGACGACGGTGCGGCGGGAAACGGAGGCGGGGAAGTTCTCAGTCATGATGCAAGGTTTTCCCGGGCGGACGCACAGACTTTGTCCTGCCGGTGAACCCGGGGTGAGACGGTGCTGAACAGGCGGTGGTGGGGACGGCCGCTATCGCGTTGGCGACGCGCAAAGTACTCTGCGACACCTGCTGGCACCGACGCACCCCACATGTGGTCGCCTCAGGGAATATGCGCGTCGGCGATGACTTTGAACATCGCTGCTGCGGCTGCCTGACCGGTTACGGGACCGCGAAGTCGGCGATCCTGCCCTCCCGCAGCGCCGCGCCCACCGCCGCGATGCCCCCATAATCAGGGAACACCACCGACTGGCCAGCCACCATGCCGGTTCCCGCGGTGGGCAGGGTCATGGTGCCGATGGCGTTCACGTCCAGGTTCCGCAAGCTGTAGGCCAGGATGGCGGCCTGGACGGGATCGAACCCTTTGTCCACCGTGAGGCAGCAGCCGGCAAAGTCCACGAGCGACCGGACCGCGTTCACGTCATTCAGGGCGCCGCCGCCGGTGAGCCGGGCCAGGATGGCACGCAGCATGGTCCGCTGGTTCTGCACCCGCTGGAAGTCGCCATCAGTGAAGGCGTAGCGCTCGCGGCTGAACTCCAGGGCCGCCTGCCCGTCAAGATGGTTGATGCCCTGGCTGAACGCGTGCTGGGTTTCGATGGTGGACTGGAAGGCGAAGGGGACGTTGACGTCGATGCCGCCCAGCCCGTCCGTGAGCGCCCGGAAGCCGTTGAAATCGAGCATCAGCGTGTGGTCGATGGTGATGCCCAACAGTTGCTGCACGGTCTGGGTGGTCAGATCGATACCGCCGTATTCCAGGGCCGCGTTGATCTTGGAGCCGCCCACGCCGGGGACGTCCACCCACGTGTCGCGCATGATCGAAATGACATAGAGCGTGTGGCGGTCCGCGGGCACATGGACCACCATCAACGAGTCCGAGCGCTGGTCCGACGGCTCACCGGTTTGTGCGGTGTGGTCTGCTTCGTTCCGGGCAATCCCCCGGCTGTCGCTGCCGATGATGAGGACGTTCATTTCCGCTGCCGGGAGGTCCGGAATCGGCTGCGGCGGGGGCGGGGGAGCGGGCGCCGGCGGGGGTGTCGGGGACGGCGTGGGCGTGGGCGTTTCGCTCGGCGACTGGGTTTGCGTGGCTGCGGGGGCGGATTCCTTGCCCGCGCGGTTGAGGCTGAACACCGCGATCCCCGCGGCCGCCACCAGCACCAGGGCCAGCAGGGCGGCGATCCAGCGGTGGCGTCCCAGGGCCACAATCCAGGCCGGCCGGTGGGAAGCGGATGGGCCGGTGGGGGGACCGGCGGGTCCTGCTGGATCAGGCGTGCTCATGCGGTGCCTCCACCTCATCGTGTTGCGGGTGGGATCAGTGTCCGCCAGTGATGCCCCTGTTGGCTACAGGCTTGTCCAAACTGTCACCTGCGGCGTGCCGCCAGGCCGCCGGGGACGCGGATTCGTTATGGCGTGCCGGCGGCGTCCCCGCGGACCGGGGAGTTGAGGCGGGCGTGGCGCAGGATGGACACGATGGCGGGGGCCAACTGGTCCTCCATCTGCCGGTATACCTCCGGCGGGCGGCGGTACGGGTCCACGATGTCGTTCTCGGCAGGGTCGGTGGGAAGGGAGAGATGCCGCACCCCGGCGGCCCGCGCCGGCAACCCCCGCCAACGGGCAGTGTGGGCGGCCAGCCAGCCGCCGTCGTCGGACGTGTTGTCCCCTTGACGAGGAGGTGTCCCGCTGGTCCAGGACATCGAGCATGCGGGCGAACTCGCGGATGGTGAAGGTGCGCTTGAGGAGGGAGGCGTCGAGCTGCAGGACCTCGCCGCGGTGCCCGGATGTCATGGTGAGCACGAGGTCCACGCCGCGCAGGATTTTGGGGGTGAGCTGCCGTGCCGCGAATCCTTCCGGATCCCCGCCGAAGGTCCGCACGATATCCGCCGAGATGGGTTGCATCGGTTCGCCCACCATGGCCCGCGTGCCGGCGCTCGCCACCTGGAAACCTCCCGGCACGGCCTGGTCCAGCCCTGCCTGCAGCAGCCGTTCGGCCACCGGCGAGCGGCAGATGTTCCCGGTGCAGACGGTCAGGATCTTGACTGGCGCGGAAGTGTCCAAGGAGATGTTCTCTTTCCCAGCTGGTGGCAGGACCGGGTGGGCCCGTGCTTTTCAACTTAACACGCAACGGCGCGACGACGGGCCTTGGGCCAGGTGCCGCCGCCGCGCCGTGGGTGTTTTGCTGCTGAGCCGCTGCCGGGCAGCCTTACAGCGCGGTCAGCATCTGCTTCATCTGCGCGATCTCGGCCTGCTGCGAGTCCACGATGTCATGGGCCAGCTTCACGGCATCGGGGGCCTTTCCGGCGCTGATTTCCTGCTGTGCCATCTCGATGGCGCCCTCGTGGTGGCCGATCATCTGCTCGAGGAAGAGCCGCGCGGCTTCGGTACCGGTGGCGGATTTGAGCTTGCCCATGCCGGCATCGTCCACCATCCCGGACATGCCGTGCCCGGAATCGTCGCCCATCATCGTTGGCATGTTCCAGCCCGTGAGCCATCCGGTCATCTGCTGGATCTCGGGTGCCTGCGCATCCTTGATCTTGGTGGCAAGGGCAGTGACCTCCGCCGGCGTGTCCGGTTTGGCGAGGATGATGCCGCTCATTTCCACCGCCTGGGCGTGGTGCGGAATCATCATTTGGGCGAACATGACATCGGCCTGGTTATGGTCGGCGCCGGACTCCTGGCCGGCACTGGGCATCATGCTTGACATGGGGCTGGAGTTGCCGTGGTCCATGGGCATGCTGTTGCCGGAGCTCGTGCCGGTGGCGCAGCCGGCGAGGCTGAGCGAAGCGGCGAGGGCAGCGGTGATGGACAGGGTCTTGAATGTGGTGTTCATAGGTGTCTTTCCGGGACTAAATGGACTGCGCCTTGGTGGTGGGTGCCTCCGACGGGTTCAGTTTCAGGCGCCGGAGGAGCTGGGCGTTCAGCGCCACCACAATGGTGGAGGCCGACATCAGTACCGCCCCTGCAGCGGGCGAGAGGACCACCCCGGCAAAGGCCAGGACGCCTGCGGCCAATGGCACGGACAGGACGTTGTAGCCCGCAGCCCACACCAGGTTCTGCCACATCTTCCGGTAGCTGGCCCGGGACAGGTCCACCATGGACAACACGGCCCGCGGATCGTTTCCTGCCAGGACCACGCCGGCGGATTCCATGGCTACGTCGGTGCCGGCGCCGATGGCGATGCCCACCTCGGCGCGGGCGAGCGCGGGCGAGTCGTTGACGCCGTCGCCCACCATGGCCACCTTCAACCCGCGGCCCTGCAACTCGGCCACCTTTTTGTCCTTGTCAGCCGGCAGGACCTCGGCGAACACCTCGTCGATGCCCAGGTCCGCGGCCACTGCCTGCGCCACCTGGTGCGCGTCGCCGGTGACCATGGCCACCTTGATGCCGCGGCGCTGCAGGGCTGACACGGCCTGCCGCGACTCCGGCCGCACCGCATCCTCCATGCTCACGGCACCCAGGACGGTGCCGTCGTCGTCCACCACGTGCAGGACGGCGGCGCCGCGGTCCATCCATGCGTGCGTCCTGGCGGCCAGGGCCTCGGGTTCGACGACGCCGAGCTCGCGCAGGAGCGCGGGCCCGCCCACGTGCACGGTGCGGCCGTCCACGGCGGCCCGGACGCCACGGCCCGGCAGGGCGGTAAAACCGGTGGCAGCCGGCAGCGGCAGGTTGCGTGCCTTGGCGGCGCGGACGATGCCGCGCGCCACCGGGTGTTCGCTGTCGGATTCGACGGCCGCGGCGAGGGCCAGCACGGCATCGGCGTTGCTTCCTTCGGCCGCGGCGATGTCCTTCAGTTCAGGTTCCCCGGTGGTGAGGGTGCCGGTTTTATCGAACAGGACAACGTCGACGGTGCGCATCCGCTCCAAAGCCATCCGGTTCTTGATCAGAACCCCGGCGCGTGCTGCCTGTTCCGTGGAAATGGCGATCACCAGCGGTATGGCCAGGCCCAGTGCGTGCGGGCAGGCGATCACCAGCACGGTGACGGTCCGGGTGACGGCGTCGGGGACGCTTCCCAGCAAGGTCCAGGCGATAAAGGTCAGGACGCCGGCCCCGGCGGCAAAGTAGAAGAGGAAAGCCGCGGCTCGGTCCGCGAGGGCCTGCGCGCGTGAGGACGAGGCTTGTGCCTCCTCCACCAGCCGCTGGATCCCGGCCAGGGCGGTCTGGTCGCCGACTGCAGTAACCCGGACCCTGACGCTGCTGTCCGTTGCCACCGTCCCGGCCACCACCGGATCGCCGGTACCGCGGGGCACTGTCTTGGATTCGCCGGTGATCATGGATTCGTCGAACTCGGACTGCCCGTCCACCACGGTTCCGTCGGCCGGCATCCGGGCGCCGGGGCGGACCAGGACCAGGTCGCCGGGGGCCAGCTCGGAGACGGGGACGGTTTCGGTTCCGCTGTCCGTGATGCGCTCGGCCTCGTCCGGGAGCAGGGCGGCGAGGGCGTCAAGGGCGCCCTGGGCGGATCCGAGGGCGCGCATTTCGATCCAGTGGCCCAGCAGCATGATGGCCACCAGGAGCGCCAGTTCCCACCAGAAGTCCAGGTCGAAGCCGCCGATCCCCAGGGTGGTGACCCAGGACGCCGCAAAGGCCACGGTGATGGCCATGGCGATCAGCAGCATCATCCCGGGCGTGCGGTCCTTGAGTTCCTGGAGGCCGCCCTTGAGGAATGGCTGGCCGCCGTAGAGGAAGATCACGGTGCCCAGGACCGGCGGAATCCAGGCGGCGCCGGGGAACTCCGGCGGCATGTAGCCCAGGAGGTGGCCCATCATGGGGCTGAAGTACACCACCGGCACGGAAAGGGCGAGCGTCAGCCAGAACCTGTTCTTGAACATGGCGGTGCTGTGACCGGCGTGCTGCCCGTGGGTGTGGACGGCATGGTCGTCGTCACCCGCGGGGCCGCCATGGTGGGCGTGGCCGGCCGGGTGCTCCGGCGGCCGTGTCAGCGGGCCGCCCAGGGTGTTGTGATGGTCGTGGGAGTGGTTCCCGAGGCTCATGTCAGTTCCAATCCATTGCGGGATCATTCGTGCTGGGGTTGACCGGCTGTGAAGGCGATGCGAGGCACCTGCCGGGACATACCACGTCACTGACAACACCTCGAATATACCCCCCTGGGGTATTGCTTTGCAAGTGCGTAGTCCATTTTGCCTGCAACTTCCATAGGACCTCCCGCACTACTTTCCACTGCTCCGTTCGCCCATACTTGGAGGAGCGAGTATGGTGCCGGCCCGCTGGGGGCTGGTTCATACCAAGGAAGTGGGCTTTGTGACCGAGCTAAGCGACTTGTACACGTACTCCAGTGCCCTCGGCGACAACGAGTGCGTCGCAGGAGTTTTCCGCATGGATCTGGACGGGATGACGTTCCATTGGTCCGAGGGCATGTACCAGCTGCACGGCTACCATCGCGGCGAGGTAGTACCCACTCGGGAGCTCGTTTTTGCGCACAAACACCCCGACGACCGCGAACGGTGCGAGGAAATCACCGCCAGGGTTGCCGAAACCGGCGGTTTCTTCTGCATGTACCACCGCATCAACGACGCCAAGGGCCACACCCGCCGGGTCATGACCTCCGGTGAAGCGATCCTCGGCGACGACGGCTCGGTGGTGGCGCTCGAAGGCGTGATGGTGGACCTCACCCGGACCCTGCAACGCGAGACCGAACAGACCGCCCGGGACGCCGTTGCCGGAGCCACCTCCACCCGCACGGTGATTGACCAGGCGCGCGGCATCCTCATGGGTTTGCTGAAGCTCGGCTCGGACGAAGCCTTCCAGTTGCTGGTGGCCACCAGCAGCCACCGGAACGTCAAGCTTGTTGTGGTGGCCGCGGAACTGGTGCAGCTGGCCAATTCCGTGGACGGCCGGACTTACCTGGACCGCGCCGTGCGGGCCATCCAGCTGCACGGACGAAGCAGGGACGCCGGCGGCCGCCGCGCGGGCTGACCCTCCTGCCCCGGTAGAATGGAACCAGGTGCGCCGGGAAGTCTGGTCGGCATGGCTTTGTCGAACCCGGAAATAAGGATGCCTCCATGACCTCCACCCCGCCTGTGCCCAACGCCTCCACACCTCAGGGCTCCACCGTCTTCTCCCGCGGCAGCTATGCCGAGGCGCTCCGGATCGGCGAAATCCTCCGCAAGGAAACCGTGGGCGGAGCCCTCCTGGTCATCGCGGCGGGTTATCGCCCTTATCTGGGCCAACTCCCCGGCGTCGGAGAGCTATTTTGCCCTCCGGGATCTCCAGGTGGGCTATGCGCCGTGGCACCTGGAACTGAGCCTGGGGGCCTGGGCGGCTGACGGCCTGCTGGCCATCTTCTTCTTCCTGGTTGGCCTGGAACTCAAGCGGGAATTCGTGGCCGGCGACCTGCGGCAGATCAGCAAGTCGATCGTTCCGGTGGCGGCCGCCGTGGGCGGCGTAGTAGTGCCGGCGGTGATCTACGCCGTCGTCAATCTCGCCAGCCCGGAAACCCTGCGCGGCTGGGCCATTCCCACGGCAACCGACATCGCGTTCGCCGTGGCTGTCCTGGCCATCATCGGATCCCACCTGCCCAGCGCGCTGCGGATCTTCCTGCTGACGCTGGCCGTGGTGGATGACCTGATCGCGATCACGATCATCGCGTTCTTCTACTCGAGCGACATCCAGGTCACGCCGCTGCTCCTGGCGCTCGTGCCGCTGGCGGCGTACGCGTTCCTGGCGCAGAGGTATCGCCGGTTCTTCGGCCGCCACGCCGCCGCAGCCTGGTTGATCCTGCTGCCGCTGGGTATGGTCACGTGGGCGCTGGTGCATGCCTCCGGCATCCACGCCACCGTGGCCGGCGTGCTGTTGGGCTTCGCTGTGCCGGTGATCAGGTCCGAGGCCTCCGGCGGTCCGGAGGCAGGCCCGGGGCTGGCGGAGATCTTCGAACACCGGTTCCGGCCGATTTCCGCCGGTGTGGCGGTCCCCATCTTTGCGTTCTTCTCCGCAGGCGTGATGGTCGGCGGCTGGGAAGGCCTGGGCTCAGCCCTGTCGGACCCCGTGGCACTGGGCATCATCCTTGGCCTTGTCCTTGGCAAGCCGATCGGCATCATGGGCACCACCTGGGTGCTGACGAAAGCCACCCGGGCCAGCCTGGACAGTTCCTTCAAGTGGATCGACGTGTTCGGGGTGGCGCTGCTGGCCGGGATCGGTTTCACGGTCTCCCTGCTCGTGGCGGAGCTCAGCTTTGGCCACGGCAGCCTGCATGACGACCACGCCAAGGTGGGCATCCTGGCCGCATCACTGATCGCCGCGCTGCTGGCGACGGTGGTGCTGCGCACCCGGAACCGCCAGTACCGGTTGGCCGAAGAGCTGGAGAAAGTGGATTCGGACCACGACGGCGTCCCGGACGTCTACCAGGAACGCACCTAACCCCGTGGTCCGGCAGGCCGCCCGGCGGCCCGCCCGGGGGCCGGGAGGGCTGCTCAGGCCGTAGCGAGCGGCTTCGCCTGGGCTGGCGGCACGGCCGGGGCCGCCACGTGGCGGATCTCCAGGGCTTCCGGGTCCAGCAGCTTCCGCGCACCGGTCCGGGCGTCCAGGATCCAGAAGAGTTCAAGGGCCGGGACGACGTCGGTCACCCGGCCGCTGTGGAAAAGCTTGCCCCGGTGCCAGGCCTCGATCTGGTCCCCGATGCGGAGCTGGGCGGTACGTATTCCTGGTGCCTCCATGAGAGCTGCCTCCTGCTGTTGTGTCCCCGTAAGCACAGCTTGCCGTGAAGAGGTTGCCGAAGTGTTTCCGCCCGGTGTTTTTTCTGTGTCAGGAGTGGCGGCTGGGGGCCGGAGCTTAGTCGTCCAGCGGGAACGCGACTGCCTCGCCCACCACCCGGAGGCACAGTTCCATCCCTGGCCGGGCGATCGAGGCGTTCCAGTGCCGGATGGTGATCACTTCGCCGCCGCCGGGGTACCGGTGGTCGGCGTGCTCCGCCACTTCTTTGGGCACATTGAGCTTCAGCCGCACCGTGGTTTCGGGGCCGAAGTAGTCGGTGTCCACCACTACGCCGCGGATGGGGCCGTCCTCGGCGATCCGGATCTGCTCGGGCCGCAGCATGAGCTGGACCTTGCCCTGCGCCGGCGGGCGGCGCACCGGGATGCCGCCCAGCGAGCAGGTGGCCAGTGACCCTTCCAGCCAGGCGTCCAGGATGACGGCGTCGCCCAGGAACTCGGCGGTGGCCCGGTCCGCGGGGCGGGTGTAGACGACGAACGGGTTGCCGATCTGGGCCAGCTTCCCGGCGCGCATCACGGCCACCTGGTCGGCGAAGGACAACGCCTCGGCCTGGTCGTGGGTGACCAGGATGGTGGTGACCCCGGCCTCGGCCAGGACCTTGGCCACGGCGCGGCGGGTGGCCACGCGGAGGCCGGCATCCAGGGCGGAGAAGGGCTCGTCCAGGAGCATCAGTTCCGGTTCCCGGGCCAGGGCACGGGCCAGGGCGACGCGTTGCTGCTGGCCGCCCGAAAGCTGGTGCGGGCGGCGCTTGGCCATGGCCGGATCCAGCGACACCATCTCCAGGAGTTCCGCCACCCGGGCAGCAACAGCCCGGCGGCCGCCGTCCAGCTTGGCGGGGTCCAGGCCAAACGCCACGTTCTGGCCCACCGTCAGGTGCGGGAACAGCGCGCCGTCCTGGGCCACATAGCCGATCTGGCGCTTGTGCGCCGGGAGCCACGCGCCGTCACCGGCCACGGTGGTGCCGTTGAGCGAGATGGTGCCGGTGTCCGGGTGTTCAAACCCGGCGATCAGGCGCAGGAGCGTGGTCTTGCCGGAGCCGGAGGGACCCACGATGGCGGTGGTGCCGCCCTTGGCCACGGACAGGTTGACGCCCCTCAGGACCGCCTGGGAGCCAAAGTTCTTGGTGACGTCCGTGATGTGCAGGTGGCTGTTGGTGGTTGCCGCCACGGAAGGGGAGACCCGTGGTTCCGGCAGCCGCCGGGTGGATGGTGCTGTCACTGTCCGGCTACTTTCTTGGACTGTTGGAAGAGAAGGTAGGTCATGGGAGCGGAAAGCAGGATCATCAGCAGGGCATAGGGCGCGGCTCCGGCATAGTCTATTTCACTGCTCTTGCTCCAGAACTCGGTGGCCAGGGTCTTGGTGCCGTTGGGGGACAGCAGCAACGTGGCGGTGAGCTCGTTGGCGATGGCCAGGAACACCAAGGCCGCACCGCCGGCAGCGGCGGGGGCGGTGAGCCGCAGCGTGACGCGGATGAATGCCAGCAGCGGCGGCTTGCCCAGCGCCTGCGCGGCCTCGTCGAGTTCCTTGGGAGCCTGCGCCAGCCCGGCCCGGAGGTTCACCAGGGCCCGGGGCAGGAAAAGCAGAACGTACGCCGCCACCAGCACGCCGGCGCTCTGGTAGATTCCCGGCACCACGCGGATGCTGACGGTGACGAACGCCAGGGCCACCACGATGCCGGGCATCGAGCTGGTGACGTAGTTGGACAGCTCCAGGGACTTGCTGAACCAGCCGGGCTTCCGGACCGCGAGGTACGCCATGGGGAACGCGACCACGATGGTGGCCGCCGCGCCTGCCAGGCCGTACCCGAAGGTGGCCAGGAGCGCCGGGAGGAATTCGGCGGCGGTCCAGACGTCGGCGCCGCCGGCCACGATCCACTTCAGCACGTAGTACAGCGGGAGGCCGAACGCCAGGGCCGTCAGCGCCAGCAGGAAGAGCTGGCCCGGAACCTGGTAGGCGTGAAGGGGGAGCCGGAGGGCCCTTGCCTGCACCCCGGAGCCGACTCTCGCGTAGCGGGCAGTGCCGCGGCTGCGGACCTCGGCCATCAGCAGGAGCAGGCAAAAGAAGACCAGCACGCTGGCCAGCATGTTCCCGGCGGCGCCGTTGAAGGTGGAGCGGTACTGGGTCATGATCGCGGTGGTGAAGGTATCGAACCGGATCATGGCGAACGCACCGTATTCGGCGAGCAGGTGCAGCCCCACCAGCAGGCCGCCGCCCGTGAGGGCGATCCGCATCTGGGGAAGCACCACCCGGAAGAAGGCCCGCCAGGCGCCCAGCCCCAGGGCGGCGGCGGACTGTTCGATGGCCGGATCCAGCCGGCTCAGGGTTGCTGCCGCGGGAATGTACACCAGCGGGAAGTAGGAGAGCGTGGCGATCAGGATTCCCGAGCCCAGGCCCCCCAGCGACGGGATGGCCGAAACCCAGGCGTAGCTGTTCACGAACGCCGGGATGGCCAGCGGCGCGGCCAGCAGGACAGCCCAGATCCGGCGGCCGCGGAGGTTGGTCCGTTCCACCAGCCATGCCCCCGCCACGCCAAGCAGCAGGCACAGCGGGATGGTGGCGGCCATCAGGAGCAGGGTGTTCACCAGCAGTTCGCCTACGCGGGGGCGCAGGATGAGGGCGACGGCGGTATCCCACCCGGTTGCCACCGTCATGTACACCACGTACCCCAGCGGGACCAGGGAGAAGAGGGCGATCAACACCGCCAGGACGGACACCGCGGAAACGCCGAAAGGCGGGCGGGGGCTGTTGCCCCGGCCCGCCGTCGTCGTGCCCCGCTTGGCGGGAGCCGATAGATCGGTGGTCACGGAATTAGAGGAGTCCGGCCTGGGTCATGAGATCGCTGACCTTCTGGGAGTTGAGCTTTGCGGCGTCAATTTTCGGCGCCTGCAGGTCCTTGATGGGAACCAGTTTGTCGTTGGCCGGCACATCGGAGCCGATGGCGTACTCGAAGGACGTTCCGTTTTTCAGGACTTCCTGCCCCTTCTTGCCGGTGATGAACTTCAGGAATGCCTGCGCGGCGGCAGCATTCTTGGAGGACTTGAGCACCCCACCGCCGGAGACGGACAGGAACGCACCCGGGTCCTCGTTCTTGAAGTAGTACGGCGTGACGTTGTTGGAGTTCTCGCCGGTCTTGGCCTGGTCGCCGTAGTAGTAGTAGTGGTAGATCAGCGCGGCATCCACTTCACCGGCGTTGACCGCCTTCATGGCCGTGCTGTTGCCCTTGTAAGCCTTGGAGTTGTCCTTCATGGCCTTGAGCCAGTCCTCGGTGGCGCTTTCACCCTTGAGCTCCAGCAGGGCCGAGACGATGGCCTGGAAGTCGGCGCCGGTGGGCGAGGCGGCCCAGCGGCCCTTCCACTCCGGCTTGGCCAGGTCCAGCATGGACTTGGGCAACTGGTCCTCGGTGAGCTTGGTCTTGTTGTACACCAGGACGGTGGAGCGGGCGGCGATGCCCGTCCACTTGCCGGTGGACGGCGCGAACTCGGCGGGAACCTGGGCCAGGGTGTCCTTGTTGACGTCGGCGAACAGGCCGGCGTTCTCCACCTGCGTCATGGCGGGGGAGTTCTCGGTGAGGAAGACGTCCGCGGGGGAGGCCTGGCCTTCCTGGATGATCTGGTTGGACATCTCGGTGTCGTCGCCCTGGCGGAGGGTCACCTTGATGCCGGTTTCGGCCGTGAAGGCGTCCACCCATTCCTTGGTGAGGCTTTCGTGCTGGGCGTTGTAGACAGTGATCTCACCGGAGGCGGCACCGTTGGAAGCGGAGCTGTCACCGGTGGGCGTGCCGCCGCCGCAGGCGGTCAGGCCGAGAGCTGCGGTGGCGGCGAGTGCGATGCCTGCCAGCGCGCTGTTGCGGATCTTCATTGAGGCTGCTTTCGTGGGGAAAAGTCTGCGTGAACCTAAGTCTTTACGGGCACCGGAACGCGGTGCCTATGTTCAAAAACTGTAGGGTAGGCAAACCTAAGCTCCAAGCCGGAAAGCGCTTTAAGTGACGAGGTTCACATCAATTACGCAAACATGGCGTGACGTAATTGCCTCGCAACTCCCGGGGTGCCGCGTGCTGCCAGCTACGCGATGCCGGTGGTGCCCAGGAGGCTGCCCACGGTGAACGTGAAGGCCATGGCCAGCGCACCGCCCACCACCAGCCGCAGGGTTGCCTTGCGCTTGGAGCTGCCGCCGATCCTGGCGCTGACGGTGCCGGTCAGGGCGAGCGCCAGGATAACGGCGACGAACGTGACCGGGATCCGGGCTTGTTCGGGCGGGAAGATGATGGCCAGCATGGGCAGCACGGCGCCCACCGTGAACGCGATGGCGGAGGCGATGGCGGCGTGCCAGGGGCTCACCACCTCCTCCTCGTCGATGTTCAGTTCGGCGGAGAGGTGCGCCTTCAGGGCGTCCTTTGCGGTCAGCTCCTCGGCAACGGTCCGGGCCGTGGCTTCGCTGAGTCCTTTGGCCTGGTAGATCTCCGCAAGTTCGGCCAGCTCGCCGTCGGGATCGTCCCTGAGCTCCTGGCGTTCCTTTTCGATCAATGCCCGCTGGCTGTCGCTCTGGCTGCTGACGGACACGTATTCGCCCAGGGCCATGGATACGGCGCCGCCCACCACCGCGGCCGTGCCGGCCACCAGGATCGGGGCGAGGTCGTTGGTCACGCCCGCAACGCCCACCACGGTCGCGGCGACGGAGACGATGCCGTCGTTCGCGCCGAGGACGCCGGCCCGCAGCCAGTTCAGGCGTGCCGCCACGCTGCTGTCGTGGGGTTCGTTGTGGCTGAGCTTCACGGTTTCAGACATGCTGGCAGTAAACCACCGGCCGGTTGGGTTTACCACGAAGGTTTGCATCCCCTAACACGGGCGGAATCCGGGGTATCAGTACGTGGTGGCGTTCGGCAGGATCAGGGGCGGCAGCGGGGCCTGGTTGAAGTCGAAGGACTTGGCCAGATCGCCCAGCTGCGGGTTGTTTTCCCGGACGTCGGGCCGGGCATCGGGCCGGCCGTCCGTTGCGGGGTCAATGCGTTCGCCGCCCAGGAAATCGTCCTCGATGAACTTGAAGTAGGCGTCGTGGCTGAGCACCTGGTGGTCGATGAACCCCTTCCGTGCGTACGGGCTGATCACCAGGCCGGGCACGCGCAGTCCGTAGCCGTTGTTGTCCACTACCGGCGGGTTTTCGTGGTCGTAGAACCCGCCCCAGTCGTCCCAGGAGAGGAAAATGGCGGTGCTGTCCCAGTCCGGCCCGCTCATCACCGCGTTGATGAGCCCGGCCACGTAGGCCTGCCCGGTGCTGATCTTTGCCGGGGCGTGTTCGCTGACCTTGTCGGTGGGCGCCACCCAGGTGACGGCCGGCAGGGTGCCTTGGCGCGCGGCGTCGTAGAACCCGCTCAGGGGCTTGATGTTGCCTTGCTCGCCGTCTTCCTTGACGGTGTCGAAGTACAGCAGCGGATTCCACAGGCCCGGGGTTTTGGCGTCCTGCTTGACGGGGTCGCAGGTGGCGGCGTCGTTCCGGCAATCCGGTTCGGTGCCGTTGAAGACGTAGTAGGCCCAGGGCACCTGGTGCTTGTGGAGCAGGAACGTCAGGTCCGTCCAGGCGTAGTCCGGCAGTTCCAGTTTCTTGGCGGCTTCCGTGAGTTTCTTCTTCAGGTCGTCGGACACCGGGGCGGCATCCACGGCTGCCTGGCAGACGGCGTAGGAATCGGTGGGCTGGCAGCTGGTGCCGATCAGCTGGTCGATCTGGGCCGCGAGGCCGGGATCGATCCCGGCGGCTTCCAAGGCCTCACGGCAGGGGTCCAGGTCCATTCCGGCCTGGCACTTGCCGATCAGGGTGTCCTTGATGATTTGCGGTTCCGGCTCGGGGTCCGGGTCCTGCAGGGCATTCACGCACGACGACGGGTCCCCGGCTTTGGTGCACTTGGCCGACCATTCCGAGACCAGGTACAGGTGCGCCGGCAGGCTCCACGACGCTGCCGAGGCGAACAGGTGGTCCTGGAGGGTGAAATTCTGCGCGTAGGCCCAGTAGTTGGGCAGGTCCCGGCCGTCGTGGTAGCCCATCACATCGGTGGGCATGGTGGTGCTGTACTGGCATTTGGTGCTGGCGGCGCTGCAGCCGGACAGCCCCTTCTCCGCCTGCGCTACGAACCCGTCCATGGCGCCGCCGTTAATGTCCCCGGTGGCGTCCGCGTGGCTGTGCGGGCCGCCGGCATTGCTGTCTGCGGAGTTGTAGAAGGGGGCGATGCAGCCGCCGTTCGCCGGGTCCGGAAGGCACACTGCGGGCTTGCCGTCCTTCATGGGGATGCCGTCTGCGCCGGGGTAGGTTCCGAAGTAGCTGTCGAAGGACCTGTTTTCCTGGGTGATGATCACCACGTGCTTGATCTTGGAGATCCCGGCGTCGGAAGACGTGCCCTGGCCGGCGGCCACGCCCGCGTCCTGGGCCGAGGCCGGGGCGGAGGCGGGCGCGTTCGGTGCCGGTGATCCGGCGCGCAGGGCGGCGGGAAGGACTACGGCGAGGATCACCAAAACCGCCAGCGCCACGGCACCTGCCAGGACGGTCCGCCGTCGGCCGTTCCATGCAGGCTTCACCCTAGGACTCCTTCCGGAACACGTCGTCGCCGAAGGTGGCGACCCCGGGATCGCCGGCCAGCCCGAGGCGGGGGAGGAAGAAGAAATCCTCGATGGTGGCCAGCAGGCTGTAGTGGTTGTAGGCCCGGTCCGAGGACGTGCCGGCTTTGCTGAACGGGGAGAGCACCAGTGCGCCCACCTTGCCGCCGTCCGCACCGCCTGCGGGGGCAGCCGCGTCTGACTCAGGGGGGCCGGACGAGTCGCCCTCGGCCTCGTCGAAGGTGATCACCAGCATGCCGTCCTGTTTGTACGCCGGCGAGGACAGGATGGCCGGCACCTGCTCTTTCAGCCACGCATCCACCGCGCCCAGGCCGCCGGTGGTGCCGTCGGCGCAGGTGGCGTCATGGCCGTCGTGGCACAGGTTGGGCGTGATGTAGGAAAGGGTGGGCGTGGTGTCCACGGATTTCAGGTCTTCCGCGAGGGCCGCGAAGTTGACCACGTTTTTGGCGCAGTCCGGTGATGAGGTGATGGAGCGGAAGTACATGAACGGGTTGTGGTGCGTGGAGTACTGGCTCTCCTCGGTGGCCCTGATGTGGTTGTCCGGCTCGCCCAGCGGCGGGTGTTCGCACGGCTCCTGCATGTCCTCCATATAGCCCTTCCACGTCTTGCCCTGGGCGGTCAGCTGCCCCGCCAGGGTTTGCGTGTCCGCCGGGTAAACGCAGCCATCGCCCTGCAGGGTGCCTTGCGAGTCGGTGCCGGTGGCGTTGAACTCGGTGTACGTGTGGCAGTCCAACATGGTGCTGTCGTTGGGCCGCTGGCCGGAGATCTGGGCCAGGTAGTTGGGCAGCGAGTTGTGGGCGATGCCGTAGTAGTTCTTCAGCAGCACGCCCTTCTTGCGGAGCGTTCCGGACAGGTAGGGGGCGGAGGAATTGTCACCCCACACGGAGTCGTAGCCCTTGTTCTCCAGGTTGATGACGAACACGTGCCCCGGGGTGCGGGTGTGGTTCGCGGGGTCCTTGGTGGCGCTGGGCCTTGGAGTGGGTGTGCTGCCGGTGGCGGCTGTGGTGCCGGACGCCGACGGGCCAGGCGTGGGTGCGGGGCCATTCGGGGTGCACGCCGCCAGTGTGGGCAGCAAAAGGGCCGGAAGCAGGAGCAGGCCCGGAGCCCGCCACCGGCCCGCCTTGGTGCGGGGAACAGCTCTGTTTTTCACGCCCGGCCTCACTTGTTCGTAGCTGCAGGCCTGCCGGCCGGGCGGTGTGCCGCCCGGCCCGCAGGTCTTGGCTCCCCAGCGTTGCGGTCACTCTTGCATACCGCGGCCCGGATTTGCACCGGCAAACCCTGTGAGTTCGCAGTTAATCCGGCCGGTTTCCGGGCTCAGCCCACTTTCCGGCGGTAGATGGCGGACGCGGCCGCGTAAGCCACCGCGAGGATGCCGGCCAGCCAGGCGAGCGCCGTCCAGATTCCGGTGCCCACGGGTTCCTGCGCGAGGAGTGCCCGGAGGGTGTCCACGACCGGAGTCACCGGCTGGTTTTCGGCGAACCAGGCGACCGGGCCGGGCATGGTGGCCGTGGGAACGAACGCCGAACTGATGAATGGCAGGAAGATCAGCGGATAGCTCATGCCGCTGGCACCGTCCACGGTCTTGGCGGCCAGGCCGGCAACCACTGCCAGCCAGGTCAGCGCCAAGGTGAACAGCACCAGGATTCCGGCGACTGCGAGCCACGCTGCCACGGAGGCTCCACTGCGGAACCCCATGACCAGGGCAACGCCGATCACGATGGCGATGGCTGCGAGGTTGGCGGCCAGGGAGGTGACCACGTGGGCCCACAGGATGCTCGGCCGGGCGATCGGCATGGATCCCAGCCGTTCGACGATCCCGCCCTTGACGTCAAGGAACAACCGGTAGGCGGTGTAGGCCACGCCGGAGGCAACGGTGATCAGGAGGATGCCGGGGAGGAGGTAGTTGACGTAGGAGCCTCCCGAACCCGTGGAGATGGCGCCACCGAATACGTAGACGAACAGCAGCATCATCGCCACGGGTGTCACCGCGGTGGTGATGATGGTGTCCGGGCTGCGGAGGATGTGCCGCAGCGAGCGGCCGGTCAGCACGCCGGTATCGCGCAGGGCGTGGGTGCTCATCAGTGTTCCTTTCGTGTCGCGGAGGCGCTGGTGGGCTGTTCCTGCTGGTCCTCGGGTGCATCCCCCACCAGGGCCAGGAAGACGTCCTCAAGGGAAGGCTGTTTCTCCACGTATTCCACCGTGGCGGCCGGGAGGAGCTGCTTGAGTTCGGCGAGCGTCCCGTTCTGGATGATGGTGCCCCGGTGCAGGATGGCGATGCGGTCTGCGAGTTGTTCTGCCTCCTCGAGGTACTGGGTGGTGAGCAGCACGGTGGTGCCCTGGCCCGCGAGTTGCCTGATGGTCCGCCACACCTCGATGCGTGCCTGCGGATCAAGCCCCGTGGTGGGTTCGTCGAGGAAGAGGACCGGGGGATCCCCGATCAGGCTCATGGCGATGTCCAGGCGCCGCCGCATGCCGCCCGAGTACGTGGCAGCCCTGCGGTTGGCTGCCTCTTCCAGCCCGAAGCGGGCCAGCAGGCTGCCGGCCACCGTGCCGGGGTTGGGCAGGTGGCGCAGCCGGGCCACCAGCACCAGGTTCTCCCTGCCGGTGAGGACGTCGTCCACGGCGGTGAACTGTCCGGTCAGGCTGATGGAGCCCCGTACATCCTCAGCCTGCGTGCCGGCGTCGAAACCGTTCACCGCGGCCGTGCCGGTGTCCGGCTTCAGCAGGGTGGAGAGGATTTTCACCAGCGTGGTTTTGCCAGCGCCGTTGGATCCGAGCAGCGCGAAGATGCTTCCCGGCATCACATCAAAGTCGACGCCCCGCAGCACCTGCAGGTCCTTGAACGACTTTTCGATGCCCTGCACCCGGATGGCGGGTTGCAGGGCCTGGTCTGTGGCCATGGCCGGTCCTTTCCCTTGATTTGTTCCTCAGGCGTCGCCGGCAGCGGCCTGGTTGATGGTGTCCGTCAGGCGCTTGCGCTCCTTGTTGATCCACTGGCCGTCCGAGTAGTTGCTGATGAAGGTTTCTGCGAACTCCACCGGGTCCTCCCCAACGATGTCGCGGACCGGCGTGCCGTCCGCGGCGGCCCCTTCGACCAGGTCCGCCAGGTCCTCCAGCATCTGCATGAGGACGTCGCCCTTGACGATGGCGCCGGCGTAGGTGAAGTAGCGTTCCAAGGCATCGATGGTGGTCCGGTAGTTGCCGGGCAGCTGTTCCTTGCGGGCCTTGTACTGGCGCCAGCGTTTTTTGTCGTCGAAGGAACCGGTGACTTTCTCGAGCCATCCCTGGGTCATGGCCATTCTCCTTTTTCCTGCGTGTGGTTGTTGTGGTGGAGCTGCTCGATCCGTTCGGCGAGGAAGCTCCAGGTGCTCCAGAACTCGTCCAGGTAGGCGCTGCCGGAAGCGTTGAGCGAGTACACCTTGCGGGGCGGTCCTTTCTCGGACGGGACTTTGGCCACGTCCACCAGGCCGCGTTGTTCGATGCGGACCAGCAGCGCGTACACCGTGCCCTCGACGATGTCCGAGAAGCCCTGCTCGCGCAGGCGGGCGGTGATTTCGTAGCCGTAGGCCGGCCGTGCGGCGAGGGTTGCCAGGACAATGCCTTCAAGCGTGCCCTTGAGCATCTCGGTCATTTGCTTGCCCATCGAAATCCTTCGGTACTTAGTGATGCTGACTACTAGTAGATAGTAACACTGACTAGTTGAAGGGCAAGCCCCTGCGCAGGTCTTTCTGCCCTATTGGGTGCACCCCGCCAGGCGTTGACTTGATCCATGGGCAGCAGAGGCCCTGGGACGGAAACGGACTGGCGTGCCGCCCACACCGGAAAGGAAAAATAGTGAAAAAGTGGTATCGGTGGCAGGACTATGTAGCGGCTGCCGCCGGACTCTTCACCGCGGTGGCGGTCCTGTTCACGCGGCAGGAAAACATGTCCACTACCCTCATGCTCGTCTTCGGCGGGCTCCTGGTGGTCAGCGGCATCATCAACCTGGCAATGCCCGGAACACCGGTCATGGAATACGCCCAGGCTGTCATTGCCGCAGTAGTGATCCTCTCGCCGTGGCTGGGATCTTACACTGGCGCGACGGGTGCAGCGTGGACGTCGTGGATTGCAGGGGCAGTGGCGCTGGTGGTCACCGCGGTGGCCATAAAGCCCAGCACTGACGCCCACCACAATCTGCGCATCTCGCATTAGCGGCATCCGCCATGACTGAAGTGATGCGGTATGAGGTGGGATCCGGGACGGTGCTCGTTGAGGCTGCTGACAACAGCTACGGCGTGGACCATCCTGCCCGCAACGAGCAGGGGATCCTGGATACGGGCAGGCGGCTGGAAGATGCACTCGCCAGCGTCCGCCCCGCCGCCCATGCCGCACTGGAGGCCATGGCGGAGCTGTACCCCGAACACATCGAAATCGAATTTGGAGTGAATCTGGCGGGCGACGCGGGGGCGGTGATTGCCAGGAGCAGTTCCGACGCCCACTTCGTCCTCCGGATGTCCTGGACCCCTGAGCCGCCGGCAGCACTGCCCGCGGAAGAAATCCCACATGGCGGGTGAGGGTGATGGTTGCATTCCTGAACAGGGCCGACGCCGGGCGGCGGCTGGGCAAACGGCTTGCCGGCCTGCGCGGACGGGACGTGGTGGTGCTGGGCCTGCCCCGCGGCGGCGTGCCCGTGGCGTTCGAAGTGGCCAAGGCCCTCGAGGCGCCGCTGGACGTGATCGTAGTGCGGAAACTGGGGGTCCCCTTCCAGCCTGAAGTGGCCATGGGAGCCATCGGCGAGGGCAACGTCCGGGTCCTGGATCCCCGCACCATGTCCATGGCCCGGGTCTCCCAGGAAGACCTGCAGGAGGTGGAACGGCGGGAGCGGGTGCTGCTGGAAAGCAGGGTGGCACGGTTCCGCCAAGGGCGCCCGCGGCTCGATCTCACCGGACGCACGGCGGTCATCGTGGACGACGGCATCGCCACCGGCTCCACCGCCAGAGCCGCCTGCCAGGTGGCCCGGCAACTCGGCGCAGCAACAGTCATTCTTGCCGTTCCCGTTGCCCCCGCCCGCGCCATCGTGGAGCTGAAGGAACCGGACGACGTCGTCTGCCTGCTCTCGCCCCAGGACTTCCAGGCCGTGGGCTACTACTACCACGACTTCTCGCCCACCGAGGATGGCGAGGTGGTGCAGCTGCTCGACGCAGCGGCATCGTCGCCCCGCCACCGCGGCGACGAAAGGGAAGACGGCACCCTGGACGACGACGTCGAGATCCCGGACGGAAGTGCTGTGTTGCGCGGCAGTCTGTACCTGCCGGGAAGTTGCGACGGCACGGTCCTCTTTGCCCACGGCAGTGGCAGCAGCCGGCACAGCCCCCGCAACCGTTACGTAGCCTCGGTCCTGCACGGGGCAGGGCTTGGCACCTTGCTCCTTGACCTGCTCACGCCGGAAGAGGAGGTCAACCGGGCCAACGTCTTTGACATTGCCCTGCTTGCCCGGCGCCTTTCCGCCGCAACCCATTGGCTGGAAGCGCGGCATGACGGCTCGGCCGGC
This sequence comes from Arthrobacter sp. SLBN-112, assembly GCF_030944625.1. Lineage (NCBI taxonomy): Bacteria > Bacillati > Actinomycetota > Actinomycetes > Micrococcales > Micrococcaceae > Arthrobacter > Arthrobacter sp. SLBN-112. The sequence goes on from NZ_JAUSXY010000001.1 coordinate 1,736,220, forward strand.
CGCATCGGCTACTTCGGAGCGAGCACCGGCGCGGCCGCTGCGCTGTGGGCCGCCGCGGAGCCAGGTACCGAGGTTGCCGCCGTGGTGTCCCGGGGCGGACGGCCGGACCTGGCCGGTCCGCGGCTCGCCGCGGTCAAGGCCCCCACCCTCCTGATCGTTGGCGGCGCCGACACCCAGGTCCTGGCGCTCAACCGCCAGGCCATGGCACGCATGCAGGCCCCCACCCGGCTCGAGATCGTCCCGGGCGCAACCCATCTCTTCGAGGAGCCCGGCACCCTGGCCATGGCGGCCACGCTGGCAGCGGACTGGTTCCGGCTCTACCTCCTGCCGTCGCCGGTGGGACGGTCCATGCCGGAGGCAAGGAAATGACCGCGTACGCCGGCCGGCCGGAGGGCGCTGCGGAACGTGCGGCGGCAACCGCGCAGATCCGCAGCCTCGCCCATCCTCTGGCCACCGCCGATGACCTTGAACCGCTGGTCCGCCTCGCCGCCCCGTCCCGCTTCGTGTGCTTGGGCGAGGCATCCCACGGCACCCAGGAGTACTACCACTGGCGGGCCCTGCTCACGCGCCGGCTGATCGAAGAATACGGCTTCACCTGGGTAGGCGTGGAAGGCGACTGGCCCGACTGCTGGCGCATCAACCGTTGGGTCAGGGGAGAAACCGGGCGCGACCAGGATGCACGCCAGCTACTGGCCGGTTTTGAACGCTGGCCCACCTGGATGTGGGCCAACCACGAGGTTGCCGAATTCCTGACGTGGCTCCGTGAGTGGAACCTGCGCCTCCCGGAAGAACAGCGGACGGGTTTCTACGGCCTGGACGTCTATTCCTTGTGGGATTCCCTGCGCGAAATATTCACCTGGCTGGAGGCCAATGCCCCTGACGCACTCCCGGCGGCGCTGCGGGCCTGGCATTGCTTCATTCCGTTCCGCGAGGATCCGCAGCGGTACGCCGTGGGGAACCGCCTGGTTCCGCAGTCCTGCGAAGCGGACGTGGTGGCATTGCTGGCGGAAGTCCGGCGGCGCGCACTTGGCCGGATGCAGGACGATCCGGCCGCCTTTGACGCATTCCAGAACGCCATCGTGGCCACCAACGCCGAAGAGTACTACCGGACCATGGTGCGCGGTGACCAGCAGTCCTGGAACATCCGCGACCACCATATGAGCGACACAATCGACCGCATCGCGCGCCACCACGGGCCGGGATCCAAGGGACTGGTATGGGCGCACAACACGCACGTCGGTGACGCCCGGGCCACGGACATGGCGCGTGACGGGATGGTCAACATCGGGCAGTTGCTCCGCCAGCGCCACCCCGGCGAGGTGGTGCTGGCCGGTTTCGCGTCCTATGCCGGGTCCGTCACGGCCGCCGGGTCATGGGGCTCCCCGGAGCGGGTGATGGATGTTCCGGCAGCCGTCCACGGCAGCCACGAGGACCTCCTGAACGAGGCACTGGCGCACCGGTCGGTGCTGGTATTCGGGGCCGACCGCACCGGACCCTGGCTCAGCTCCTGGCGCGGACACCGCGCCATCGGGGTTGTGTACAACCCCAAGCGGGAGCGGGGCAACTATGTGCCCACCCGGATGGGGGAACGCTACGATGCGCTGTTCTGGCATCCGCGGACCGAAGCACTGCGTCCGCTGCACCACGAGGACCTGCCCGGCGAACCTGAGCTCGAGACCGAGCCCACGGGATTCTAGGCCAAATCACAAAGGAGCATGATGGACCAGCGGAGCACCACGGCCACAGAAGTCCAGGGTTCCACGCGCTGGCCCACCATCGCCAAGGACGTGGCCGCCTTCCCGGTGCCGCCCAACATGCCGGACTATGAGGCTGCCAGGCGGGACTTCAGCTGGGACCAGGCGCGGCAGGCACTGGCCGGGCTGCCCGGCGGGCGCGGGCTGAACATCGCCTATGAGGCGGTGGACCGCCACGTGGCAGAAGGCCGCGGCGGCAAGGAAGCCCTGCGCTTCATCAAGGCCGACGGCGGTACCCGGTCCCTGGACTACGGTGACCTTGCGGAGCAGTCCGGCAGGTTCGCGGCAGCGCTCCGGACGTTGGGGTTGGGGCGCGGCGAGCGGGTCTTCTCCCTCCTGGGCCGCAGCCCCGAGCTGTATGTCGCCGTGCTGGGCACCTTCAAGAACGGCAGCGTCTTTTGCCCGCTCTTTTCCGCTTTTGGTCCAGAACCCGTCCGGCAGCGGCTGCACCTCGGCGCGGGCCGCGCCCTGGTCACCACCAGGGCGCTGTACCGCAAGAAGGTCGCGCCGGTGCGGGACAGCCTTCCCGAGCTCCGCCACATCCTGCTGGTGGACGCGGACGGCAACCCCGAACCGGGAACCCTGGATCTGGCCCGCCTCCTGGCGCAGGCCCCGGATCCGGATCAGGGGCAGCCTCCCGGGCAGGACATCGAGGACACCCAGCCGGAGGACATGGCCCTGCTGCACTTCACCAGCGGAACCACCGGCACCCCCAAGGGCGCCATCCACGTCCATGACGCCGTCGCCGCCCACTACGCCACCGGCCGGTTAGCCCTGGACCTGCACCAGGATGACATCTATTGGTGCACCGCCGATCCGGGCTGGGTGACCGGCACGTCCTACGGCATCATCGCCCCCCTGGTCCACGGGGTCACCGCCATCGTCGATGAGGAGGAACTCGACGCCGACCGCTGGTACCGGATCCTTGCGGACCAGCACGTCACGGTCTGGTACACCGCCCCCACCGCATTGCGGATGCTGATGAAGGCAGGTGCTGAGCGTGCCGCGGGCCATGACCTCTCCGCGCTGCGCTTCATCGCCAGCGTGGGGGAGCCGCTGAACCCGGAGGCCGTGGTGTGGGGCCAGGAGGTCCTGGGCCTGCCGGTGCATGACAACTGGTGGCAGACCGAGACCGGCGGCATCATGATCGCCAACTACCCGGCCATGGACATCCGCCCCGGCTCCATGGGCCGGCCGCTGCCCGGCATCGAAGCGGCCCTGGTGGCCCGGGACGCCGACGGCAAACCCGTCCTCCGGGACGGTGAAGCCGTGCTGGTCACCGAGCCCGGCGCCATGGGCGAGCTGGCCCTGCGCCCCGGCTGGCCGTCCATGTTCCGCGGCTACCTCAACGAGGAGGAGCGGTACCGGCGCTGCTTCGCGGGAGGCTGGTACCTCACCGGGGACCTGGCAAAGCGCGACGCCGACGGCTACTTCTGGTTCGTCGGCCGCGGCGACGACGTCATCAAGTCCTCCGGCCACCTGATTGGCCCGTTCGAAGTGGAAAGCTGCCTCATGGAGCACCCGGCGGTGGCCGAAGCCGGCGTGATCGGAGTGCCCGACCCCGTGGCGGGCGAGGTGGTCAAGGCCTTCGTGGAACTCAAGCCGGGCAACCAGCCCAGCGAGGAGCTGCAGCTGGACATCATCGGCTTCGCCCGGAAACGGCTGGGTGCTGCCGTGGCTCCCCGGCTGCTGGACTTCACCACCACGCTGCCCAAGACCCGCAGCGGAAAGATCCTGCGCCGGCTCCTGAAAGCCCGCGAGCTGGGACTGCCCGAAGGCGACACCTCAACCCTGGAGGCCCCGGCCGGACCGGCGCCGGGCCTCGGCAAGGAGCAGCCATGAGCACCGTGCGGAACCAGGGCGTCCCGGACCAGGAACACGCCCTCCACCTGTTGCGGCAAATGCTGCGGGTGCGCCGGCTCGAGGAGAAATGCATCGAGCTGTACAGCGCCGCCAAGATCCGCGGCTTCCTGCACGTCTACATCGGCGAAGAAGCCGTGGCCGCCGGAGTGATGGAAACCCTGGCACCGGATGACGCGGTGGTGGCCACCTACCGCGAGCACGGGCACGCCCTGTTGCGCGGCGTCTCGGCCGGAGCCATCCTCGCCGAAATGTACGGCCACGCCGAGGGCTGCTGCCGCGGCCGCGGCGGCTCCATGCATCTTTTCGACGCGGACACCCGCTTCTACGGCGGAAACGCGATCGTGGCCGGCGGCCTGCCCCTCGCCGTCGGCCTGGCGCTCGCGGACCGGATGGCCGGGCGCCAGCGCGTGACCGTCTGCTTCTTCGGCGAAGGCGCCGTGGCCGAAGGCGAGTTCCACGAAAGCATGAACCTGGCCGCCCTCTGGCAGCTCCCGGTGCTGTTCTGCTGCGAAAACAACCTTTACGCCATGGGAACCGCGCTGGGCCGCTCCGAATCCCAGACGGACATCGCACTCAAGGCCGCCGGGTACGAAATCTCCGCGTGGGCCGTTGACGGGATGGACGTGCTCGCCGTCGAGGAAGCCGCGCGGCGGGCGGTGGATGCCGTCAGGTCCGGCGGCGGCCCGCACTTCCTGGAACTGCGCACCTACCGCTTCCGCGCCCACTCCATGTTCGATCCCGAGCTGTACCGGGAGAAAACCGAGGTGAGCCGCTGGATGGAACGGGACCCCATCAGCCTGCTGCAGGGCACCATGCAGGCCGCGGGACAGCTGCCGGAAGACACCTGGGCCACGCTGACGGCGGACGTGGATGCGGAGATCAGCACCGCCGTCGGATTCGCCGAGAACGGCACGCCGGAACCGGTGTCCGAACTCATGCGGTTTGTCTACAGCGACCGGGCAGAGCACACCGGCGCCGGTGACGGGGCCGGGAAAGAGGGGGCAGCAGGATGAAAACCACCTACCGGGAAGCCATGCGCGCGGCCCTCCGCGACGCCATGCAGCGGGACGAGCGCGTGTTCCTCATGGGCGAGGACGTGGGCCGGTACGGCGGCAGCTTCGCCGTGAGCCTGGGCCTGCTGGAGGAATTCGGGCCGGAACGGATCCGGGACACCCCGCTCTCCGAATCCGGCTTCGTCGGTGCGGGAATCGGCGCGGCGCTGGGCGGAATGCGTCCCGTCGTCGAAATCATGACCGTCAACTTCAGCCTGCTGGCCCTGGACCAGATCATCAACAATGCGGCCACCCTGCTGCACATGTCCGGCGGCCAGTTCAACGTGCCCATCGTCATCAGGATGACCACCGGTGCCGGCCGCCAGCTCGGCGCCCAGCACTCGCACAGCCTGGAAGGCTGGTACGCGCACATCCCGGGCCTGCGCATCCTGGCCCCCGCCACCCTGGCGGACGCCCGCGGCATGCTCTGGACCGCGTTGCAGGACCCGGACCCGGTGCTGATCTTCGAACACGGCTCGCTGTACAACGTGGCCGGGGAGCTCGACGACGACGCCGGCGCCGTGGAGATCGACAAGGCAGCGGTGGTGCGCAGCGGGGACGGCCTGACGCTCATCACCTACGGCGGCACGCTGCCCATGGTGCTGGAGGCCGCGGAGCAGCTGGCCGCCGAGGGCATCGAGGCGGACGTGATCGACCTGCGGACCCTCCGGCCGCTGGATGAGCACACCATCCTGGACAGCGTGGCCAGGACCCACCGGGCCGTGGTGGTGGACGAGGGCTGGCGCAGCGGCAGCATCTCGGCGGAGATCGCCGCGCGGATCTGCGAGCAGGCCTTCTTCGACCTGGACGCCCCGGTGGAACGGGTGTGCAGCCTGGAGGTGCCCGTCCCGTACGCCAAGCATTTGGAACAGGCGGCCCTGCCGTCGGTGGAGCGGGTCGTGGCCGCCGCGCGGAGGGCTGTGGGGACCAATGGCTGACTTCCGGATGCCGTCCCTGGGCGCGGACATGGAGCACGGCAAGGTGGTGGAGTGGCTGGTCAAGCCGGGGGACTACATCCACAAGGGGGACCTCGTGGCGGCCGTGGACACCGACAAGACCGTGATGGACATCGAGTCCTTCCAGGAAGGCGTGGTGGCCGAGTTCCTGGTGGAAATTGGCGACACCGTGCAGGTGGGGACCCCCATCGCCCGGATCACCGCCACTCCTGCCGAACTCCCGCCGGCCCAGCCCCCGGCACCCCCGCTCACTTCCGGCAGCATTTCCGGCGACGCCCGCTCACTTTTGGCAGCAAAAGAGGCAACGCCCGCTCACCCGGGTGCCGCAGACGGGCATCCGGAGCCCGGCGCAAAGGTCCCGCCGCCCGTCCGCCACCTGGCGCACACGCTGGGGGTCGACGTCGGGCGCCTCACCGGGAGCGGTCCCGGCGGCGAGGTGACCAGGGACGACGTCGAACGCGCCGCGGCAGCGTCCGTCGCCGAAGGCGCTCGCGCCGGAGCGCCTCCCGGCAAAGTGCCAGCGCCCGAAGTTCCGGCTGCCGAGCAACCCGCTCACAAGATTGCAGCGGCAATGCCGGCAGCCGACGCCCGTCGCGTCCGGTCGTCGCCGTTGGCCCGGCGGCTGGCCGCCGAGCTCGGCGTGGACCTGCAGGGCGTTGCGGGGACAGGCCCGGGCGGTGCGGTGACGGAGGACGATGTGCTCTCCTCGGTGCCGCCCAAGGGACCCCGTACGGAGAAGCCAGCGGAAGCACCGCCGTCGGAAGCCCGCCCAACGGCACCCGCGCGGGCAGCGGAACCCGTGCCGGCGCCCGCACCCCGGCAGGAACGGGCTGCGGCCGGCGGGAAGGCGGAAAGCCTGCGGCAGGCCGTCGGCGCGCTGATGTCCCGGTCCAAGAAGGAGATCCCGCACTACTACCTGTCCACCACCTTGGACCTGGCGGCTGCGGTGGCCTGGATGCAGGCGGCGAACCAGCGGCGGCCGGTCTCCTCACGGCTGGTGCCGTCCGCCCTCCTGCTCAAGGCCACGGCGCTCGCGGCCAAGGAGGTGCCGGATATGAACGGCTTCTTCATCAAGGGCGCCTTCGAGCCCAGCGGCGCCGTGCACCTGGGCGTCGCGGTGGCCCTGCGGCACGGCGGCCTGGTGGCCCCGGCCTTGCATGACGCGGACACCCTCAGCCTGGATGAGCTCATGGACCAGCTGCGCGACCTGGTCAGCCGCGCCAGGGCCGGCCGGCTGCAACGGGCGGAGATGGCCGACCCCACCATCACCGTGACCAACCTGGGCGATCTCGGCGTCGAAAGCGTCTATGGGGTCATCTACCCGCCGCAGGTGGCCATGGTGGGCTTCGGCAAGGTCCTGGAGCAGCCGTGGGCGCACAACGGGATGCTCGGCATCCGGCACGCCGCCATCGCCACGCTCTCCGCGGACCACCGCGTGAGCGACGGCCTGCGCGGCGGTCGGTTCCTGGCCCGCATCGACGAACTCCTGCAAGCGCCGGACAAGCTGTGACTACTGGACCCGTAAACGAGGAGGAGCCGTGAACGAACAGGACGCGCGCCAGGCGGTGGAGGCGGCGATCGGGAAAGTAGCACCCGACGTCGAGCCCGAGGACCTGGCACCCGGGGCGCGGCTGCGCCAGGACTTGGAACTGGACTCGCTGGACTTCCTCCGCCTGGTGGAAGTCGTCGCCGAATCGACGGGGGTGGACATCCCTGAGGCGGACTACCCGGCCGTGGCCACCGTGGACGGGCTGGTCAGCTACGTCGCCGGGCACGGATAGGGAGCCGGGCTACCCCGCCGCGTGGTCCTTCCCGCGCATCCGGACGGCGACCACAACACCGGACGCTGCCGTGAGCACCGCGACGGCAGCGATGGCCGCGGGGATGCCGTAAAGGTCCGCGAGCACTCCGGACAGCAGGGCACCCACGGCGAATCCGCCGTCGCGCCACAGCCGGTACACGCCCACTGAGCGGGCCCGCCATGCCGGGTGGGCGACGTCGCCGATGGCGGCCAGCAGGGTGGGGTAGACCATGGCGGTCCCGAGGCCCAGCACGACGGCGGCGGCGAGCCAGGGTGCGAAGCTGTGCGCTGATGCGACAACCCCCAGAGCCACGGCCTGGACCAGCATGCCGCCCGCGATGAACCATTTCCGGCCCCATTTGTCGGAGGCGGCGCCGGTTACCAGCTGGGCCGCGCCCCAGGCGGCGGGGTACGCGGCGGCCAGGATGCCGATCTGGCCCAGGTTCAGCCCGGCGCCGGCGAACAGCACGGGGAAGAGGCCCCAGGCCAGCCCGTCGTTGAGGTTGTTAACCAGGCCGGCCTGGCTGGCTGCGGACAGTGACCTGTCCTTGAAGCTGGTGAGGGTGAACACCTGGCCGGTGGTGAGGCCGGCGTGGGCGCTGCCCTGCGCACTGACATGCTGCGAGGCCTCGGTCCTGGCATGGTGGTGGGTCTCCCGGACGGCAAGGACCGTCAGGCCCAGGCCGAGGGCGATGTACGCCGCTCCCAACAGGAAAGGTGCCGGGCGGAGGCCGTAGGCCGTGGCCAGATATCCGGTGGCCAGTGCCGTCACGGCGACGCCCAGGTAGCCGGCTGCCTCGTTGAAGCCCATGGCCAGGCCACGCTGCTTGGGGCCCGCCAGGTCCATTTTCATGATCACGGCGGTGGACCAGGTGAGGCCCTGGCTGACGCCCAGCAGCACGTTGGCTGCCACGATCCACCCCCACGACGGGCCGACGATGAGCATCAGCGGGACAGGCACTGCTGCCAGCCAGCCCGCGATAAGGACCGGCTTCCGGCCGTACCGGTCCGAGAGCGTGCCGGCGAAGTAGTTCATGGCGGCCTTGGACAGGCCGAAGGCGAGGATGTAGGTCAGTGCGCCCGTGTACAGGTCAAGGTGGAATTCCTGTGCGGCGAGCAGGGGAAGGACCGTGCGCTCCTGGCCCAGGGTGCCGCCCACCAGCGCATTTACGGTCACCAGCAGCATGAACTGGGCCAGGTTCTGCCGCAGGCCCAGCACCGCTGCGGGGGATCCGCCGGTGCCGCGGACGGTGTTGCCCTGCATGGTGGCTCCGTTCTGATGGGGCAAAAGGTGGCCCGGACGCGCGGGGGACGCGTCCGGGCCGGGCCCGGGCAGGAGGGGGGTCCTGCCCGGGCGGTCTTGGTGGTTAGGCTGCGGGGACGCGGTTCCGCCAGGAGTTCCAGGCGGCGTAGCTGCCGTCGAGTTCGACGACGTCGTACCCGGCACGGCGCAGGGCGCTGGCGGCTACGGAGTTCCGTACCCCGGACTGGCAGTAGGACACGATGGTGCCGCCGGCGGGCAGTTCATCCAGGTGCCACATGACGCGGCCGCCGCTGAGCTGGTAGGAGCCCGGGACGTGCCCGGCCTTGTACTCGGTCTTGTTGCGGACGTCCAGGACCATTGCGGCGTCGAACTTCTCGAGCTCCTCGGGCTGGATCAGCTTGGGGGTGGTCTTGGGCAGCCCCTCGATCCCGGTGAGGTAGCCGGCCACGGTGTCGATGCCCACGCGGACCAGGTGGTCCCACATGTCCATGGCCTGGTCCTGGTCCTTTGCCAGGAGCACCAGCGGGTTCTTGTCGGTTTCCGGGTTGACTACCCAGGCGCCGTAGCTGGCCACGGACTTGCCGGCCGGGACGTTCAGGGACCGGGCCACGGTGCCTTCGTGGACTTCGGCGTTGGAGCGGGTGTCGATGAAGGTCAGGGTGTCCTCCGCCAGGCCCTTGGCGACATCGGCGGTGTCCAGTTCCTTGAGCGGGGCGCGTTCGCCCATGACGTCCGGCCCTACGCGGTTTTCGCGCTTCATCCGGCCGAAGTAGGCGTGCGCGTCAGGCTGGCCGTCGAGGAGTTCGTCGATAAAGCCCTGCTCGTCGTTGGCAGCCAGGTAGGGGCCCCACCAGGCGTAAAGGCGTTCGTACCCAACTGTTGAGGACGGGATGGCGCCCAGGGCCTTGCCGCAGGCGCTGCCGGCGCCGTGGGCGGGGTGGACCTGGACGTAGTCCGGCAGGGTGAGGAACTTGTGGCGCAGGCTGGCGAAGAGTTGCCTGGCGCCCTCGAAGCGGGTGTCGATTCCGCCGGCAGCTTCATCCAACAGGTCCGGCCGGCCCAGGTCGCCGGAGAAGACGAAGTCTCCGGAGAGCAGGTAGCCGGGATTGTCGCTGAACGCGCCGTCGGTGACCAGGAAGGACAGGTGCTCCGGGGTGTGGCCGGGGGTGTGGACCGCCTTGACGCTGATGTTGCCCAGGGTGATGGCGTCGCCGTCGTAGAGGCGTTCGCCGTCGAATTCGTACTGCCAGTCCGGTCCGCCCTCGCCGGAAACGTAGATCTTGGCGCCGGTGGCGGCGGCCAGTTCGCGGGTGCCGGAGAGGTAGTCGGCGTGGATGTGGGTCTCGGTGACGGCCACGATCTTCATGCCGTTCTTTGCGGCAAGGTCCTGGTAGACGGCGATGTCGCGCCGGCCGTCCACCACGATGGCTTCACCCTTGGCCTGGCAGCCGATCAGGTAGCTCGCCTGGGCCAGGTCTTCGTCGTAAATGCGCTCGAGTAGCATCTGGTGCTCTCCTTCGGGAGGGGGAAAGGTGTGGGTCCTGAAACCAATGGTAGATACCCCTGGGGGTATCTAACAAGTGGAGTTATGTCCTGTATCCGGGCCTAGGTGGTGGGGAGTCCGGCGCGGGTCCAGGCGGTCATGCCGCCGGCCATGGTGTCCGCTTTGTAGCCAACGCCGTTGAGGGCATCGGCGACGGCGGCGCTGCGGTTGCCGCTGCGGCAGACGGCGATGACCGGGACAGCCGGGTCCAGCTCGCCCAGGCGCGCCTGCAGTTGCCCCATTGGGATATGCAGGGCGCCGGGGATCATGCCTTCGGCGACTTCGAAGTCCTCCCGGACGTCAAGGATCCGGGCGGTGGAGCGGCGCTCGTGGGCTTCGGTGATGGTGATTTCAGCCATGGTGTTTCTCCTTCGAAGTGGTTGTGGCTGGGTGTGTGGAGGTGGTGCTTGCTTAGCGGACGGTTTCGCCGGCCTGGCGCCAGGCGGCCATGCCGCCTCGCACCGAGTAGGCGTCGTACCCCTTGGCGGCGAGGAGCCGGGCTGCTGAGGCTGAGCGGACGCCGGAGGCGCAGACGGCGATCAACGGACGGGTCTTTTGGATGCCGGCGGTGCTGGTCTGCAGTCTGTCAAGGGGGACGTGCTTGGCTTGCGGTGCCCGGCCGGTCCGCCATTCCTGGGCTGACCTGACATCGATGAGCGTGGCGCCGGAACCCAGGAGGTCCTTGGCCTGCGCCACGGAGATCGTCTTGTAGGGCTTGCTGAAAGCCTTCTTGAGGGAATCGATCAGTCCCATGGTGGTTCTCCTTCGGGTGGGTTGGGCTAGGTGGTGACGGTGCTGGCGGTGACCCACGCCGCGACGGCGAAGATGAGGACCGCGAACGAGATACGGATGTGTTTGTCGTGGAGGTGGCGGGCAAGCCGGGCGGCAACGATGGATCCCACGATGGCCGGGATGGCAAAGGCCAGGGTGGTGGCCCAGTCGATGGTGTAGCCCGCGGCGTGGGCGCTGAACCCGGCGGCGGAGTTGATCACGATGATTGCCAGGGATGTTCCGACGGCCTGTTTCATGCGCAGGCCCAGGAAGATGGTCAGGGCGGGGGTAATGAGGAAGCCGCCGCCCACGCCAAGCAGTCCGGTAAGGTACCCGACCAGCAGTCCAACGCCCACGGCCTTTGGGGCGCAGAAGCGGAAGGCCCGGTGCGGCCCGGTGCTGCAGGACCCTTCGCTTTCGCGGGGTTTGCTGAGCATCCGGATACCCGCGGCCACCATGATGACGGCGAATACCAGCATCAGGATGTTCGGGTCCAGCAGCTTGCCGACGGCCGCGCCCGCCCAGGCCGCCGGCATACCGGCGCCCCCGACCAGTGCTATGACGGGCCAGTTCAGGCCCTCGCGGATCCTGGGGAGCAGGGCCGCGAGCGAGGAGATTCCCACCACCAGCAGCGACGTGGGAATGGCCTGGGTGGGGCTCATGCCCACGCCGTACACCAGGGCCGGAACGGCGATGATGGACCCGCCGCCGCCCACAACACCCAGGACGATGCCGACGACGAGCCCCAGACCCAGGGCCGGAATCATGCCGCGGCGTCCTCGGCGGTCTGCACGGGAAGCTGCAGGATGGCGCTTTCGCGGGTGGGTTCCTGGGCGGCCTTGTTCCATGGCATGGCCGAGAGGGCCTTGCCCATGGCGCAGGTGTTCGTTGCGGCCGAGAACGTCAGCCCAGTGCCGATGGCGCCGGCGAGCATACGGACCTTGGGGGACACGAACTTGCCGCCCACCAGGCCCAGCATCACCAGGGATCCGGCGGCCAGGCGGACCTGGCGCTCCAGGTCCCAGTGGTCGTTGCCCTTGACCACGTCGCCGCCGGCGGCCGCGAAGCCGGGAACCCCGCCCGTGAGGACATAAGCGGTGTCGAGGCCGACAGTGGCCATGCGCTGGCGTGCCTGTTCGGCGCGCACGCCGGACTGGCAGACCAGCACCACACGCGAGCCCAGCCGGGCAGCGAGTTCCCCGGTGTGCTCGGAGAGCAGCGGCAGCGGCACATTGTAGGAGCCGCGGATGTGCATGGATTCGAATTCAGCGGCAGAACGCACGTCGATCACCATCAGGTCCTGATGCTGGTTGAACCATGACTGAAGGGTTTCGGGGGCGAGTGCAGTAACAGCGTTTGCTGTGGAACGGGATGCCATGGGTGGCCTCTCGGAAGGGGGCGGGCGGATACCCCACCGAGTATTACAGATACCCCCGGGGGTAGTCAAAACACCCATGGGGGTATATGCTTGGGGCAGCACCCCACCTGATGGAGAACCCCTTATGGAACTGAACCCAACCGAACTCACGCCTGTTATCAACCGCCTCAAGCGCGCCCAGGGCCAGCTCGCCGCCGTCACCCGCATGCTCGAAGAAGGCCGGGACTGCAAGGACGTCGTTACCCAGCTGGCGGCCGTATCCAAAGCCCTGGACCGAGCCGGCTTCGCCATCATCGCCACCGGCCTGGAGCAGTGCATCGTCCAGAAGGACGAAACCATGGACCGGAAAGAGCTGGAAAAGCTCTTCCTTTCCCTTGCCTAAACTTGCCGCACAAGCGCCGGACCGTCCCCAACTTCGAGGAGCACCATGACGTACACGCTGGCCACCACCGTCGCCCTTCCCTGGGCCGAAGCGCTGGAACGCACCCGCGAGGCCCTTGCCGCGCAGGGGTTCGGGATCCTGACGGAAATCAACATCCGGTCCACCTTTGAAGCAAAGCTCGGCACCGAGGCCGCGGAAGCGGTTGGGGATTACGTCATCCTTGGCGCCTGCAATCCGGCCCTTGCCAGCCGGGCCCTTGCCGCCGAACCCCAAATGGGGGCCCTGCTGCCATGCAACGTGGTGGTGCGCCGGACGGCCGATGCCCACGAGACCACCGTTGAGGCGATCGACCCGCAGACCATGGTGCAGCTCAGCGAAGCCCCTTCCGTCAAGGACGTGGCGGACGACGCCGGCACGCGCCTCCGGAAGGCCCTCGCCAGCCTGGGCGAGGCAAAGAGATAAACGTCACCGGCGGCCCCGCTGGACCCTCTGGCGACGCGCATAGAAATCTGCGACGCCCATATTCCATGACGCGCGGATTATTCAGGTGGCGCCAGGGAATGTGGGTGTCGATAGTCCATATCGGCAGCGAGACCGTAGCTGCGCAGCTCAGGGTGTGATCGGCCCGGTCCCGACTTTAGCTGCGTCGGATTCCAGGAGCACTGCACGGTGGCCGGTCTCCAGTTGCACCACGTCCCTGGTGAAGGAAAACGCCAGCACCGCCAGGGCCAACGCCTGAACGGACACCGCGGCCGGCGCCGGGATGCCGGGAATGAGCGAGATGAGCAGCGCGAACGGCTGGAAGGCCCCGATTGCCTTCCTGGACGGGCTCGGCGGCAGCACCGCCCTGAGTTGCGGACGGAAACGCCCGGCGGCCACGAAGACGTAGTACATGCCCCCGACCGCCAACACCCATGGACCCACCCGGGCCGCAGCCGCGACGGACAATGCAAGGACCAGTCCGGCGTCGGTGGCCGCATCGAAGCGCGCCCCCGCCGTCGATGATGTGCCGGTGCGTCGCGCCACGGCCCCGTCCAGCCCGTCCAGGAGGAAGGCCAGGCCGCCCAGGACTGGAATGAGCAGGTCCGCCCGGGGCCCGGTGAACAGTTGGGGGACCGCCAGCGCCGCGCAGAGGGCGGCGAGGACAGCGCGCAGCAGCGTCACGCGGTCGGCCGGAGTAGAGAACCGGGGCACCCGCCGCAGCACGGAGGCGGCCGCGCCGCCCGTGACCAGCGCGCCGGCGAACATCCCGGCCAGTTGCAAGGGAAACCCGGGGGCGGAGATGGATAACAGCCACAGTGCCGACAAACCGTAGGCGGCCGCGGCTGCCAGCGCATCGGGAACCGCCCGCCCGGCTGCGCTGCTCGTCATGGCCACCTCCCCCCGCATGCTAACAACGGCGGAGGACCCGAGCCACCGGCGTGCCGCGGAACCCGGACGGGGAATCACGTGCCGGGACGCGTCGTCGGGCGCTTCACGACGGCGGACCGCCGCTTCCCGGACGCCCGGACCAGCCCCGCGGCGGCCAGGACGGCCCCGGCTCCCTCGGCGACGGCGCTGAGGGTCTTCGAGAAGAACCAGACGGGGTCGTACATGGCGGGGATCGGTCCGATGGCCGGGATGTCAACGTACCGGTAGAGCATCACGGCAGCGAAGGCGCTCAGTGCCACCAGCAGGGCCACGGCATAGGCTGCCCGGCTGCCGCGGAACAGGACAAAAATCCCGGCCAGAAGCGCAACGGCGGCCTCCAGCAGGAACAACGTGCCCTGGCTGATGGTGCCCGGCTGGGCGTATTGGTAGCCGGGGGCCAGGAAGAGGTGTACGCCGGCATCAATGAACAACGCAAGGGCGGTCAATAGTCTTAGTGCCACGCCTATGTATACGCCCGAAGTTCCCTCCCGGTTCACCCGGACCCCTTATAAATGCGGGTTCAATGCGGAATATTTAGGACCATCCGCACTCTTGCGCCCCTGGCGGGCACCAAGCCTGCGGCCCTACCAGCAAGGAGAATTGACCATGACCCTTCCGCAGCAACTCACACCGGGAACCTGGACCCTGGACATGTCGCACAGCGAGATTGGCTTCAGCGTCCGGCACGCAGGAATCAGCAAGGTCCGCGGCCGTTTCACCGAAGCACAGGCCGAGGCCCGGGTAGGCGAATCCCTGGCTGATTCCACCCTGCACGCCACCGTGGCGACGGCCAGCTTCGACTCCGGAGACGCCAACCGTGATGCGCACGTGCGTGGTGAAGACTTCTTCGACGTAGAGAAATATCCTGAAATGACATTCCGCGGTACCGCCATTGAAGGCGACGGGGATGAATACACCCTGACCGGGGACCTGACCATCAAGGGCATCACCAAGCCTGTTGAGCTTGAGGTGGAGTTCACCGGGGTTGCCGTGGATCCGTTCGGCGCCACGCGTGCGGGCTTCTCGGCCGAAACCGAGATTAGCCGCAAGGAATTCGGACTCACCTGGAACGCGGCCTTGGAAGCCGGCGGCCTGCTGGTCAGCGACAAGGTGAAGATCAACCTCGAAGCAGCGCTCGTGAAGCAGGGCTGACCAGGGAATCCACCCGACGGCGGCCGGGGCGGGCGCTGCGCGTGAGGCACCGCGCCCGCCCCAGCCTGTCGTGGTGCCTGGTCAGGCGTCGGACTCCGGGCTTCGGAGCCGCCGCCGGACCAGGACCGCAACAACGGCAAAAGCGATCACCAGGACGGCGGCTGCCCCGCCGGCAATGACTACCCCTGCCTGGGGCCCTCCCGACCCCGGGCCCGTGACAGCAGCGGGCGGCGCTGCACTGGAGTTTCCGGCGCCGGCCGTGAACGTGAAGGTTCCTTCAATGGGGTGGCCATCGGAGGAAGCTACTCGCCAGATCACCGTGTATTTGCCGGCTGGCGCGCCGGCTTTCACGGCTTGGCTGACGTGGTTGTCCACAATCGTCACCGCGCCGTCGGCCTGGTCGGTGCCGGTCCCATCCTGGACCTGGATCGCCGAGCCGATGCCCATGGGTGTGTGGTCGAAGGTCAGCCCGATCTGGCCGGGGACGGCAGGGACAGACGATCCATTCGCCGGATCACTGGATTCGAGCACATCGTGGGCCTGCGCGGGCGCGCCCAACGCAAGCGAACACGCAGTCAGGGCGATGACCAGCAGGCATCGCCGGAGCCAGCGGAGCGGATTCGCAAACATCATTGGGACACCTGCTGGTTGGCTGCGGAGCGGGACCGGCGGCCGGCCAGCACCAGCGCTAGGGCCGCGGCGCCCAGGACAAACCCTGCCGCGCCGAGGACCACGCCCCAGATTGGCGTCGCGTCGGACGTGCGCTCGATGGCCTCGGAAGCGCCAGCGGCGGGAGAGGATGAGGCGGCAGGTGTGGCCTCGGCGCCGTCCTCGGCCGTGGTGGTGAAGGAGGGGGCCGGGTGCTTGGGCTCGGGCTGGCCCTCAGCACTGCGTTCGTTCCAGTTCACCACCGTCCCGTCGTTGTAGCTTTGGGCGGCTTCCAGCACCACGGTGGTACCGGCTGCAGGCAGGCGGCCAACCGAGAGTGAAAAGGCCTGGTACTGGTTCTGCCCCAGCTGGTGGGCCTCGTCCGCGGTCCACACCACCGTGATGGGTGCCTTGGTGACCGTTGCGCCGGCCACCGTGACCGGCTTGGGCAGGTCTCCGGTGATCACCTGGGCGGTCCAGCCTTCCACCGGTTTGACCGACACAGAGGTGAAGGGCGTGTCGGTGGGCAGCTTGACCTCGAGCTTGTTCGTTTTGGCGGTGGGGGACTCGTTGGGGACGTTGAAGGTCAGGTGTGAGTAGCCGTTGGCGCCGGTGTCGTCCGGGTCCACGGACACGTGGGCTGATGCGGCGGCGGCGCCTGCCGCGAGCATTCCGGCTGCAGCGGTGAGGGCGGCGAAGGCTTTGAGGGTGTGGCGGATTGAGGTGTTCATGATGTCGCTTTCACAAGATGTGGGTGCGCCAGTGCGGCCGCGGCTGCGGCCGGGCGCGGGGGGTATGGCTGACCGGGGCGCGCAAAGGGCAGCTGTCCAAGGGCAACGCCGTGGGGCCGGGTTGGCAGGGTAGGTTCAGGTCCCGCTCAGGAGACGGCAGCGCGCGGCGGACCGCGGAGCGCGGGAAGCCGGAGGAAGGTGGCGCGCAGCACCACAACAAGGCGGTGCGGTGCCGGAAGCTGCGGCCAGGCAGGGACGAGCGCCGCAGTCAGGATGCGGATCAGCGGCCGCAGCCATGCCGCCAGGGCCCAGACGGCCGCTTCGCCGCGGGCCAGGACCAAGGCCGTGGCCACGGTGGCCACGGCGTGCAGGACCAGCATCAGCGTGTCCGGCGCGTGGAGGTGTTCCGGGGCCGCGGCCAATGCTGCGGCGGCAACCGGTTCACCCGCATGGACGTGGGTTCCGGGAGCCGGAGTGAAGCCGGTTGACGCCGACAGGGTGGTGAAGGCCTCGTGCAGTACCAGTTGGCCGCCGATGAGCAGGCCGGCCATCACAGGGGAGTTGACCCTTATTTTCGCGAGCACCATGACGGGCAGCAGGACCAAGGCAAACAAGCCGGCGACGATGGCCGGCTGGGGCATCACGCCACGGGCCAGCACGTGGGCTCCCGCGGCGAGGGCGAACATTGCCACCGTGAAGGCAAAGGCGCGGGGGAAGCGGAACGGCGCGCTCATGCCAATCGCCACCCCTTCTTCCAATGTTTACCGGACACCACTTTAGGGAAAGCAGCACCCTGGCGCGTAATCGGCGCCCCACGGTGCCGGCGCCCGGACCGCAGCCGGGCCCTACAGCGGGTCGGGCCGTACTGTGACGTTGCCCAGCGAACGGATCAACGCGACGGCGGTAATGGACCCGGCCGCCATGATGGACGCCAGCACCACTACCTGGAACCGCCCGGCTTCCAAGGGCGAGGCGCCACCAAAGATGGCGCCCACGAACGCGCCGGGAAGCGTGACCAGGCCGGTGGTCTTGGTTTGGTCGGTGGAGGGGATCAGCGCCGAATGCACTGCCTGCCGGGCCTGGATGAGGGTGGCCTGGCGGGGCGTCGCGCCCAGCGCCAGCCAGCCCTCCACCTGCTCCCACTGCTCCAGGACGGCCTCGACGAACCGGCGGCCGGCCAGCGTGGCGATGGTCATGGAGTTGCCAATCACGATCCCGCCCACGGCCAGGGCATAGCGCGGCGAAAACTCGATGGCGCCCGTGCCGAACACGATTGCCACGGTCACCAGGATGCCGGCCGCCATGGTTGCGGCCACCACCGCAAAGCGCCGCCAGGACCAGGTGAGCCGCCGCGCAGCCGTCACGGACGCCACGGAGAACATCACCAGCAGGGCCGCGCCCACCCATACGGGGCTGGTGATGACGCCGCCCAGGACAAGGCTGATGACCGCCAGCTGCAGTACGCCGCGGAGGATGGCCAGGGCGGGGGAGGCGTACGACGGCGTCCGCGAGCCCCAGAGGATGCCCACCGTGAGTGCCGCCAGGATGGCGATGGCCACGAGGGTGGGGGCCAGGGCGGCAAGGTCGGGCATCTGCCCAGCTTACTGACCTCCGGGGTTCCTGTTGCACGCCCGCACGAGGTGCCGTCCCGGCGTCGTAATTAATTAAATGCTTGACGCACGAATATAGCCCGTGAATACTTTTGTGTGCCCCAACATCCCTCCCAAAGGACTGATCAATGATGAACCTGTCCCGCCGCACCCTCCTCACCACCGGCAGCGCCGCCACCCTCGCGTACGCCCTTGGCATGGCAAGCTCCGCGCAGGCCTCCACCGCCGTCACCGCCCGCCCGGGCGTCCCCGTCACCGCCGCGCCGCCCCTGCGCCTGGCGAGCCGGAACAGTGTGTTCACCCGGAGCGGCGCCGGCCCCAGGTACTGGAACATCTACGGCTACTCGTTCCCGCACAACGCCCCCATTCCGGAAGACGAGTGGAAGGCCAACATTGACTGGCTGGCCGGGAACTTCGCCGAGTTCGGCTACGACATCGCCTGCACGGACGGCTGGATCGAAGGTTCCAGCCGCACCACCGGCAACGGCTACATCACCAGCTACAACGACTCCTGGCAGCACGATTGGGCGTACTGGGCCAAGTACCTGGCGGCGCGGAAGATGAAACTGGGCGTCTACTACAACCCGCTCTGGGTGCACCGGGCAGCCGTCGAAGACACCTCCAAGACCGTCCTGGGCCGGCCGGACGTCAGGATCGCGGACCTCGTGGTGCCCGGGGACTTCTTCGCCCGGGACATTGGCGGGAACCAGCTGTACTGGCTGGACGCCACCAAGCCCGGCGCCAAGGAATACGTCCAGGGCTACGTGCGCTACTTCAAGGATCTCGGCGTTCCCTACCTGCGGATCGACTTCCTCTCCTGGTACGAGGACGGAAGGGACGCGAACATCGGGCAGGTCAATGCCCCGCACGGCCGGGCCAACTACGAGCTCGCCCTCTCGTGGATCAACGAGGCCGCCGGCGAGGACATGGAAGTGTCGCTCGTCATGCCGCACATGTTCCAGAACGGTTCCGCGGAACTGGCCAACGGCGACCTGGTGCGGATCAATGCAGACGCGGACAAGGGCGGCTGGGACCGGCTGAGCGGGATGCGCCAGAACTGGCAGGACGCCTGGCCCAACTGGGCCAACCCGTTCTGCGGGTTCACCGGCTGGTCCCACCGCAACGGCCGCGGGCAGCTGATCCTGGACGGCGACTTCATGCGGGCCAGCACGTTTGCCAGCGACGAGGAACGCAAGACCATGATGAACCTGATGGTCGCGGCCGGATCGCCCCTGGCTATCGGTGACACCTACCAGCAGATCGGCAACAACGGCTGGGTGTACACCAACAAGGAAGTGCTCCAGCTCAACGCGGACGGCCTGGTGGGCAAGCCCCTCTACCGGTCCGCCACCCCGTTCTCGGAGGACCCGGGCTCACGGGACACCGAACGCTGGGCAGGCCAGCTCCCGGATGGTTCGTGGGGCGTTGCCCTGTTCAACCGCAGCGACACCGAAACCGTCTCCAAGACCATCGACTTCGCCAAGGACCTGGGCCTGGCAACCGGGGCCAACGTCCGGGACCTCTGGGCACACAAGAACCTGGGCATGGACTCAAAAGCCTCGGCTGCACTGGCCCCCCATTCCTCAGCCATCTACCGGGTTACCCCGCCGAAGATTCACGGCACCACCCGGTACCCCGCAGCCTTCGCCACCTGGGGAGGCGGGGCCGGCTTCAACAACAACCACCCTGGGTATGACGGCAACGGCTTCGTGGACGGACTGCAGGCCGCATCCGGCGGCGCCGACCCCTTGGTGACGTTCGCGGTCCAGGTGCCGCACCGCGGCAGCTACGCCATCCGCTACCGGTATGCCAACGCCACCGGGGATACCAGCACCATGACCGTCACCGCCGAAAAGGCCGACCATTCCACCGTGGACGGGCCCGTGCACGTCAGCTTCCCCGGACTCGCCTCCTGGGACACCTGGGGCGTGGCCGATGGCACCATCACCCTGGACGCCGGCCTGAACCTGATCACCATCGGCAGGGGCGCCACGGACAAGGGAGCCATCAACCTGAACTGGATAGAGTTGGACATGTGAGCACACCGACGCAGGCCTTCGGGGTTCCCGCCCTTCGGGATCCGCACCGGGCAGGATTGTTTTCCCTGGTGCTGCGGCACGCGCCGATCTCCCGGGTGGAGCTTGCCAGGCAGACATCCCTGGACCCGTCCACCATCGCCCGGACACTCCGGCCGCTGGTGGACCAGGGGTACGTCGTGGAGGCACCCACCACCCCCAACGGCCGCGGCCGGCCCGAGCGCCTGATCGAAGTCGTCGCCACCAAGCACACCGCAGTGGGAATAAAGATCGGTCCCCGGATCATCTCCGGCGTTGTCACGGACCTCGGCGCGAACGTCCTGGCCCGGGGCGAGGAAGTGGATGTTCCGCTGGCGCCGGCGGACACCTTCCGGGCAGTGGCCGGGCTGGTGGACCGGCTCCTCGACTCGGTGCCCGGCGCGCGGGAAAAGGCCCTGGGCGTGGGGGTGGCGGTCAGTGGCCACGTGGACCCCGACGCCGGGATGTGCCGTTTTTCCCCGCTCCTTGGTTGGCGCGGGGTGGACGTTGCAACACCCCTGGCGGTACAGATCGCTCTGCCCGTCACCGTCCACAACGACGTCAACGCCCTGGCCGTCGCCGAGCATCTGTTCGGCGACGGCAGGAACGCCCGCAACTTCGCGGTGGTCACGCTGGGACCCGGAATCGGCCTGGGGCTCGTGTTCGACGGAAAGGTGTACGGCGGAGCCCAGGGAGCCGCCGGAGAACTGGGCCACATCCCGCTGGTTCCTGACGGTCCGCTGTGCAGCTGCGGCCGGCGCGGCTGCCTGGAGGCGCTCGCCGGGGATGCCGCGATCGCAGCCGCCGCCGGGACAGAGGATGCGGGCACCGCGGTGCAGCTGGCGCGGGATGGCCACGGCCAGCAGGCGGCCACCGCCCGGGCAGCCTTCGACGCCGCAGGCGGCTGGATCGGGCGGGGCCTGGCGGTGGTGTGCAACCTTTGCCGCCCCCGAACTGATTGTCATCACCGGCGAGGGGTCCGCCGCCTACGACCTGCTGGCGCAGGGGCTGACGGCGTCCCTTCGGGAGTATGCCCTCGAAGGCGCGGACTTCCTGCCCCGGCTCAAGGTGGCGCCCGCCGACGCCGACCTGTGGGGCAAGGGCGCCGCCTGCCTGGCCATCCAGCGGTCGCTGCGCTGAACCACGCACGGGCCTTTACCTTGCACGCGCCGGCAACGGTGCGGCGCGGACTTTTCTACAGAATCGAGCAAAGTGTGCCTTCACTCAACGTGCACGCCGCCCTCAGGCGGCCTCCCCGGGACCGCGGCCTGGCCGAACAATGGATCCGGGCGGTCCTGCTCCTCAACCTGGCGCTGCCGTGTCCCGGGGACATGGATCCTGGGGACATGGATCCTGGGGACATGGATCCCGTGGACCCGGAACACGCGGGTCCGGATCCCGACGGCGGCCGGACGGACTTCCTCCGCGCGGCTTGTGCGTGGCGGAGCGAACTGGAGTCCTTCAACTACATCTACTGGGAGGACTCCCGGGATGACGCGCTGCTGCATTTCAGCCGGCCGTACGGGTGGCACTGCATTGCCAACCTCGGTGCCACTCCCGTGCCGCTGCCAGAAGGGATCATAGTGATCAGCAGCGGTGCCATCGAGGAGGGGTACCTGCCGCCCGCCACCACGGTGTGGCTGCTCCGCTGGGTGGAATAGCCTGTTCCTGCGGTCCGGCCTGTGGCCCCGGGAGTTGGTCCGGGTGGCCGGAGGGGATAAGACTGTGGGTATGGCACGGGGAACGCTTCGCATCTTCCTGGGCGCTGCAGCGGGAGCCGGCACAACGTACTCCATGCTGCGCGAGGCGCACCGCCTTGCGGCGTGCGGCCGGGACGTGGCCGTCGGCATCACCGCGGACCACGGCAGGACTGACACCGTGCAGTTCCTTGACGGGCTCGACGCCGTTGCCCCCTGTCGGGTGTCCGACGCCGGGGGAGCGGGAGCAGCCGAGTTGGACGTGGCGGCCGTGCTGGCCCGGCACCCTGACGTGGCCGTCGTCGACGACTATGCGCACGTCAACGCCCCGGGAAGCCGGAACGGGCGCCGCTGGGAGGACATCGAGGAGCTTCTGGCGGCAGGGCTGGACGTGCTGACCACCCTCACCGTCCAGCACGTGGCCTCGCTCAGGGACGCCGTCGCCGCCATTACGGACCAGCCCGGCGCTGAAACTGTGCCTGACGCGGTCGTGCGGCGGGCAGAGCACATCGAGCTGGTGGACATTCCGCCCGAACTCCTGCGCCAGCGCGTTGCCGACGGGAAGGTGTTTCCCAAGGACGCGATTGACGCCGCCCTGGCCAACGAATTCCGGCTGGGCAACCTGATCGCGCTGCGCGAAATCGCGCTGATTTGGTTGGCGGACCGTGTGGACGAAGGGTTGGCGACGTACCGAAAAAGCCAGGGCATCACCGCCACGTGGCCGGCGCGCGAACGGGTGGTGGTGGGCCTTGACGGCGGAGCGGACGGAGAACTGCTGATCCGGCGTGCGTCCCGGATCCTGTCCAGGGTCCACGGCGGCGACCTGCTGGCCGTGCACGTGCGGCGCGGGGACGGCGGCACCGCCGAGTCCGGCCATGCACTGGAGTCCCAACAGAGCCTGGTCGCGGACCTGGGCGGAACCTGCCACACGGTGTCCGGGGAGGACGCAGCGGAATCGCTCCTGGAGTTTGCCCGCAGCGTCAATGCCACGCAGATCGTCATCGGCGCCTCGACCGGAGGCCTGTGGAGCCGGATCCTCGGCACGGGGGCCGGAGCCAAAGTGGTGCGGGAATCCGGCGATATCGACGTGCACATCGTGTCCCGGCCGCAGGGCGGCGTTGGCCTGCCCAAGCCTGCAACCGCAACGTTGGGCCGGACACGGACCATCGTGGGGTTTGTCCTCGCCGTACTCCTTCCGGCCCTGCTGACCGCAGCCCTCGCCGCCGGCCCCGACCTGAACCTTGCCACCCACGCACTGGTGCACCTGACCGGGGTGATGGCGGTGGCCTTCATTGGCGGCCTGTGGCCCGCAGTGCTCGCAGCCGTCCTGGATTCACTGCTGCTGAACTTCTTCGAGACAGAGCCGGTGGGGACGTTCAACATCAAGGACCCGCAAAACGTCTTTGCCCTGCTGGTGTTCCTGGCGGCGGCCGTGGCGGTCTCCCTGGTGGTTGGCCTGTCCGCCCGGCGCGCCAGGGAGGCCGCCCGCGCCCGTGCCGAGGCCGCCACCCTGGCGGACCTGGCCCGCGACGCCCTCCTTGCCGATGACACCGTGGCCGCGTTCCTGGACAAGGTCCGGGAAACCTTCCAGGTCCGGCAGGCCGGGCTGTTCACCATTGCCGGTGACGGCAGCGCAGCGTGGGAACTCCAAGCTTTCTCGGGTGCCTCGCCGCCGCCCGCCCCGGACGCCGCGGCGTTGACGGACAGCGTGGAACTGGCCGACGACAGGACTGCGCTGGTCGTCTCCGGGCGGACCCTGACCGCCGGCGACCGCCTCCTCCTGTCCGCCCACGGAGCCCACCTCCTGCTCCTGCGCCAACGCCAGGCCCTGCAGCGCAGGCTGCAAAGCACCACCAAACTGGCGGAGGGCAACAGCGTCCGAACGTCCATCCTGCGGGCCGTCAGCCACGACCTGCGCACCCCGCTGGCGGGGATCAAGCTCGCCGTCACGGCCCTGCGGCGCCAAAGCCGCAGGCTGCCCGAGGAGGTGCAGGCCGAGATGCTCGCCACGATCGAGTCCTACACCGAGCGGCTGGACGCCCTGATCTCCAATCTCCTGGACATGTCCCGCATTTCCAGCGGTTCGGCGGCGCCGCTGACAGCGCCGGTCACCTGGCGCGATGCGATCGAGGACGCGCTGCGGGGCCTCCCGGCGGACCGGATCCGGATTGACCTTGCCCCCGCCACGCCCGCCGTGGACGCCGACCTGGGCATGCTGGAACGGGTCATCGCCAACATCGTGGAGAACGCGCTCAAATACGCGCCGGAGTCGGACGTGGTGATCGTGGGCGTTTCGGCCGGGACCAGGCGGACGGACGACGACGGCGCCCGGTTCGGCGAGTTGCGCATCGTCGATCACGGGCAGGGTGTGCCCGCTGCCGCGGCCGCCGCGATGTTCCAGCCGTTCCAGCGGCTTGACGACGCCCCGGAAGGGCTGGGCATCGGGCTTGGCCTGGCCGTCGCGAAGGGCTTCACGGAAGCCATGGGCGGCCAGTTGGTGGCCGAACCGACCCCCGGCGGCGGACTGACCATGATCATCAGGTTGCCGCTCTCCGCTGGTTCCGCATCCCCGGACCGCCGACGGCCGGCAGGGAGCAGCACGTCATGAGGACCATCCTGATCGTCGATGACGAACCCCAGCTCCTGCGCGCCCTCCAGGTGAACCTGGAAGCGGAAGGCTACCGGGTGCTCACAGCGCTGGACGGTACATCCGCCCTGCACCACGCGGAGGGCGGCCATCCGGATGTGATGGTGCTGGACCTTGGCCTGCCGGACATCAACGGCGTGGACGTGATCACCCGGATCCGCCGCACCAGCAGCATGCCCATCATCGTGCTCTCCGCCCGGCACGGGTCCGTGGACAAGGTCCGGGCCCTGGACGCCGGCGCGGACGACTATGTGACCAAGCCGTTCGGGCTGGACGAGCTCCTGGCCCGGCTGCGCGCAGCCGGGCGCCGGAGCGGCACCCCGGAAGCGGTGGACAACGGTCCGGCCATCGACGTGGGGGATTTCGAGGTTGACCTGGCCAACCGGAAGGTGACCCGTGCCGGAGACCCGGTCCGGCTCACGCCCCGGGAATGGGCCATCCTGGAACTGCTCGCGCGGAACCCCGGACGGCTGATCACGCAGCAGCAGATGCTCCGGAAGGTCTGGGGCCCCGGCTACGAGAACGAAACCCACTACCTGCGCGTCTACATGGGCCAACTGCGCCGCAAACTGGAGACGGACCCGGCCCGGCCGCGGCACCTGCTCACCGAGGCCGGCATGGGCTACCGCTTCGAACCTTGACATGCCCCGCAAAGGCGCCCGCCGGCGTCGTACATCACGCGTAAAGGAATCATTAAGAAAACCCCTTTTCCCACGTCAGCCATTTTTGCCGGTGCTAGCTTCGCAGTGATCGCGCTGCACAGGGCAGCGCGGAAAGGCAGACATGACCACGTTGAGCAGGCCCCCGGCGGATCCTTCCGCGCTCCACCCACGCGGCAGGAAGGCGCTCAAGGACTGGCTGCTGTTCGGGCTGCAGGACAGCAAGGGTACCCATCAAGGCCCCGGCGGTGTGCCGACGCAGCACGAAAAGAAGCACTCGTGGTGGCAGGTCATGTGCCTGACGGGCGTGGACTACTTCTCCACCCTGGGGTACCAGCCGGCCATCGCCGCGCTCGCCGCCGGGGTCATCTCCCCGCTGGCCACGCTGGTGCTGGTGGCAGTGACCCTGCTCGGTGCCCTGCCCGTGTACCGCAGGGTTGCCGGTGAAAGCCCCCGCGGTGAAGGCTCCATCGCCATGCTGGAGCGGCTGCTGCCCCGCTGGGGCGGCAAGCTCCTGGTGCTGGTCCTGCTCGGGTTCGCCGCCACGGACTTCATGATCACCATGACCCTCTCGGCAGCCGACGCCACCGCGCACCTGATCGGCAACCCGGTTGCCCCCGGGTGGCTCCAAAACCAGAACGTCCCCGTCACGCTGATCCTGCTTGCGCTGCTGGCGGCCGTGTTCCTGCGGGGATTCAAGGAAGCGATCGGCGTCGCCGTCGTCCTGGTGGTCCTGTACCTAGGCCTGAACGCCGTGGTGGTGGTTGCCACCCTCATGCAGGTGGTCTCCCACCCCGTGGCCATGGGGGACTGGTGGACCAACCTGTGGGTATCCCACGGCAACCCCCTGATGGCGGTGGCCATCGCGCTGCTGGTGTTCCCCAAACTCGCACTGGGCCTGTCCGGTTTCGAAACCGGCGTTGCCGTCATGCCGCAGGTCAAGGGCGCAGCGGACGATACCGAGGAAAACCCGGCGGGCCGTATCCGCGGTGCCCGGCGAATGCTCACCACCGCCGCGGTGATCATGAGCGTGTTCCTGTTGACCACCAGCTTCATTACCGTCGTCCTGATTCCGGAGCAGGAATTCCAGCCCGGCGGCCAGGCGAACGGCCGCGCGCTGGCCTTCCTGGCGCACGAATACCTGGGCGTGGGGTTCGGCAGCGTCTACGACATCAGCACCATCGGCATCCTCTGGTTCGCCGGCGCCTCGGCCATGGCCGGCCTGCTGAACCTGGTTCCCCGGTACCTGCCGCGCTACGGCATGGCCCCGGCCTGGGCCAAGGCCGTCCGCCCCCTGGTGCTCGTCTTCACCCTGATCGGCTTCGTCATCACCTTCATCTTCAACGCCGACGTCGACGCCCAGGGCGGTGCCTATGCCACCGGCGTCCTGGTGCTGATGACCTCCGCTGCGGTGGCCGTGACATTGTCGGTGCGCCGGCGCGGGCAACGGAACCTTACCTTCGGCTTCGGCGCCATCTCCGTAGTGTTCGCGTACACCACGGTGGCCAACATCTTCGAACGGCCCGAAGGCATCCGGATCGCCGCGATCTTCATCCTGGGCATTATCGTGATCTCCCTGCTGTCCAGGGTCCGGCGTTCCTTCGAACTCCACGCCACCCGGGTGCACCTGGACCAGCAGGCCCTGGAGTTCATGTCCAGCACCCTGGACGGCCCCATCGCGATCATTGCCCACGAGCCGCTGCGGCTGTCAGCGGAGGCCTACCGGGACAAGCTGGAGTCGGCCATCGAGGTCAGCCACCTCCCGCTGGCAGGCGATGCCCTGTTCCTGGAAGTCATTGTGGATGACTCGTCCGACTTCGAAACCGAGCTCCACGTCCGCGGCGTAAACCGCCACGGCTACCACGTCCTCGAAGTCCACGGGCCGGTGGTGCCCAACACCATCGCCTCCGTGCTCCTGCACATCAGGGACGTCACCGGGCTGATGCCGCACATCTACTTCCGCTGGACCGAGGGCAACCCCATCACCAACCTGGTGCGGTTCCTGTTCCTGGGCGAGGGCGAGATCGCGCCCGTAACCCGTGAAGTGCTGCGCGAGGCCGTCCCTGATGTCACGCAGCGCCCTTGGGTCCACGTGGGCTGACGGGAGGTTTCGCCGCGGTCCCGTCCGGGTGCTCCGGGGCGGGCCCGGGGTGCTCGTGCCCCGCCACGTGCGCCACCGTGGCCGCAACCCGGGCGGCGTCCGCCAGGGTCAGCGGGACGTTCGCGCGGAAGGCGGCCTCGGCGTCGTCCTCCCACACGCCGGCTGCAAGCACCACCACGTGCACCATGTCGCCGTAGGAGTCGTTGCAGGCCAGGATGTCGCCGGGGACTTTGTGCGGGTGCGCCCCCGACGGCGGCCATGGCTGGAAGATGACCCACCACCCCTCGCCGTCCTGGTCGGGGAAGAGGTAGCCGGTGGCCGGATGCAGGGCACGCCCGTTCAGGCCGCGGCCGCCGTAGCCCTCCACGGCCCCGGCTGCCGCGGCAAACTTGACCTTGCCGCGGTCCTCCGGCGCTTCATCCCACCGCATCTGAGCTCCTCGCTTCGGCACCTGCTGGCTACGCCTCCATCAAAGGGCTGCACGGGCGCGGGCGGGGTGGACGGGGTGATTTTTTGACGGATTATTTACGCCCGGTTCGCGGCCGCGGGGCCGGGCCCGGCGGCGGCACGGCCCCGCCTAGGCCAGCTCCTGGTCTTCCCGCGGCGGGGTCAGGTCCTCCACGGCTCCCTGCATGTGTGTCCGGATTGCCTCCTGGAGCGCCGACTCGTCCCCGGCCAACAAAAGATCCAGGAGCTTCTGATGCTCCGTCACCAGCACATCGACGCGTGGATAAGCCACCTCCAGGCTGAGGATGCACATCCTGGATTCGGCGGCCAGTGTTTCGTAGATCCGGATCATCCGCGAGTTCCCGGTCCCGGCCACAAAGGAGGTGTGAAAGTCCATATCCAGCTTGGCCAGAGCCTGCCAGTTGCCAGCAGCCACATTCTTGGCCATGTTGGCGATGATCGCTTTGAGGGACTGGGCCGTCTTCTTGACTTTCTCCGGGCCGCCGCTCAAAAGCATGTGTGCGCAGGCCGTCTCCACTGCCTCGCGGACATCGTAGATTTCCTGGATGTCCTGCTGGGACAGTTCCAGGACAAAAACGCCACGGTTCCGGATGTTGACCAGGATCCCCTCCTGGCAGAGCCGCTGCAGCGCTTCCCGCAGGGGGCCGCGGGAGGTGTTGAGCTGCGTGGCCAGTGACGATTCGTTGATCTGCTGACCGGGCCGGAACTTGCCCTGGACGATGTGCTCCCGGAGCTGGTCAGCGATGACCTCTGCGGTGGGTCTTCCCTGAAGCACGAAAAGTTCGCCTGATGCGGCCATCTTTGTCTTCTTTCTTGGATTGCGGGCCGATGCTACTGAACGGGAATTGCCGTGTACTTGTATTCGAGGAATTCTTCGATGCCGATCTTCCCGCCTTCGCGGCCCAGGCCGGATTGCTTGATTCCGCCAAACGGTGCGGCGGGATTGGAGACCAGACCGGTGTTCAAGCCCACCATCCCCACCTCCAGGGCGGCGGAAAAACGCATCGCCTTGTCCACGTCCTGGGTAAAGACGTAGCCCACCAGGCCCCACGGGGTATCGTTGGCGCGCCGAATCACCTCATCCTCCCCATCGAACGATGAGATCGCAGCCACCGGGCCAAAGATTTCCGTGCCCATCAGCTCTGCATCCTCCGGAACGTCAACCAGGACGGTGGGTTCGAAGAAGTAGCCAGGGCCCTCCACCCGTCGTCCGCCGGTGAGGACACGCGCGCCCTTCTTCACGGCGTCCGAGACCAAGGACTCCACCTTGTCCAAACCGGCCTGGCCGATCAGCGGCCCGACGTCGGTTCCGTCCACGGCGCCGTTGCCCACCCGCAGATCGGACATCCGTTTGGCGAGCTTTTCGGCAAAGTCCCCTGCCAGGGTGCGGTGCACAAAGAAACGGTTCGCTGCCGTGCACGCTTCCCCCATATTCCGCATCTTAGCCTTGAGGGCGCCATCGACGGCGCGTTCCAGGTCCGCGTCCGGCAGGACAATGAAGGGTGCGTTTCCGCCGAGTTCCATGGAAGAGCGCATCACGTTCCGGGCGGCCTGTTCCAGCAGGACCTTTCCCACCGCCGTCGAGCCCGTGAAGCTGACCTTTCGCGCTATGCCGCTGCTCATCCAGGGTTCCACCACTGTGGCGGCCCGGGCCGTGGTGACCACGTTCAGGACCCCGGCCGGCAGGCCGGCAACCCGGAAGATTTCCACCAGCGCCAGTGAGGTCAGCGGGGTCAGCTCGGCCGGCTTGAACACCATCGTGCAGCCCGCGGCCACCGCGGGGGCAATCTTCCGTGCCCCCATCGCCAAGGGGAAGTTCCAGGGCGTGACCAGCACGCAGGGCCCCACGGGCTCCTTGGTGACCATGATGCGGTTGTTCCCGTCAACCGTGCTGGTCTGGTCGCCTCCGACCCTGACGGCTTCTTCGGAAAACCAGCGCAGGAACTCGGCTCCGTAAGCCACTTCCCCCTTCGCCTCCGCCAGCGGCTTACCCATCTCCGCGGTCATGATGGCCGCCAGTGCATCGGTGTTCTTCAGCACCAGCTCATAGGCGCGCCGCAGGATGTCGGCCCGATGCCGTGGGGCGCTGGCCGCCCACGCAGGCTGGGCCCGCCCCGCCGCCTCGATGGCGAGCCTGGCGTCCTCGGGGCCGCCGTCGGCCACGTGCGCGATCACCTCATGGGTGGCCGGGTTCTCCACCTCGAAGGTCGCTGCGGAGGCAGCGGGCCGCCATGTCCCGTCGATAAATAAGGCCGTCTTGAGGAGGGTAGGGTCAAAGCTCATCGTTCCACTTTCGCTGGGAGTATCGGGGAGCGGACGACGCCGGTGCGGCCACCAACGCCAGGGTTCCGCAAGGCGCCGGACCGGTCAGGCCGTGGCGGCCTTGAGTGCCTGGGTAAACCGCGCCAACCCGGACTCGATTTCCTCTCGGCTGACGTTCAATGCCGGAATAATGCGGATGACGTTTCCGTGCGGTCCGCAGGTGAGCAGCAGCAGTTCTTCGGCGACTGCGGCCTGTTGAACGGCAAGGGCGGTGGCCGCATCCGGGCTGTTGTCCGGGGCCGTGAACTCCACGCCCTGCATCAGTCCGAGGCCGCGGACGTTGCCGATGGAAGGAAAATCTCCGGCCAAGGTGTCCAGGCCTGCCCTGAGCTGCTCGCCGCGCTGGTGGGCGTTGGCCACGAGGCCTTCCCGTTCGATCACGGCCAGGGTGGCTACACCGGCGGCGGCCGCCACCGCGTTCCCGCCGTAGGTTCCGCCCTGGGAGCCCGGCCAGGCTTTGCCCATCAGGGCGGTGGAGGCAGCGATGGCCGAGATGGGGAAGCCGCTGGCCAGGCCCTTGGCCGTGATGAGGATGTCCGGGGTGATTCCGGCCCAGTTGTGGCCCCAGAACTTTCCGGTGCGGCCCACGCCGGCCTGGACTTCGTCAAGGATGAGGAGGATGCCCTGCCGGTCCGCGCGCTCCCGCAGGCCTTGCAGGAAGGCCGGGGGAGTGGGGAGGTAGCCGCCGTCGCCCAGGACGGGCTCGATGATGAAGGCCGCCGTGTCCGCGGGGCTGCTGACGGACACCAGCAGATGGTCCAGTTCCTTCAACGCGAAGTCGACGGCCGTCTGTACGTCCCAGCCGTAGCGGTAGGCGTAGGGGAAGGGGGCGATGTGCACGCCCCCCATCAGCGGCGAGAAACCTGACCGGAAGCGGGTGCCGGCAGTGGTGAGTGACGCTGCGCCGACGGTCCGGCCGTGGAATCCGCCTTGGAAGGAGATGATGTTCGGCCGCCCGGTGGCCATCCGCGCCAGGCGGACGGCGGCTTCGACGGCTTCCGCGCCGGTGGTCGCGTAGAAGACGCTGTCCAGGCCCACCGGCAGCACCTCACCGAGCTTTTCGGTGAGCTGGAGCAGGGGCTGGTGCATCACTGTGGTGTATTGCGCGTGGACAATCCTGCCTACCTGTTCCCGGGCTGCGGCCACCACGTCGGGGTGGCAGTGGCCGGTGCTGGTCACGCCGATCCCGGTGGTGAAGTCGAGGTACTGCTTGCCGTCGGTTGCATGGATCCAGCTGCCGGCGGCATGGTCCACGATGACCGGGGTGGCCTGCTTGAGCAGCGGGCTGAGAGTTGCCATGGGGCATCCGTTCTCTGTGTTGGAGTAATCAGTGCGAGCTGAAGCGTTGGGGCCGGACGAAGTCCAGTCCGTCAATCCGTTGCTTTCCCAGCGCCTCGAGGGCGGCGATTTCGCCGAATCCGGACGCCATTTTGAAGCCTGCGCCGGAGAAGCCGGTGGCGTAGTAGATCCCGCTGCCCTGCCGCGCCCTGCCCAGCAGGGGGTGGCCGTCGGACGTGAACAGGTCCGGGTAGGCGTCGGAACGGACAATGTTCGGGTGGAGGCCCGGAAAGAACTCCCTCACCGTATCGGTGGTCTCGAGGGTTTCGGCGGGCGTCAGTTCCCGCATTACCGATTCTGCGGTGTCGGCAAGCGTGGTCCTGGCATCCAAGGTGGCCTTCACCGTCACGCCGTCCACACTGGGTGCCCCGTACATGGACTTTTCACCCGAGATGCGGATGAAGATGGGAAAGCGGTCGGGAGCGAAGCTTGCCGCGTCCTTGGCCACGAACCAGGTGAGGTAGCAGCGGTGGGGGACGCTGGCGTTGGCCAGTTCCGCCGGCATCAGCTTCCGGGACCAGGCGCCTGAAGCGACGACGACGTTCTCGAATGTCCAGTTGCGCGCACCCGAGGTGATCCTGACGCCGTCGTCCGTTTCAACGATGGCGTCGATCGGCGTATCGGTGAGCACGGCCGCCCCGTTGGCCTGGGCCGCTGCCACGGCAGAAGTCACGGCGCGGTCGGTTCGGAGAGCGCCCCCGTGCGGATCGAAGACGGCGGCGTCGTCCGGGCGAAGGTTGTGCTGTGGATAGCGTTCGGCCATGTCCTTGTGGCTAAGGAGTTCATGGTCGGCGCCGTTGAGCCTGGTGGTCTCCAACAGCGCGGTCAGGTAGGGCCCGCCTGCAGTCCCTATCGAAAGGCCGCCGCAGCGGAGGAGGATGTCCTGGCCGGCTTCGGCTTCCAGCTCGCGCCACAGCGTGCGGGAGCGCGCCATGATGGGGTAGTAGCCGGGGAGGCCCCGGTACAGCATGCGGAACAGCCGGGTGTCCCCGCCAACTGCGCTGCGTGTGTGCCCGGGGGTGGCTGCCTCGAATCCCACCACCTGGTCCGTGAGGCGGGAGGCCTGCCACAGGGCCATGCTGCCGATGCTGCCGAGGCCGACGACGGCGAGTTTCCCGTCCACGGTCACAGCACCTTCTGGAGGAAGGACTTGGTCCGCGTTTCCTGGGGGTGGGCCAGGACCTGCCGCGCGTCGCCGCGCTCAACCACGCAGCCGTCATCCATGAAAATGAGTGAGTCTGCCACTTCGCGGGCGAAACCCATCTCATGGGTCACCACTACCATGGTCATTCCTTTCTTGGCCAAGCCCTGCATCACGGCGAGCACTTCGCCCACCTTTTCGGGGTCCAGGGCGCTGGTGGGTTCGTCAAAGAGCATGATTTGCGGGTCCATGGCCAAGGCCCGGGCAATGGCCACGCGCTGCTGTTGTCCGCCGGAAAGCTGGGCGGGGTAGTAGTCGCCAAATCCGGAAAGTCCGACGTCGGCCAGCAGCTCGTGTGCCCGCCGGCCGGCTGCTTCCTTGTCGCCGCGCTTGACCAGCACGGGACCGGCGGTGATGTTCTGGTGGGCGGTCATGTTGGGGAACAGGTTGAACTGTTGGAAGACCATCCCTATGCGGGTGCGCTGTTCCGCCAGTTTCTTCCGGCTGACCGCGTGGTAGGCGTGTTCGGTTTCGTAGTAGCCGAAGTCCTCGCCGTTCATTTTGAGCAACCCCGGAGTCCACGGTTTCCAGGCCGTTCATGCAGCGCAGCAGCGTCGACTTGCCGGAGCCGCTGGGGCCGATGATGCAGCAGATCTCGCCGCTGGCGATCTCGAGGTTGATGTTCTTGAGGACCTTCTTGGCGCCGAAGGATTTTTCGATGCCCCGGGCCAGGACGGTGCCGTCGCAGGCAACGGTCCCGCCGTCGGCCAATGCTGGACTGGTGGTCATCGCGCGATTCCTTCCGGAGCGGTGAGCTTCCTGGCCTTGCGGGGGATGGTGGCAGCTGACCGGTTGTATTTCTTTTCGAGCAGGGACTGCGGGTAGCTGAGCACCAGGGTCATCACCAGGTACCACAGGCTCGCCACGATGAGCAGCGGGATGGTCTGGTAGTTCCGGGCGTAGATCAGCTGGGCGCTCTGCAGCAGTTCCGCGACGCCCAGGACGCTGACCAGGGAGGTCTCCTTGAACATGCCGATCGCTTGGTTCCCGGTGGCCGGGATGATGGAGGGCATGGCCTGCGGAATGATGATCTTCCGCATTTTGGTGAAGCTGCCCATGCCCAGCGAATCGGCCGCCTCGATTTGGCCTTTCCCCACGGAGGAGAAGCCGCCGCGGATGATCTCGGCCATATAGGCGGCCTCGTTCAGGGTCAGCCCGACGATCGCGGCGGTGATCGGTGCCATGAGGGCGTTGACGTCCACCGCCTGCTGGATGTTGGTGAACGGGATCCCGATGGTGAGGTTGGGGTACAGGGCTGCGATGTTGAACCAGAAGATCAGCTGGACCAGGACCGGGGTCCCCCTGAAGAAGGTGATGTAGACCCCGGCCGTGGCTGCGATGGGCTTGATCCGCGAGGAGCGCATGATGGCCAGTCCCAGGCCCAGGAGGGTTCCGAGTGCCATGCTCACCACCGTGAGCATGATGGTGAGTACCAGGCCACGCAGGATGCTCTCCTGCGTGAAGTACTGCGCCACGACGTCCCATTTGAAGTTGGGGTTGGTGGAGACGGAGAAGAGGATTCCTGCTGCCACCAGGATGCACACGCACCAGGCGGCATATTCGAAAGCGCTCCTGCGCCGGAGCCTCGGTTTGAGGATCCCGTCGGTCTGGCTCATTGTTGTCTCTTTCCCTTCGGAAACCACGGACTGCATGGCCGCTCCTGCTAGTTCAGCTTGGCTTCGGTGATTCCCCCGTTGGTCAGCCCCCAGTTGGCCAGGGACTGCTTGTATTCAGGGCTGTCCAGGACATCCTGGACAGCTTTCTGCAGTGCCGGCGTCAGGGCAGAGCCCTTCTTCAGGCCGATGGATACGGTATCCACGGAGCGCGTATCCACTTGGGGTGTGAGCACCTTGAAGGTGTTGGGTTGCTGCTTGTCTGCCCAGGCAAGGGCGGTGGTGTCATAGAACACGCCGTCCACGCGCTTGGAGGCGAGCTGGGTCAGGGCGTCCTGGACGTTGGGCAGCACTACTGCGTTGATGGCCGGCTTGCCTTTGGAGGTGCAGGTCCAGTCGGACACGTTGGGCAGGTGGACCAGTTGGGCGTTGGAGCCCTTGGTCACTGCGATGTTCTTGCCGCACATGTCGTCGTTGCTGATGTTCTGCGGGTTGCCGGCGGCGACGGCAACGGAGACGCCGTCGCTGAAGTAGTCCACCATGTCCAGGACCTTCAGGCGCTCTGCCGTGGGAGACATGGTGGTGGCCGTGAAGTCGTACCGGCCGGCGTCGATGCCCGGAATGATGGTGTCGAACGCCGTGTTCTCGAACTTCAGCTTCAGTCCGAGCTTCTTGGCCACCAGGCGCGCGATGTCCGGGTTCAGTCCGATGGGAGTGGTGTTGTCGTCGGCGAGGAATGTGGTGGGGGGATAATGCAGGTCCATGGCAACCGTCAGTTCGCCCTTGTCCTTGATGGACTGGGGGAGCAGCGCCGTTGCTGCCTGGTCGGTCTGGACGTTCTCGGAGATGTCTGCTGTGTTGGACGCCTTGGAGCCCTCCGGGGCCGGGGTGCTGGCGGCGGTGCCGCCGCAGCCGGCGAGTGCGAGCACGACGGCGAGTCCTGCGGTGGCGGTCTGTACTTTGTTTCTGGCCTTCATGGTGCTTCCCTTCAAACGGGAACAGGTGCGGATGGCATCTGTTGTGGGTGCAGTGGGGTCCCATCTTCATCCGGGCAGGAGAGGAAGCCTGCGGCGCGGAGGGTGGGAGGGCTGGAAAGGTGTACTGGATGCCTTTGTGGTCCGGATCACCTCGGCATCTACGGCAATGCAATCATCCAAATTGCAGATTGTCGACGATTTTTGGAAAAAATCCTGAACAATTTTCCGGCCCGAAACAATCACGGGTCCACTCATTGAAACTGTTGACAATCTACAATTTACGGCCCTAGAGTCGGAGCCACCGGCCCCGGCGAAGCTCCCGCGGAGCCGACCTTGATTCCCTGATTCCCCTTCCGGCCTCCGGCACTTCAAGCCGCCAGGCACCTCTCTTGCGAACGGATGATCCATGGCAACCACCGAATTCCGGCCCGAATACATCTCCTTCGATTGCTACGGCACCCTGATCAACTACCAGATCGAACCCACCACCCGGCACCTCCTGCAGGGGCGCGTACCCGAAGAACAGATGCCGGCATTCATGCGGGACTTCCGCAACTACCGCTACGACCAGGTGTGCGGTGAGTATTACGCCTACGAACAGGTCCTCCAGGACGCGTACGACCGCGTCTGCAAAAAGTGGAACCTGGAACTCACCCCGGACGCCGGCAGGCAGCTCGGGGACGCCGTCCGCGGCTGGGGCGCGCACGATGATGTCCCGGCACCCCTCAAGACCATGGGGGAGAACTTCAAGCTGGTTATCCTCTCCAACGCGGACACCAGCTTCCTGGACATCAGCGTCCCCCGGCTCGGCGCCGAGTTCCATGCGGTATACACGGCAGAGCAGGCCGGCTTCTACAAGCCCCGGTACGGTGCTTTCGAATACATGCTGGACCAGCTCAATGCGGCTCCCCAGGACGTCCTGCCTGCACGTTTCCTCCCACACCCGGTACGACCTCATGCCCGCCTTCGACCTCGGCTTCACCAACACAGTGATGCTGGACCGTGGCTACGATCCACACAGCCCGGCCTACAACTACACCACCGTCAACTCCCTGGACGAGCTCAACAAGCTCCTGGGCCTCTAAGTCCCTGCCGACCCGAAAGGCCACCCGTGAAACTCACCCCCTATTGGCTGGACACGGCCGAACCGTCCGGGGACTACCGCCGCAACCCGGTCCCCGAAACAGTGGACGTGGCCATTATCGGAGCAGGATTCACGGGGCTGTCCGCGGCGCTGGAATTCAGCAGGCAAGGCGCCAGTGTGGCGGTCCTGGAACGGCACACCGTGGGCTGGGGCGCATCCGGACGGAACGGCGGCATGGCCACCACCGGCCTGGCCATCGGATTCAACACCGCGGTCAAGCGCTACGGCGGCACCCGGGCCGTGGAGATGTTCCGCGAATACAACGATGCCATCGGCACCATCGAGAAACTGGTCCATGACAACGGCATCGACTGCGACTACAAGCGGCACGGCAAGCTGTCCCTTGCCTATCATCCCTCGCACTATGAGGGCATGCTGAAGTCCCGGGAGCAGCTGGCCGCCCTGGCGGATTACCACGTCACCACCATCCCCAAGGCGGAGATCCACAGCGAGATCGGCACCGATTTCTACCACGGCGCCATGCTGGACCCGCTGGGCGCCGGGCTGCATGTGGGCAAGTTCGTGCACGGGCTGGCCAAAGCCGCGTCCGACGCCGGCGCCACGCTGTGCGAGGACGCTGCGGTGACTGAGCTGAAGAAAGTCACGGGCACCGTCCACGACGTCCACACCACCCGCGGAATTGTCCGGGCCAAGCAGGTGCTCGTTGCCACCAGCGGCTACACGGGCGGCGTTACCCCCTGGCTGCAGCGTCGCGTGATTCCGGTGGGCAGCTTCATCATCGTCACGGACCCGCTGCCGGAGGACGTGGTCAACCGGATCCTGCCCAACAGGCGCCAGGCCTCGGACAGCAAGATGCTCACCTACTACTTCAGGATCACCCCGGACAACCGCCTGCTGTTCGGCGGCCGGGCACGGTTTGCACTCTCCAGTCCGGACTCGGACGTGAAGAGCGGTGAAATCCTGCGCAAGGCCATGCTGGAACTGTTTCCCTACCTCAGCAGCGCCCGGGTGGACTACACCTGGGGCGGCCTGGTGGACCTGTCAATGGACCAGATGGTGCACGCGGGCCAGCACGACGGGCTGTTCTATTCGCTGTGCTACAGCGGCCACGGCGTGCAAATGGCAGCGCACATGGGCAAGCGGATGGCCGCCTACATGGGCGGCGACACTTCGGCCAACGTATGGGCAGGGCTGAAGAACCCGCCCGTGCCCGGGCACTTCGGGCCGCCCTGGTTCCTGCCGTTCATTGGCGCGGCGGCAAAAATCATCGACCGGATCAGTTAGGACGCCGCATGCTTCCCTCCGCCAGCATTGACCACCAGACGGGCACCCCGGAAGACCGGGCCCGCCCGGCAAAGGGCTTCGGCATCGAGCTGCCGGGCGGCGCGTTTTTCGCCGGCAGTTGGCGTCCGGCAGACCCGGAACAGGCAGTGCGCAACCCGGAAGACGGGGCAGTGCTCGGACATGTGTCACGGTCGACGCCGGGCGATGTCCTCCAGGCGGTCTCCCACTTGCGGTCCGGGCTGGGACGGCCGTGGCCGCTGCGCTCCCGACGGGAGGCGTTGGAGCGGGCCGCGGCGCTGCTGCGGGAACAGTCACCCCGGTTCGCCACCATCATCGCCTCCGAAAGCAGCAAGACCATCAGGGAGGCGGAACGGGAGGTCCTGCGCTGCACGGAGACCCTCCGGCTGTCAGCGGCCGCGGCCGCGGAATTGGCGGGGGAGACGCTCGGCTTCGAGGACAGCCTGGCGGCCGGGCACAAGATCGGCTGGTACAGCCGTAAGCCCGTGGGCGTGGTGGCTGCCATTACGCCCTTCAACGATCCCCTCAACCTTGTGGCGCACAAACTGGGCCCTGCGCTCATCGGAGGCAACGGCGTCGTACTTAAACCTTCCGGACGGACGCCCCTGACCGCGCTGGCTTTTGTCCAGCTGCTGCTGGACGCCGGGGTTCCTTCCTGGCGCATTGCCGTGCTGGCCGGCGGCCCCGGGGTTGCCGAGGCACTCGTGGCTGATCCCGGCGTCGACCTGGTCTCCTTCACGGGCGGCCCGCGGACGGCCGAAAAAATCGCCGCATCGGCCGGAGCCCGGAAGGTGGTCTCGGAGCTGGGTGGAAACAACGCCACCATCGTGTGCGCGGACGCGGACGTGGCCCAGGCGGCGGAGGCGATCGTGGCCGGCGCGTTCGGCGTGGCGGGCCAGAACTGCCTCTCGGTCCAGCGCGTCTACGTTCACGCCTCGCTGCACGACCAACTGGCGGGTGCCGTCACGGCGGGTGCCGCTGCACTCAGGTCCGGTCCAAAGCTGGATCGGACCACCGATGTGGGGCCGCTGATTTCCGAGGAAGAAGCCCGCCGCATCGAGGTATGGGTGGAGGAGGCCCGCCAGGCCGGTGCGTCGGTACGGACCGGCGGCGCGCGACGGAACGCCTTCTACGCGCCCACCGTCCTTACCGGTGTTCCGGCTGGTTGCCGCGTCCTCCGCGACGAGGTCTTCGGGCCGGTGGTCAGCATCCTCCCGTTCCAGGCCGTCGACGAGGCCGTGGCGGCAGCGAACAGTACGGAGTACGGGCTGCAGGCAGGCGTCTTCACCCAGTCCGTGGACCAGGCGCTGGCCATCGCGGACCGGCTGGAGGTGGGCGCGGTGGTGATCAACGAAACCAGCGATGTGCGGATAGACTCCATGCCGTTCGGTGGCTTCAAGAAATCCGGGGTGGGCCGCGAAGGCGTGCGGTACGCCCTCTTGGAGATGACCGAACCCAAGAGCACCATCATCAACCTCCCGGAGCGCGCAGCATGAGACGCAGCCACAGTATTGCCGTCATCGCCGGTGACGGCATAGGCCAGGAAGTGGTCCCGGCGGCGGTCGAATGCCTGGACCTGGTGGCCGGGATCTACGGCCTCAACCTCGAATATGAGCACCTGGACTGGGGCTCGGACTACTACCTCCGGCATGGCCGCATGATGCCGGAGGACGGCCTGGAGCGGCTGGGCCGGCACGAGGCGATCTTCCTCGGAGCCGTGGGCAGCCCGGAGATCCCGGACGCCGAGACACTCTGGGGGCTGCTGATTCCCATCCGCCGCGAATTCCAGCAGTACATCAACCTGCGTCCGGTCAAGACGCTCGACGGCGTGGCCTCGCCGCTCGCGTCCCAGGAACCGATCGACCTCCTGATCGTGCGCGAGAACAACGAAGGCGAGTACTCCGAGATTGGCGGCCGAATGTTCCGCGGCCAGCCACAGGAGAGTGCGGTGCAGGAAACGGTGTTCACCAGGATGGGCGTCACCCGCGCCGCCCACTATGCCGCACGGCTGGCGGGCTCGCGCCGGGGGAAGCTGACATCCGCCACCAAGAGCAACGGCATTATCCACACCATGCCGTTCTGGGATGAGGTGGTTGCCCAGACCCTGCAGGAGTACCCGGGTGTTACCCTCTCTTCCGAACTGATCGATGCTTTGGCGGCGCATCTGGTACTGAGGCCATGGACATTTGACGTGATCGTGGCGTCCAACCTCTTCGGCGACATCCTCTCCGACCTTGGCAGCGCCGTCACCGGCTCGATCGGTGTGGCGCCCAGCGCCAACCTCAACCCTGAACGCCGGTTTCCCTCACTTTTCGAGCCGGTTCACGGCTCTGCCCCTGACATTGCCGGGAAGGGTGTGGCGAATCCGGTGGGCCAGATCTGGTCCGGCGCCATGCTGCTGGAGCACTTGGGCCACGGCGACGCCGCCAGGCACCTTCAACTCGCTTTCGAAGCGGCGCTCCGCGACGGTGCCGGAACCCGCGACGTGGGCGGAACCTCCTCCACCGAGGAGTTCACCAGGGAGGTCCTTCGTCGGATTCAGGCATCCCCTGCACGCAGCGGGCGTTGAGCCGGCGGGGATAACAGGCGGAGAGCATGCGTCATCAATAATGGGATCCATGCACAATCCCGTGATGATCCGTCCGATGCGCCCCGAAGACTGGGACGCCGTGCACGCGATTTATGCCGCGGGCATTGCCACGGGGGAAGCGACGTTCGAGAGCGAACCACCCACCTGGGAAGCGTTCGACGCCGGCCGGTTGCCTGAGCACCGGATCATCGCCGAGGACGCGGGCCGGGTCCTGGGCTGGGCCGCCGTGTCCCGTGTTTCGTCCCGGGAGGTGTACCGGGGCCTGGTGGAGCACTCCATCTATGTGGCACCGCAGACGCACGGCCGGGGCGTGGGCCGGCTCCTTCTCGGCGCGCTGATCGATTCCACCGAGGCCGCGGGCATCTGGACCATCCAGTCCAGCATCTTCCCGGAAAACACGGCCAGCCTGGCCCTGCACCAGCGGCTCGGGTTCCGGGTGGTAGGCACCCGGGAGCGGATCGCCCGGATCAGCAACGGCCCCAAGGCAGGGCACTGGCAGGACACGCTGCTCCTGGAACGCCGCAGCACCGTGGCGGGGACTGAATAGCTCTTGCCGCGAGGGCAGGGTCAGGATCGAGGCGCCGGCAATTCCAGTCGACGCTTTGACAGAGTCCATGGACCCTGTCTGGGCGTCCGGCCCAGGCCCTAGCGTCATGGGACACGCATTCTCGAGGACAGTACGGAGCACATCATGCAATTCCCAACAGCCTGCCGCCGCACTGCGGCCGCTTTCGCCGCCGTCACGGCTCTTATCCTCTCAGGGGCATCCACGCCGGCCTTCGCCGCACAGGACCCCGTCAAATACGTCAATCTCGGGGACTCCTACTCAAGCGGCTGGGGCTCGCTGGCGCCAACCGCCGCCGTCAATCCGGCGTTTGGCAGCCCGGCCTGCCTGCACGGCGGCCCTGACGACGTGGCGCTGTTCGACCAGCTGCAATCGGTGGCCCTCACCGGCGACTATGCGTGTGCAGGCGCGACTATCGGAACAACAACTTCCGGTATTCCTACTATTGCCCAGCAGGCGGCGAAGGCGTCCCTTGATGGTGCGCTCAACAGCACCACAGGACTGGTGACCCTCACCGCCGGCGGCAACGACGTCAACTTCGGCCAGATCATCGGAGTGTGTGCTGCAGACACGTCGTCACAGGCCACCGACTGCCAGGCGGCCACAGCACATGGACTTGACCTCGCGAACAGCGTCGACGTCGCCGGAACGGTCGGAACAATCCGC
Source organism: Arthrobacter sp. SLBN-112 (assembly GCF_030944625.1). Lineage (NCBI taxonomy): Bacteria > Bacillati > Actinomycetota > Actinomycetes > Micrococcales > Micrococcaceae > Arthrobacter > Arthrobacter sp. SLBN-112. The sequence continues at coordinate 1,777,840 of NZ_JAUSXY010000001.1, forward strand.
GGGTACGCGGCAAATGCCAAGATCGCCTGGCTCGGGTACCCCCGGCTGTTTGCGACGGCCGGAGAGTCCACCACAGTCATCGCCGGCGGCGGTGTCATGTCCGCAGCGGCCGCAGCGGTCTTCGACAAGGGCACGGACCAGCTCAACGCGGTCTTCGCGAGTAAGGCACGGGGCGCCGGCGCGCAGTTCGTGGATGTCGCCCCCAAATTCAATGGCCACGAAATCGGTTCCTCCGGCTCGTGGTTCAACCTCGGCCCGTACACGCAGTTCAACTTCCACCCGACCGCTGACGGATATTCACAGGGCTACTACCCCGCCATGGTCAGCGGGATCAAACCCACGCAGCTCGTGAAGAGCTGAATAGCTCCTACCGCGAGGGCAGGGTCAGGATCTCGGCGCCGTCGTCCGTAATGGCGATGGTGTGCTCGGTGTGGGCCGTCCGGCAGCCGGTGGCGCTGCGGAGGGTCCACCCGTCGTCGTCCGTGACCAGTTCCGCCGTGTCCGCCATGATCCACGGCTCCAGCGCCAGCAGCAGCCCGGGCCGGAGCTTGAAGCCCCGGCCGGGCCGGCCCATGTTGGGCACGTGCGGGTCCTGGTGCATGGTGGAGCCGATGCCGTGGCCGCCGAACTGGGTGTTGATGGGGTAGCCCGCGTCGGTGAGGACGCGGCCGATTGCGTAGGAGATGTCGCCGATCTTGGCATTCGGCCCGGCCGCGGCAATCCCGGCGGCGAGTGCCCGCTCGGTGGCCTCGATCATGGCCTCGCTCCCGGCCGGGCGGGATTCGCCCACGATGAAGCTGATGGCGGCGTCCGCAGCCATCCCGTCCTTGACGACGGCGAGGTCCAGGGTCAGCAGGTCGCCGTCGGCCAGGGCGTAGTCGTGGGGGAGCCCGTGCAGCACGGCGTCGTTGACCCCGGTGCAGATGTAGTGTCCGAACGGTCCGCGCCCGAACGACGGCGCGTAATCCACATAGCAGGACTCAGCCCCGGCCTCGGTGATCATCTCCTTGGTCCATTGGTCGATGTCCAGCAGGTTGGTGCCCACGGTTGCCCGGCTCTTCATGGCCTGCAGGATGTCAGCCACCAGGGCGCCGGTTACGCGGGCGCGGGCCACTTCAGCGGGGTTGAGGATCTCGATCATGGGGGCGCCCTTCATCTGCGGCAAGTAGCTGTAGGGGCCATCCTATTTGTCCTGCCGCGAAGGGCTGCAAGAAGCCGGCCCCGACCTGCGGGATTATTGCGGCGATTGCGAAAGACATCGATGAATGTAAATATTTATGTATGTCTATGTCTTTGGAGTTGACCCCGGTCCAGGCGGTGGCGTGCTGTTCGCCGTTGGCGCGCGAGCCGCTGTCCGAGTCCGACGCGGAAGGGATCGCACCCCTGCTGAAGGCGCTGGCCGATCCGGTCCGGCTCCGGCTGATGTCCATGGTCGCCTCCCACCAGGGCGGCGAAGCCTGCGTCTGCGACCTGAACGATGCCTTCGAGCTGTCCCAGCCCACCATCAGCCACCACCTGAAGATCCTGCACGAGGTGGGCCTGCTGGACCGGGAGAAGCGCGGAGTCTGGGTCTACTACCGGGCCCGCATCGAGGCCCTGCAGAACCTGGCCGCCCTGATCGGCGGGCAGGCCGCGTGAGCGTCCTGGTCCGCCGTGCCGCTGCGGAGTTCACCGGCACGGCGTTCCTTGTCATGGCGGTGGTGGGCTCGGGCGTGATGGCGTCCAGGCTGTCCCCGGACGACGTCGGGCTGCAGCTCCTGCAGAACAGCCTCGCCACGGGTGCCGCGCTGGTGGCGCTGATCGTGGCACTGCAGCCGGTATCGGCGTCGTTCAATCCGGTGGTGACCCTGGTGGAACGGGCCCTGCGGATGATCGACACCCCCACGGCCGCAGGCCTGATTGCGGGCCAGGTGCTCGGCGGCCTGGCCGGCACCGTGGCGGCGAACCTGATGTTCGGGCTGGACGCGGTGAGCTTGTCCACGCACGAACGCACGGGCGCCGGGCTCTGGCTGGGCGAGGTCATCGCCACAGTGGGTCTGCTGCTGGTCATCTTCGGCGCGGTCCGCTCCGGCCGGGCTGACCGTGTTGCGTTCGCCGTCGGCGGCTACATCACCGCCGCGTACTGGTTCACCAGCTCCACCAGCTTCGCCAACCCTGCGGTGACCATCGCCCGTACCGTCACGGACACCTTCGCCGGCATCGCACCGTCGTCGGCCCCTGCCTTCATCCTGGCGCAACTCCTTGGCGGCGCCGCCGGATTCGTCCTGGTCCGGTTCCTCTACCCAACTCTCGTAACTCCCGCCGTCGTCGCGGCTGACCGAAAGGTGCTCTCATGAGCCACAAACCCTCCGTCCTGTTCGTCTGCGTCCACAACGCCGGCCGCTCCCAGATGGCCGCCGCATACCTCACCACCCTTTCCCAGGGCGCCGTCGAGGTCCGCTCCGCCGGGTCCCAGCCTGCGGAGAAGGTCAACCCGGCCGCCGTCGAGGCCATGGCGGAGGTGGGCATCGACATGTCCGCCGAGATCCCCAAGGTCCTCACCACGGAGGCGGTGCAGGACTCGGACGTAGTGATCACCATGGGCTGCGGCGACGAATGTCCCTACTTTCCGGGCAAGCGCTACGAGGACTGGGTCCTGGAGGATCCGGCCGGCAAGGGCGTGGACTCGGTCCGGCCCATCCGCGACGAGATCAAGACCCGCGTGGAAGCCCTCATCGCATCCCTTATTCCTGCACAGATCTGAAAGGTGGACAGCATGCCATCCCAGGAATCCCTGCCGGTTGCCGTGATCGGAGCCGGGCCCGTGGGCCTGGCTGCGGCCGCGCACCTGCTCGAACGCGGGCTGGAGCCACTCGTCTTTGAGGCCGGGCCCACGGTGGGCTCCGCCATCCGGGAATGGGGGCACGTCCGGGTGTTCTCCACCTGGAAGTACAACCTTGACGCCGCTTCCGTGCGGCTGCTGGAACGCAACGGCTGGGAGGCGCCCCGGCCCACCGCGCTGCCCTACGGGTCCCAGATCGTGTCCGACTACCTGGAGCCCCTGGCCGCAACGCCGGAGCTGAGGGACCGGATCAGGACCGGGACGCGGGTTGTTGCCGTTGCCCGGCAGGGCATGGACAAGGGCCGCAGCCAGGGCCGTGAGCAGGCCCCGTTCCTCCTTCGGGTGGAGCACGACGGCGGCGAGGTCACCGAGGTGCTTGCCCGCGCCGTGATCGATACCTCCGGAACCTGGACCACACCGTCACCGTTGGGAGCCTCTGGGCTGCCCGTCCCCGGCGAGGCGGAAGCACGTGCTGCCGGACTGGTCACCGGCCCGCTGCCGGACGTCGCCGGTGGTGGGTTCGCCGGCCGCCGGACCCTGGTCATCGGCTCCGGACATTCTGCCGCGAACATGGTGCTTGACCTGGCCCGTCTGGCCCGCGCCAACCCCGGCACGGAAGTCTTCTGGGCCATCCGCGCTGCCACTCCCGCCCGCGCCTACGGCGGAGGCGACGCCGACCAGCTGCCCGCCCGCGGCCAGCTCGGCGCCAGGCTCCGCACCGCCGTCGAGACCGGGGCCGTCCAGCTCCTGGCCAACTTCCACACGTGTGCCATCGACGTGCACGGCGACGCTGTCACCGTGACCGCCGCGGACGGCCGGAGCGTGACTGTGGACCGGGTCATTCCGGCCACCGGCTTCCGCCCGGACCTGTCCATCCTGTCGGAGCTTCGGCTGGACCTTGACCCGGCGGTCGATGCGCCGAAGGCCCTGGGCCCGCTGATCGATCCGGACTTCCACAGCTGCGGCACCGTTCCCGCCCACGGCGCTAAAATCCTGGCCCAGCCGGAGAAGGACTTCTACCTGGCCGGCATGAAGTCCTATGGCCGGGCCCCCACGTTCCTCATGGCCACCGGCTACGAACAGGTCCGCTCCATCGCCGCGGCACTGGCCGGAGACACCGAGGCCGCGGACGCCGTGGAACTCGAGCTCCCTGAAACCGGCGTCTGCTCCACCAGCATCCCGGACGACGCCGCGGAAGCGGCTGAAGGATCCTGCTGCGGAACAACCGCCCCGGTGCCCGTGACGATCGGCTTCGCCACCGGCCTCCAGCACGGCCGCAGCGGTGAAACTGCGGGCCTATGATGTGAGCACCGGCTGATGCCGATCGAGGGGAGGCTCCGATGGCGGTACCCGACAGCGACCCCGTGAAGGCGGACCTGCTGTGGATCGCGGCCGACTTCCGGAGCATCATCCTGAACGTCTCAGACGGCGAGCTGGACCTGCCCTCGACCGGCACGCGGTGGACCAACCGGCAACTGCTCTTCCACATGGCGCTGGGGCAGAACATCGCACTTGCCGGGATACCCCTGCTCGGGCTGTTCGCGCACTTGCCGCCGTCGGCGTCCCGGAACTGGAGCCGCCTCCTCAATGCAAGCGCGCGTCCCTACAACTGGGTGAACTGGGCCGGGAGCGCCGCCGGGGGCCAGATCCTGACGCCACACGGCATGCTGCGGATGATGGACCGGACCACGCGGATCATCGTGCACTGGTACGGCCGCGCGGACAGCCGGGCGCTCAACCGCGGCATGACGATGCCCACGCAATGGGACCCGTACTTCCAGCCCTGGATGAGCCGACGGGACGTCCTGGAATGGGCACCCAAGCACTACCGCCATCACCGCGCACAGCTGAGCTTGACCACGCTCCCGGCCCTGCCCGCAGGCAGGTAGCACGTCTTTCGCGGCTGTCGGCCTCTCCCGCACTTTCCGTCCGCCGGCCTTTGTGCCCGCGCTCTTGCCGCGCCGTCACAAAGGGCGGACACTTTGATGTACCGCGCTATGCAGTCAGCCAAACGGGTAGCCACGCGAATAACCAGGACGGCATCATGTCCACCGCTGACCGCTCAGTACAGGAGCTTCCCCTCATCCGCCCCGTGGTTTCCCGGCGATCCCTGCCATGAGCACGGCCCAGTCAGTGGCACTCATATTTGTTGCTGCCTTTGTGTGGGTCGGCCTGACCCTGGTTGTTCTGCTGACGTTGCGGCGCCGCAGGAAAGGGTCCTCGGTGGTCGCTGCAGCACCGCCTCCCCCTGACCCCATCAGCTACCGGCCGCACCGGTCATGGCGGCGGGTACGTTCCGTTACCGGCCAGAGCCCGGGGCCGAGGCGCAGGCTGAGGCTCCGCAGAATCCGTCACTGACCACCAGCAGTAGGAAGCAGTCATGGATACCGGGACAATCCTCGGCTACACCGTCGGATATATCGCCGCCATGGGAGGGGTGTTCCTCCTCTATCTGCCCGTCATCGTTTTGCTCGTTGTCCTGCTCATCGCCGGCGGCGTGCTTCAGCTGTTGCTGGTCCCGTTCATCGCCCTGTTCAGGAAGCTCCGGCGCCGCCCCGAGCCGAATCTGGATCCGTCCTGGTTTCTGGATCGGCAACGGTAATTGCCGGGCGGCATGCGGTCATGATCCTGGACTCAAACCCATCGACGCGGGCGCCCTGTCAGGCTATCCTGACAGTATGGATGCGCAACGAGATCCATGGAGTGAGGGCCAGTCAGTGTGGCAGCGCCTGCGCTCGTGGTTAGGCGATTCCCGGGACGCCCCGGCGAGTGATGTGGCAGCCCTGGGTGCGCTCAGTGATGTCCGGCAGTTGCGGTATTTGCTGGATCAGGCGGAGATCGCGGCGGTTCGTACGGCGCGTCGCCGCGGCTCATCATGGGCGGAAATCGCCGCCCGATTGGGCATCGCCCGTCAATCTGCGTGGGAACGCTGGCGGGACTTTGACGAGGTCATCCCGACCGGAGTCGTCCTGCCTACCTCCGGCGAGCAGACAGCCCGGGCGGCAGAGGCTGGCGCGGCCGCCGAGTTGGCCGCCCAGGCCGCCCGGGGAAGGCGAAGGCAGTCAAATGTCACCGTACCGAATGTCATCGGGTTGTCCCTCGACTCCGCACGGGCCGTCCTGATGGACAGTAAACTCGTTGCGGTCGGCCCCGACCCAGACGGCCTGCCCCTGGAGGCGGCGGGTTGGCCCAGCGGCGTCGTCACCGACCAGAGCCCGGAATCGGGGGCGACGGTGCCCATAGGATCGCGGGTGATCCTGTGGTTGGGCAGCGGCGGCTCAGCGGGAGACCGCGAGCCGCGGCGACCGTCCCCAGGGCCCCGAAGCCTGCGGGCAATGCGGGAAGAACCTGCCAACGAGGCGACAAGCTGACCTCGCGCGTCGCGGGAGCCACGCCGGTCCCGCGTCAATCTGTGATGTCGGTGCCGGTGCTCAGCTCCTGCCACTGATCGAGTTCGGCCCGCTGGGCGTCCGCCACCATCCCGAAGGCGCCGAACGCGTCCGTGCCCAGGACCAGCAGACCCGGCGGGGTGGGGGATTCGACGACGGCGATGATCGCCCGGGCGGCCTTGTCCGGATCGCCGGGCTGGTTGCCGTGGCTCGTGTCGCTCTCCTTGCGGCGCTTGCCTGCGGTGTCCGCGTAGTCGCCGATCGGCGTCGCCGACTGGGTGAGCGAGCGGCCCGCGAAATCGGTGCGGAAGCCGCCGGGTTCGATCGCGGTGACGTTGATGCCCAGCGGCTTCAGCTCGTTGCGGAGCGAGCCGGACATGCCCTCCAGTGCCGCCTTGGTCGCCGCATAGTAGCCGGAACCGGCCGGCGTGATGCGGGCGCCGATGGAGGAGATGTTCAGGATGGATCCTCCCTTGTTGGCCCGCATGCCCGGCAACACTGCCTTGATCATGTCCACCGCACCGAAAAAGTTGGTGTCGAACAGTTGGCGGATGTCGGCGTCGTCCGCTTCCTCCACGGCGGCTCGGTACCCGTAGCCGGCGTTGTTGACCAGCACGTCCACGCTGCCGAACTTCTCCTCAGCCTGCTTGACTGCCGCGCTGATCTGCGCCTTGTCGGTGACGTCGAGGGGGAGCGGAAGGGCAGTGTCCGGGAAACCGGCGGTGATGTCCTGCACGGAGTCGACGTTCCGGGCGGTGACGACGGCGTTGTGCCCGGACGCGAGCACGGCTTCCGCCAGTGCCCGGCCGAGTCCGGTGGAGCAGCCTGTGATGAGCCACGTTGCCATGGGTTTTCCTTTCAGAGGGTTTTTGAAACAGGGTGGGTGCGGCACTTAAGCGCCGTGCCGCCGTCGTGCGTGTGCTGTCAGTTCGTGGGCGCCGTAACTGTTGTCGTCGGGGTTGACGGTGACGCCGGGGGCCACCAGCTGGTCGATGCGGTCCAGCACCTCGGGCGCCAGCTTGGTGTCCGCGGCCGGTAGGTACGACTCGAGCTGTTCCATGGTGCGTGGTCCCACGATGGCCGAGGTGACGCCGGGGTGGTTGATGACGAACGCGATGGCCAGCTCGATGAGCGTGACTCCCGCCCATTCGGCCACCTGGGCCAGCTCTTCGACGATGTCGAGCTTTTGCTGGTTGGCGGGTTTGGTCATGTCGAACCGGGCGCTGGGGCGGCGGCTTGAGGTGGGTGTGGACGGCGAGTCCTTCCGCCACCGGCCGGAGAGCCAGCCACCGGCGAGAGGGCTGTAGGTCAGGGTGCCCATGCCGTGCCGCTGGACCGCCGGCAGGACGTCCTCCTCGATGCCGCGGGTCAGGATGGAGTACGGCGGCTGCTCGGTGACGAACCGTTCCAGGTTGCGTTCGCGGGACGCCCACTGGGCTTCCACGATTTGCGATCCGGAGTAGGACGACGAACCGATGTAGCGCCACCTTGCCCTGGCGGACCAGATCGGTCAGGGCGCCCAGGGTCTCCTCCACGTCGGTGTCGGGACTGGGGCGGTGCACCTGGTAGAGGTCGATGTAGTCCGTGTTCAGCCGGCGCAGCGAGTTCTCCACCTCGCGGATGATCCAGCGGCGGGAGCCGCCGCGCTGGTTGGGGTCGTCCTCATTCATGGGCATGAAGAACTTGGTGGCGAGGAAGACGTCGTCGCGGCGCCCGGCCAGGGCCTCGCCGACGATCTCCTCCGAGGCGCCGCCGGAGTAGACGTCAGCGGTGTCGACGAAGTTGACGCCGGCGTCCAGGGCGCGGTGGATGATCCGGGTGGCGTCGGCGCGGTCATTGTTGCCCCAAGGGCCGAACATCATCGCACCCAGGCAGAGGGGGCTGACCTGCACCCCGGTGCGGCCAAGCGGGCGGTATTCCATTGGTTCTCTCCTCAGGCTTCCGGAATGACCATGGCGAACCGCTCCGGACGGGCAACGTCCGGGTCCGGGCCGCTGCGGACGCCGGTGTCCAGGGCGTCAATCGCGGCCAAATCGGCGGCGGACAGCTCAAAGCCGAACACGTCGAAGTTCTCGGCGATCCGGCTCGGGTTGGTGGACTTGGGAATCGCGGAGCGGCCCTGCTGCAGGTGCCAGCGCAGCATCACCTGGGCGGGCGTCTTGCCATGGGCCTGCGCGACGCCGGCGATCACCGGGTCCCGCATGACGTTCTTCCGGTTCTCGCCCCACCCGGGGTAGAACGTGATGCCGCCAATTGGAGACCAGGCCTGCGTGATGATGCCATGCGCGGCGTCCGCCGCCTGGACGTTCCGCTGGGCGAAGTAAGGGTGCAGCTCGATCTGGTTCACGGCCGGAACCACGTCGGTTTCCGCCAGCAACTGGTTCAGGTGGTGCGGCATGAAGTTGCTGACGCCGATGGCCCGCACCCGCCCGTCCGCCAGCAGGGTTTCCAGGGCTTTGTACGCGGCGATGGTTTGCTCGAACCGGTCCGGGGCGGGCTGGTGCAGGATGAGCAGGTCCAGCTGGTCCACCCCGAGCTTGCCAACGCCCTTGTCCCACGCGTGCAGGGCCTGGTCGTAGCCGTAGTCGCTGACCCAGATCTTCGTTTCGATGAAGACGTCGGCGCGGTCCAGGCCGGAGCGGCGGATGCCTTCGCCCACCTCCCGCTCGTTGCCGTAGGCGGCGGCTGTGTCGATGTGCCGGTAGCCCACCTCGAGCGCGGTCTGGACGGCCGCCGTCGTCTCTTCCGGGGGACTTTGGAAGACGCCGAGGCCGAGTGCGGGCATGGTGATGCCGTTGTTGAGTGTGAGTTCCTTAACCATTCCTTCACGGTATTGGGATGCGGAGGTTTGTGGGAGGGCTTGACAGTCCCTCCTTCGCCGGCCGCGGCGGCGGTAGCGTGGAGGCCATGACGAACAGCGACGACGTGCGGAAGTTCCTTTCTTCCCGCCGTGCCCGGCTCACGCCGGACGAAGCCGGGCTGCCGGCGTACGGCGGCAACCGTCGCGTGAAGGGCCTGCGCCGGGAGGAGGTGGCCATGCTCGCTGGGATGAGCATCGACTACTACATCCGGCTGGAGCGGGGGAACCTTTCCGGCGCCTCGGACAGCGTCCTGGAGGCGCTGGCGCGTGCCTTGCAGTTGGACGACGCCGAGACGGCCCACCTTTTCGACCTGGCACGTGCATCCACGGCCGCTCCCCGGGTGCGGCGCAAACGCAGCCCGCTGACGGTGCGGCCCAGCGTGCAGCGCGTCATCGACGCGATTACCACCGCGCCGGCCTGGGTCCGCAATGACCGCGGTGACGTCCTGGCCGCCAATGAACTGGGCCGGGCGCTGTACCTGGAGATGATGACCGACGACGTGACCCCGCCGAACAGCGCACGGTTCACCTTCCTGAACCCGAAGGCACGGGAGTTCTTCGCCGATTGGGAGCGCGCGGCGGATGACATCGTGGCTGTTTTGCGGTCCACGGCCGGGAAGAATCCAGTACGACAAGGATCTCTCGGACCTGATCGGCGAGCTCTCGACGCAGAGCGAGGAGTTCCGCGTCCGCTGGGCCCGGCACGATGTGAAGTACCACCGTACCGGCCGCAAACGGCTCCACCATTCCGTCGTGGGGGACCTGGACCTGACCTACGAGGCCCTGGAGCTACCCGCCGATCCCGGCCTGCGGATCAACGTCTACACGGCCGAGCCGGGAACGCCGTCGGAGGACGCGCTGAAGGTGCTGGCCAGCTGGGCCGCCACGCAGCTCCGCGCGGGAGAGGTCCCCGCCAGGGAAACCAGCTGACGCACCGTTTCCGAGGGCGCACATTCCCTGGCGCGGGCCACCCGAGTTCCAGCGCCTGGTAAGCCGCCGGCGTCTATCCGGCCAGTGTGCGGCGGGCCGTCCTGCCCTCAATCAGCTCACTCATTTGTGCCAGATATGACTCATTTGCCTCTAATGGGCGTTTGTGACAGATCTGGCACTCGCTGTCCACATGCCTCGGATGTCCGGCTGCGCAGTAGAATCCGGATCTGACAGGAGTTGACATGACTGAGCCAGGGAAACAACCAAGCCCCGCTGCCGGGCGCACGCCGTACGTTGCACGCAAGATCAGTGGGCCGGTGCTCATGGGCGTCGTGCCCGGCCAGCCGCTGGCCGTCGCGCACCGTGCCGCCGAGCTGGCCTACAGCCTCGGCGTGAAGCTGGTCTGCGCCTACGTGGACGTCACCACCTACCTTGCTGAGGAGCCGGACGGCAGGGTGGAGGCCCGGCCGATCGACCCGGACGGGATTGATGACGACATCGAAGGAATCAGTGCCACCATCGCCGCGGAACTCCGCGCGGCCCTCGACGGAACCGGCGTCGACTGGTCCTTCGTGACCCTTGCCGGTGACCCTGCCAGGGCACTGGGGCGCCTGGCGGAATCCGCCGACGCGTCAGTCATTGTGGTGGGCACCCGCGAGCGCGGACTCGGAGCCCGGCTCGAGGAACTGCTGGTGGGATCTGTCGCCGTGCACCTCACCCACCGCCAGCACCGGCCCGTCCTGGTTGTCCCGCTTGCGCCGCACAGGCACCAGCCGAAGGCGGGCCACTGATGGAACCGCCGGTTCCCGAGGCCCAGGCGGGGACGGCGGACACGCAGGGGCACGACGACGGGACCCGGCTTCCGGAGGGTGGCGGCCAGCAGGCTGCAGCGGACCAGGGGACCCTCGGTGCGGCGCGCGCCCACCGGCCGGTGCACCTGCACCCCGGGTTCCTGTTGGTGGTCATCGCCGGAGGGATCCTGGGGGCACTGGCCCGTTACGGCATGAGCAGCATCCTGCCTGCCCCGGGCGGCTGGCCGGTCCCCACCCTGGTCATTAACCTTTCCGGCGCGTTCCTGCTCGGCCTCCTGCTGGAGGCTCTGGTTCGGAGGGGGCCTGACACGGGGCGGCTGCGGCTGATCCGGCTGTTCGTTGGCACCGGCTTCATGGGCGCGTTCACCACGTATAGCACTTTGGCGGTGGAAACGAACACCCTGTTCGGGGCCGGACGCGTCGCCGATGCGCTGCTCTACGTCGGGGTCAGTGTGGCGGCCGGCGCGGCGGCTACCACTGCGGGGATCTGGCTGGCGGCGGGCCATCACGCTCGGGCAACCGATCGCCGGGAGAAGGCCGTGGGCGCGCGCAAGGAGGGCCAGTGAGCGTCGTGACGATCCTCCTGATCGGCCTTGCCGGCGGGCTCGGCGCAGCCACCCGGTTCGTCGTCGACGGCCTGGTACGGTCCAGGATCCGCACCGCCCTGCCGGTGGGAACCATCATCATCAACGTCACGGGGTCGTTCATGCTGGGCCTGCTCGCCGGTGCCGTGATCGTCCACGCGGCGCCGGCCGAGCTGCAGGCCATTGCCGGTACTGGTTTCCTTGGCGGTTACACCACGTTCAGCACGGCCAGCTTTGAAACCGTGCGGCTCATCCAGTCCCGCCGCACCGGGCTGGCCCTCCTCAACGGAATCGGCACCGCCGTGGCCGCGGTGGCCGCAGCCGCCGGCGGCCTGGCTCTGGCCGCCCTGCTCTGAGGCTGACGGGCGGCCTGCGGTCCCGATATCCGTTTGCGACCCTCATATCCGTTTTCGCTGCCCGGATTCCTGGGCGCGGGCCACATTTCGGGTGCGCCAGGTAGCGCGTGCGTCATAGCCGGTTTTGTGCGTCGAGGACGGCAGAGCGCGTCCGACGACGGGCCACACCTGCCGCTGCCAGCTTCTGTTCCAGCGCCCCGGGTTCCTTGAGGTCGGCCCAGTCCCACCGCACCGGACTGGCCCTCCTCAACGGAATCGGCACCGCCGTGGCCGCGGTGGCCGCAGCCGCCGGCGGCCTGGCTCTGGCCACCCTGCTCTGAGGCTGACGGGCGGCCTGCGGTCCCGATATCCGTTTGCGACCCTCATATCCGTTTTCGCTGCCCGGATTCCTGGGCGCGGGCCACATTTCGGGTGCGCCAGGTAGCGCGTGCGTCATAGCCGGTTTTGCGCGTCGAGCACAGCAGAACGCGTCCGACGACGGGCCACACCTGCCGCTGCCAGCTTCCGTTCCAGCGCCCCGGGTTCCTTGAGGTCGGCCCAGTCCCACCGCACCACGTGCAATCCCAGGGCGCGGATCCGGTTCTCGCGGTTCTTCTCCGCCACAACGGCCTGCGACGCGGTGCGGCCCTTGAGGAACTCGTCCTTCACGTACTTCTCCTCACCGTCGAACTCGCCAACCACCTTGGACTCCTTCCAATAGAAATCGGCGTAGCCAACCGGCCCGGCGGCGTCCGAAAACTTCTGCTGCAGGATGGGGGCTTCGAATCCGGCCGCGTGGATCAATGCGCGGCTCCAGGACTCCCCGGCCGAGCCGGATGCAGGATCGGCGAATGCAATGGCCGCCCGAATCCGCCGCGCCGCGGCCGCAGAGTAGATCGCCCCGATCCCGGCCTCCAGTTCGGCCTTGGTCAGGGCGGGCAGCCCGTTGACAGGGTCGTCCCGCAGTACATGATCCAGCGGGGCGATGGCCTCCGAGAACGGGCTGAACGCTGCCAGGTCCAGTACGGTCCGGATGCGGTCGGTAACCAGGAAACCGCCGAGCTTGACCACCTTCAGGTCTGTCCTGGCCGCGAAGTGGCGCCTGATCCCACCGCGCGACCGGCCGCCGTCGTTCTTCAAAGTGAGCACCTGCACCGGGTGTACGCCGATGGTGGGGATTCCCCATGAGCTGGCGGCGGAGTGGCGGGCGAAAATGGTGGGTTTTTGCAGCATTTCCGCAGCCGCTTGGATGCGCAGCGGGTATTGTTCCCACGGTTTCAGCGCCCGCCACGCCGGACCGTCCGTGTAGACGCCGTGCCGGACGCGGACCAGGGCGCCGGCTCTCACCCGCTTGGCGAGCTCGTTCGGCGTGAGCCCGTGGACCATGCAATCGCGGGACAACAGAAGCGGTGGAAGATCTGGCATTCACCCATGGTGCACAGCCGTCCGGACCCGCCGGAATGGGTTGCCGGCCGCTATGTGGAAAAGCGCTCCGCGACGCGCAGATTACATATCGCGGCGCCGGTTCCCTGGCGCGCCAGATATTTGGGAGGCGCAGGGGAACGTCGGCGTCGAAAACGGATTTGGGCGTCGTGAAAGTTGGAGAAGCGTACGACGACGGCGCACCAGTTCCGCGGCGAGGGCCAGTACGACGGCGGCGCAGCAGCCCGGCCCCTACCCCCGCGCGAGCGGGAGCGCGAGCCGCATGGTGGTCCCGTCGGGCCCGGTGCGGACCACCTCCACGGTCCCGCCGGCGGCGGTGGCAATGTCGCGGACCAGGGCCAGCCCGATCCCGAAGCTCCGCCGCCCGGCAGGCTCACCCGCCTCGGGAGACCGGCCGGGAGACCGGCCGGGAGCGCGGCCCGGAGCACGGACGAACCGGTCAAAGATCCGGTCCGGGTCCACCCCCGTGATTCCGGTTCCTGTATCTGTCACGAGGACCACCGCCCGGGACCCCTCAACACCGGTGCTGATGGTGATGCTTCCGCCGGAGGGGGTGTGGGCCAAGGCGTTGTCGGCCAGGGCCAGCACCGCGCGCCGCAGCGACCCCGGGTCCACGCGTACACGCGCCGCGGCGCCACCAGCGCCAGCGCCACCCGGGCCACCGGAGAAGATACAACTGACGCCCTGCTGCCGGGCCAGGTCCTGCAGGCTCGCGGAAACTTCCCGGGCAACTTCCGCCACATCCACCGGCTCCACATCGGACCCAGCGGACCCGGGCGACCCCGTCGCCGCCAGGAGGAGTTCGTTGACGATCCCCGTCAGCGTCGCTGTGTCGTCCCGGATCTTCGCCAGGGCCTGTGCGGGTTCGGACCCGGGCTCGGCCTTGCGCTGCGCGAGCTGGATGCGGGTATCAAGGATCGCCAGCGGGGTGCGGAGCTCGTGGCTGGCGTCCTGGACAAAGCGCCGTTGCCGGGCCAGGGCATCGCCCAGCGGCCGGATGGCGCTGCGGGCACTGATCCACCCCACCACACCGGCCAGCACGATGCCTGCCAACCCGGCCAGGATCATCCCCTCGATCAGGTCCTTCGAATCCAGGTAGGTGTAGGCCTTGCCGGCCGTGGCGTCGGGCGGAGTCGGGTGGGCCAGCTTGTTCATGAGGAACACGGTGGCGGCGGCGAGCAGGACCAGGACCAGGACGGCCACCCCGGCGCTGATCCGCAGTGCCACCTTGAGTGACGCGCGGCGGAGGGTGTCCCGGTCCGCGTCCCCAGAGCCGGAGGAACCAGAGCCGGAGCCAGAGCCAGAGGAACCAGAGCCGGAGCCGTGAGAGAAGGTCATGATGCATCGCCGATCTGGTAGCCCACGCCGTGGACGGTGCGGATGACGGTCCGGGAGATCTTGCGGCGGAGGTGGTGGACGTAGGTGTCGATGACGCCGGGCTGGTCCGTGGACTGGAAATGCGCGGCGAGCAGGTCGTCGCGGGTGAACACCCTGCCGGGTTCGGCGGCCAGTGCCGCCAGGAGTTCGGCTTCCTTGGCGGTCAGTGTCACCACCTCGCCGTAGGCGGAACGGACAGCGCGCGACGCCGGATCGAAGTCCCAGGTGCCGATGCCCACCGGGCCCGCGGGCGGAGCGAACGTCCGCGTCAGTGCGCGCAGCCGCGCTGCCAGCTCGCCGGCGTCGAACGGTTTGGTCATGTAGTCGTTGGCGCCGGCGTCCAGCCCGCGGACCTTCTGGTCCGTCTCGCCCAGGGCGGTGAGGATCAGGATGGGCGTGGCGATGCCTTTCGCCCGCAGCGCCGCGATGACGGCCAGTCCGTCCATGACGGGCAGGCCGCGGTCAATCACCATCACGTCCCAGGACTGAGTCAGGCCCAGGTGGAGGGCTTCCTGGCCGGTGGCCGCGAGCCGGATCCGGTAGTCCGGCTCCAGCAGTTCCGCGATCAGGGGACCCAGCGCAGGGTCGTCCTCGGCGAGCAGCAGGGAGGGCCGGTCCGGGGTGGTCATGCCGCCTATTCTTCCGTGAATGCGTCCTGCCTGGCTGCGCGGCGGCGCTTGAGGTATTCCACGGCCCAGGGAATCACGGAGACCAGGACCATAAGCACGGCGATGACGTCGATGTTCTTGGCGATGATTTCGTAATGCCCAAGCCACGTCCCCAGCAGGGTCACGGATGTGGCCCAGGCGGCGGCGCCCACGATGTTCCACAGCGTGAAGGATTTGTACCCGTAGCGGGCGGTGCCGGCGGTCAGCGGGGCGAACGTCCTGATGATGGGGACGAAACGGGCCAGGACCACGGCCGCGCCACCGTGCCGGCGGAAGAAGTCCTCGGTGGCGGTGAGGTGGGCGGTTTTCAGGACCTTGGCGTCGTCCTTGAACCAGCGCCGGCCGAAGCGCCGCCCCAGCAGATAGCCCACCTGGTCGCCGGCGATCGCGGCCGCCGTGATCACGCCGATGAGGACGGGAAGGGCCAGCTGCAGCTGCTGGTGCAGGAGCCCGGCGGTGAAGAGCAGCGAATCACCGGGCAGGAACGGGAACAGGACGCCGGATTCGATGAAGACCATCCCGGCGATCACGCCCAGGGCTGCCGGTCCCAGGCCGCCGAGCAGGCCGGCAGGGTCCAGCAGGGAGGGTGATCCCGCGGTGGCCATGGCGGAGACCACGTCAGGGGTGAGCATGGCGTGCATGGTGGTCCCTTAGCGTCGGCCGGACGGTGTGGTGAACGCGGCGGGCAGGTGGTCGAAGAGCCGGGGAGCGTAGCGGTTCCAGAGCCCGGCGAGCAGTACGACGGCGGCGCTCGCCGCCAGGAAGGAGGCCACCACGTCGGTGGGGTAGTGCACCCCGACGTAGAGCCGCGACCATGCCACCGTCACGGCCATGACGGCTCCTGCGGCGGCGACCAGCTTGGACCAGCGGGTGCGCCGGGCCAGGAAGTACAGGGCGAAGGCCAGGGCGACGGCGAAGCTGACGTGGCCACTGGGGAAGCTGTTGGATCCGGTCTCCGGCGCCAGCGGGTCGAACAGCAGCGCCGGGTTGGGTCGCTGCCGCGCGACGATGAGCTTGAAGGCTTCGCTGGCCACCCAGCCCGAGCATGCCACCACGCCGAAGGCAACGGCCTTGGCCAGGTCGCGGCGCACCAGCAGCACCACGACGGCGATGACGGCAATGAGGCCCAGGCCCGCCACCGGGCCGAACAGGAGGTTGATTGCCATCGCGACGGCGGTCAGCACGGCAACGTGGTGCTGGCTGAGCTCCTGGTCCACGTTCAACTCGGTCGCGGCGTCGCCGGGCAGGAGCTGCACCGTGAAGCCCAGCGCGACGACGGCGGCGCACAGCAGCGCGCCTAGCAGCAGCCAGTGCCGGGCCTGGGGGAGTACGGGGAACTGGGCACGGGCCGCGGCGGTAGTGCCGGGCTTGCCTGTTGTCTTGTGGGCGCGGGTTGGTTCGTTCACGAATCCTCCGGGGTGGTCCTGCGGCGGACAGGGTTCTGTCCTGGTCTCTGTTTCGATCCTCTCCGAGGGTTCCTAAGAAAAGCTTAAGAAACATGACCGCCGCAGGACCGCGGACCGGGCTGCTTCCCGTCAGGTCACCGGCCGGACGTGATGGCGGTGAGGAGTGCCGTTCCGTCGGGGCTGCCGAGACCGGTGCAGGGGTCCCAACCGGCCGCGGCCTTGTACGTGCCGTTGTTTCCCGTGGTGATGTCGCGGAATGCGGCCTTGTTGCCGTACAGCAGCGGCTGGATCTGCCCGAAGGTGCGGCTGGTTGACTGCGCCAGGAGAGCGATGAGTGCCGCCCAGAGCGGTGCTACGGCGCTGGTGCCCCCGATGACCATGTCTTTGCCGTCAACCCGGACTTTGTAGCCCGTCTGGGGGTCCGCGACGCCGCTGACGTCCGGCACTCCGCGGCCCTTCCGGCCGGTGGGGTGATGGCCGCCATGGTGCGTGGACTGGCCGGACTGCCAGGTGGGCGCCGGGAAGGTGTCGCTGTAGCCGCCTCCGGTGGCTGAGTGCGGCCCGTCATTCCACACAGTTTCGGACGTGATGGTTCCCGTGGCCGGGTCCGCGTCAAGGCGGGTTCCGCCGCACGCCAGCACATGCGGGCTGGAGGCGGGAAAATCGGCGTGGTCCTTGCCGTCAGTGGCGCCGTCTGCGCTGCCGTTGTCCCCTGCCGCCGCGGTGACGGTCACGCCAAGGGCCGAGGCGTCGGCCAGGGCCTGGTCGAACGCTGTCCGGGCCTGGGCGGTCCAGTCGTCCTCGCTCTGGCCCCAGCTGATGCTGATGGACGTGGGCGCCGGGGTGGCGTGGGATGCGTTGATGATGGCGTCGAGGAAACCGGCGTCGGTGTTGGGTGCGAAGTACACCGGAATGTCCGCCTGGGGCACCAAGGCGCCCACCACTTCGATGTCGAGGAGGACTTCGCCGTCCGCGCCCGTGGGGTCCTTTCCGGGCTGGTTCGCGGCGCCGTCGACTCCTACTGCCCGCACTGTGGGCCCGGTGATCCCGAGTTCGGAGAAGTAGGCGTCCAGGTCGGATTGGGCGAAGCCGCCGCCGAGTTCGATGATGGCCACGGTCTGGCCGGCACCGCCGCTGCCGGCGGGGAAGTCGTAGATCCGGGCGAGTTCGGGCGGTGTGTAGCTGGTCCCGGCTGCCGCCAGCGGAATTGCATGGAACTGGGCGCGGGCCTGGGGGCGGTCGTCAAGGCCCAGAACCGCCGTGACAACGCCGTCCAGCTCCGCGGGGATCTGCAGTCCACCGGTCCTGTGCCGGTGGGTGACGTCGTGGCCGTGCGGACCGCTGCTGGTGACTTCCTCCAGGCTGGTGCCGAAGATCCGGCTCAGGACTTCCACCGTCCCGGCAAGGCGTATGCGGCGGGATGCGGGGTCGGCCTCGACGACGTCAGCTCCGAGCCGGGTGAAGGTTTCGGTGGCAAGGCGCAGGTCCTCGTCGGAGGCGCCGTGCCGGGCCGCCAGTTCTTCGCGGGTCAGGGGCGCGGTGGGCTCGGTGGGGGTCTCCGGCAACGGTTCCTGGCGGCGCAGGATCACGGTGACCTCGATCCTGTGGGCGGGATTGGCGGGACCCAGGGTGTTTTGGATCCTTGCCGCTGTGGCGCGTTCGGAGCCGGGGAGGGGGACCCTGCTCTCTGCGTGCTCTGGGGTGGTATTGGTGTGCTCGGACATTGGATGGCTCCGTTCGTGGTGAGGCAAGGCCAATTGTGCTCCGCGTCACTGACATTGAACAGGGAACATCGGTCCCTCCGGAGCCGCCGGCGACGCGCAGATTCCATTCCGCGGCGCACATTCCTTTGCGCGCCGGATATGTGGTTCGCGCATAGGAATGTGGGGCTCGAAAATGCATTTGCGCGTCGGGAACCGTCCCGATCCCGCCAGGGGCTTACCCACCAAAACGGACAGCGGCGCGGACCCTTCAACAGGACCCGCGCCGCCGCCCAACCACAACGGCAGAGTCCGTCAGGGGGAGAGCTCCTCAAGCACCCGGCCCTTGGTTTCGATAGCGAAGAAGATGGTGATGAGGCCGCCGATGAGGGCGACGGCTGCGAAGACGGTGAAGACCAGGCTGATGCCGTAGTTGTCCACGATCCAGCCGACCAGGATAGGCCCGATCGCGGAGCCGGCGCGGAGCCAGGCACTCCCGAATCCTGTGCCGATGGCACGGAGCCGGGTCGGGTAGAGCTCGGCCGAGTAGAGGTACAGCGAGAAGGAGATCGTCTGCAGGATGGCGTAGGCGATGCTGGCGAACACCACCACCTGCGTCGCGGATACGGCTCCGAGGGCGGTAAGGATGACCAGCGGGACGGTCGCGGCCAGGAAGGCGACGCTGTACCAGCGCTTACGGCCCACCCTGTCGATGAGCAGTGCGCAGAGGATGGACGCGACAACTCCAACAGCTGATGTCACCCAGCCGTAGGCGAGGCTGGTTTGCAGGGGCAGGTTGAACGCTTGCTTGTAGAGCGTTGGGAGCCAGGTGATGAGGCCGTTGTTGACCATGTACACGCAGATCCAAAGCATCCAGATCATCAGGGTGCGCTTCTTGTAGATGCCTGAGAACAGTTCACGCCAGTCGGTCCGTGCGGTGGCCTTCGGATCCACGGGACGCACGACGGGCTCGGAAAGGGCGTGGCCTGCTTTGCGGGCTTCATTCTCCAGCATGGTGACCACCATGTCAGCCTTGTTGACGTGTCCCCGGGAGGCGAGCCAGCGCGGGGATTCGGGCATCAGCCAGCGCATGGGGATGGTGAGCAGGGCGGGGACGATGCCGACGATGAACATGGCTTTCCAGCCGACGACCGGGACCAGGAAGTAGCCTGCGATGCCGGCGAACATCAGGCCGACGGGGAAGATGACTTCATAGAGAAGGAAGAACCTGCCGCGCTTTTTCGCGCCGACGAATTCGTTGATGTAGGCGCTGGCGACGGGGACTTCGCCGCCGGTGCCTATGCCTTGGATGAAGCGGAAGACGATCATCGAGGTGGCGCCCCAGGCGAAGAGGCAAGCGACATCCATGGAGACGAAGAGCAGGATGGTGATGAGCAGGACCGGCATGCGGCCGATTCTCTCTGCAAGGTGTCCGAAGAACAGGGAGCCAAAGATCTGGCCTACGTAGCCGGCGGAGAGGATCATCCCAATTTCCCCGGCCGTAAGGTGCCATTCGGTGGACAGTTGGGGCATCGCGAAGGCGATGGCCAGGACCGTGTAAGCGTCGAAGAACGTGGCTGATCCGATGACCACGCGGATCAGGGTCAGCCGTCGGGTGAGCGGGAGCCGTTCGAGTCGGGCTACGAGCTCTGCGTTCATCCTGGCGGCGTTGGGGCCGCCGGCCATGGTTGTGGTGTTGTTCGGCTCGCGCATTGCGAGTCCTCCTTCTCCAGCGGTGACGCTGGGGTCCTCATTGACCAAGAGTGGAGATGGCTAAAGCCTAGGGGAGGATGGCGGGTGTTGCTCCCGCCATCCTCAGGATCCGTGGATCAGACAGTGGCGGTGACCTTGCCGATGTTTGCGGCCGCGAAGGCTTCCGCAATTTCGGTCTCGGCGCCTTCCGGCAAGGGCAGGAGCGGGGTGCGCACGGTGGCGTGCTCAAGGATGCCGCGGTTCACCAGGCCCCACTTCAAGGCGACGGTGCCCTCCATGTGGGAGCCGCGGTGGTAAACGTTCTTGGTCACCGGCAGCAGGCGCTCATGAATTGCGTGGGCACGCTTGTAGTCCTGCGCCTTGCCGGCCTCGATCAGTTCGACGAGCAGTTCGGGGGCGATGTTGCCGTAGCCGACGAGCAGACCGTCGACGTCGAACATGGTCGGCAGCAGGTACTCGTCATGGCAGGACAGCACCTGCAGCTCGGGGTACGCGGCGCGCAGCGCGGGGATCTCGGTGTACCACCGGCGCATGTTCCGGACACCGTTCTTCGTCGCAAAGACGCCCTCCTGGCCGGCGATCTCGAGCTGAGTGTCGAGGTCGTAGGTGGCCTTGGTGTTGTCGGGGTACTGGAAGAGAATCAGCGGCAGGCCGGACTCTTCATAGATCTCCTGGTAGCGCGACTGCGGGGCGCCCTTCTGGTATCCGAAGCGCAGCCACCCGTGCGAGGGGTAGACCAGACCAGCTGACGCGCCGGCCTCGACGGCCTTCTTGGCCTCGAGGGCCGCGGTCTTGTTGCCCTCCTTCGTGATACCCGCCACCACCGGTACACGGCCGTCGGTCGACGCCACGAACGCGCGGATGACGTCCAGCTGCTCCTCTTCAGTAAGGAACGTGCCTTCGCCGGCGTGCCCCAAGACCACGAGGCTCTTCACGCCCTCAATCGATCCGAGCCACGAACCCAGACGCTGGATCGCAGCGAAGTCGACAGCGCCATCTTCGGTGAACGGGGTGACAGGTGCGGGGCTGAGTCCGCGGAGATCGAGTGTCATTACAGCTACCTTCTTGTCTTCTTTGATGGTCGGTAGTCCCGCTAGTATGAAAACGTTTGCGGGAACGTTTTCAAGTTTGCACGTGTCGCAGCTCACTGTCAAGAGAACGTTTGCAAGTTGGAGGAATAGAGTGTCTGTTACACCCTTGCTGAAGAGGAGAAGCGCGATGGAACGGGCCTTACCCGCTGCGATCGTCACCCTGAAGGACGTCGCAGCTGCCAGTGGCGTCAGCATCTCCACGGCCAGCCGTGCCCTGGACGAACGCACCACGTCCCGTTCAGCGGCCGCAGCACACGTCCGTAAGATCGCCGAGGAGCTCGGCTATCGGCGGAACTCCTTCGCCTCAAGTCTTCGCCGCGGCGAGACCAGGACGTTGGGTGTCCTGGTCCCCCGCCTGAGTGACACCGTCATGGCCCTGATGTTCGAGGAACTTGAAAAGGCCGCGTCTTCCCGCGGCTACTTCGCCATGGTCGCCACCAGCGGCGACGATCCCGACGATGAACGCCGGGCAGCCGAAACACTGCTGGACAGAAACGTCGACGGGTTGATTCTCGCCACGGCACGCCTCGATGACGAACTACCCCGGCTGCTGCGCGAGCGCCGGGTAGCGCATGCCCTGGTGCTCCGGACTGACGGCATCAGCCCCTCCGCCCTCGGAGACGACGAAGTGGGTGGCTACCTCGCCGTACGCCACCTCATCGACCTGGGCCACCGGGACATCGCCGTTGTTACCGGCCCCGCTTTCACATCCACCGGAACCGCGCGCCTCGAGGGTGCCCGCAGGGCGCTTGGCGAGGCGGGAATCGCACCGCGCGACGAGTGGCTGATAGCCGCCGGTTACGGCATCGAAAACGGATACACGGCCGGCGAGACACTTCTCGGGAAGGCCCCGGGCGATCGCCCCACAGCAATCTTCGCCGCCAATGACAACATCGCCATGGGCGTCATGGCGGCAGCGCACCGGCACGGCATCGCCATCCCTGAAGATCTCGCCCTGGTCGGATACAACGACATTCCGCTTTCGTCCCGCCTTCCCACGCCCCTGAGTTCCGTACGAGTACCCCTCGCCCAGATCGCCGCCACGGCGATCGACCTCATCGTCAATCCGGCCGCGGAGCCCCGCATCCGCCGGTCCATGCCCACCCTCATTCCACGACAATCCAGCGGGGCTCCCGTGAAGTTCGCCGGTACGCCGGGCCGTTAAGGACCCGCGGACCGCGCTGCACGCTGAACGTGGAGTGGCGCCGCCGACGCGCAAATTCCGTGCCGACCCGCAGATTCCCTGGCGCGCCCTGGTCGCCGCGCGCCCACGCTGGTGCTGGCGACGCACCTATTCAATTCCGCGGCGCAGATTCCTTGGCGCGCCAGATATTTGGGGTGCGAATGGGAGCGCCTGCGTCGAAAGTGGATTTGCGCGTCGAGAACCGCGAGCAGCGCACGACGGCGGCCCCGCACCTCACGCGGTCAGTGCCCCGACGGCGGGCCCCGACCTGGGCGGGCAGCGCACGACGACGGCCCACACTTTGTGCGAAAGGTGATGGGGCGTCCCCGAAAGGGCTGTCGAAGGTGAGCGGGCGTTGCAGAAAAAGGTGCAAAAGCTGAGCGGGCGTCGGGGGAAAGGCTGTCGAAGGTGAGCGGGCGTCGGAGGGGGAGGGGTGCACGCTTGACGAGTTCCGCCGCGCCCGCATATCCTGAACGAACGGTCGGTAAATAATTCCGGACGTCCCAGTAGGTCTTTGCATAGGAGCAACCATGGCAGCGCAGAACTTGCAGTCAGTGCCGGCTGAGCTAACCCAAGAAGCGGACGCCGCGGGGGAGGCCCACTTCGACCGCATCATCGCCGAGGACTCCCGGATCGAGCCCCGCGACTGGATGCCGGCCGCGTACCGCAAGACCCTCCTGCGCCAGATCTCCCAGCACGCCCACTCCGAGATCATCGGCATGCAGCCGGAGGCCAACTGGATCTCCCGCGCCCCCAGCCTGAAGCGCAAGGCAATCCTCATGGCCAAGGTCCAGGACGAGGCCGGCCACGGGCTCTACCTCTACAGCGCCGCCGAGACCCTGGGCCAAAACCGGGACAAGATGATGGACGACCTCATCGCCGGCAAGGCCCGCTACTCCAGCATCTTCAACTACCCGGCGCTGACCTGGGCGGACATGGGCGCCATCGGCTGGCTGGTGGACGGCGCAGCCATCTGCAACCAGGTCCCGCTCTGCCGCGCCTCGTACGGCCCCTACGGCCGCGCCATGGTCCGCATCTGCAAGGAAGAGTCCTTCCACCAGCGCCAGGGTTTCGAGATCCTCCTTGAACTCTCCAACGGCACGCCTGCGCAGAAGCAGATGGCCCAGGACGCCGTGAACCGCTGGTACGCCCCCGCCCTGATGATGTTCGGCCCGCCGGACGACGATTCCCCCAACTCCAAGCAGTCCATGGCCTGGAACATCAAGCGCTTCAGCAATGACGAGCTCCGCAGCCGCTTCGTGGGCATGATGGTGGAGCAGGTCCGGGTCCTGGGCCTCACCCTCCCCGATGACCAGGTCCGCTTCAACGAGGACACCAAGAAGTGGGAGCACGGCCCCCTGGACTGGCACGAGTTCCAGGAAGTCCTGGCCGGCCGCGGTCCTTGCAACGCCCAGCGTCTCGAGCGCCGGAGGGCAGCGCACGACGACGGCGCCTGGGTCCGAGAGGCAGCGGCGGCTTACGCAGCAAAACAGTCAGCAAAGCAGCAGAAGGAATACGCAGCATGAGCCCCCACGGAAACCCGGACGCCCCCGCCAGCGCCGCCACTGAAATCAACCGCGAAGCCCCGAAAGCCTCGTCGGCCCCGGCCGAAACCCACGACCGCGGAGCCTGGGGCCTCTGGGAGGTCTTCGTCCGGTCCAGCCGCGGCCTGAGCCACGTGCATGCCGGGTCCCTGCACGCGCCGGACGCCGCCATGGCCCTCCGGAACGCCCGCGACCTCTACACCCGCCGGAACGAGGGCGTCTCCATCTGGGTGGTCCCGGCCGACGCCATCGCGGCCAGCGACCCCGATTCCAAGGGCTCCTTCTTCGAGTCCCCGCAGGGCAAGGACTACCGGCACGCCACGTATTACACCAAGAGCGAAGGGGTGAAGCACCTGTGAGCACCCCCGAAACCAAGGCAGAAACCACAGGCCACGGCGAAATCTCCACCGGCGTCGCAGGCGGCGACTCCAACGCATCTGCTACACGCATCACCCCCGGCAACGCCCTCCGCCCGGAGGACATCGCCCTCGAGGTCAAAACCGGCCTGGTGAAGCCGACAGAAGACACCGCCGAATACGCCCTGCGCCTCGGCGACGACGCCCTGATCCTCGCCCAGCGCCTGGGCCACTGGATCTCGCGTGCACCGGAGCTGGAGGAGGACATCGCCCTGGGCAACATCGCCCTGGACCAGCTGGGCCACGCCCGCAGCTTCCTCACCTACGCCGGCGCCGGCATGCCCAAGGAGGACGGCACGGCCACATCAGAGGATGAGCTGGCCTACTTCCGCCGCGAGCACGAGTTCCGTTCCGTCCAGCTGTTCGAACAGCCCAACGGGGACTTCGCGGCCACCATCGCCCGCCAGTTCGTGGTGAGCTACTACCAGTACGAGCTCTACCGCCGCCTCACCGAATCCACGGACGCCACCCTGGCAGCCGTCGCCGCCAAGGCCGTGAAGGAAGTGGATTACCACCGCGACCACAGCAGCCAGTGGGTCCTGCGCCTGGCCGGCGGCACCGAGGAGTCCCGCACACGCATGATCCATGGCCTGCGGCTCATGTGGCCGTACGTCAACGAACTGTTCCAGGATGATGACCTGACGCAGCGGCTCGCCCAGGCGGGTGCCGCCGTCGCGCCTTCCAGCCTGAGGGAAGACTTTGACCGCCTGACCACCGCCGTCCTCACCGAAGCCGAGCTGGAGGTCCCGGACGTGCCCGCAGCGCCGGGCGGCGGCCGGTACGGCAAGCATTCGGAGCACCTGGGCTACCTCCTCGCGGAGATGCAGGTCCTGGCCCGCGAGCATCCCGGCGCGAGCTGGTGACAGCCATGTACATCTCGGACTTCGAAACCCGCACCCGGACCCCGCAGCAACGCGCGTGGGACATCGCCGCCACGGTGGTGGATCCGGAGATCCCGGTGCTCTCCATCGCGGACCTGGGGATTTTGCGGAAGGTCGACGTCGGCACAGACGGAAGCGTCACGGTCACCATCACGCCCACGTACTCGGGCTGCCCGGCCATGGACGCCATCCGCGATGACCTCCAGGCCGTCTTCAAAAAGGAGGGCTACCAGGAAACGAAAGTGGACCTGGTCCTGGCCCCGGCGTGGACCACGGACTGGATGACCGAGGCCGGCAAGCAGAAGCTGCAGGAGTACGGCATCGCCCCGCCCACCGGGAACTCCAAGGCCGGCGGCCACACCGGTGCAATCAGGCTAAAAATGGCCGTGAAGTGCCCGCAGTGCAACAGCCTGAACACCAAGGAACTCACCCGCTTCGGTTCCACGTCCTGCAAGGCGCTGTATGTGTGCCAGGACTGCCAGGAACCGTTCGACTACTTCAAAGTCCTGTAAGGAACGCCCATGCCTGTTGTCCGCCAGACCGCCGCCGAAGAGGCTGAGGTGACCGGCCGCCGTCGTCCGTCCTTCCATACCCTCACCGTGCAGGAGGTGCGCCGGCTGACCGAGGACGCCATCGAGGTCAGCTTCCACGTCCCCGCGGAGCTGGCCGGCAAGTTCGACTACCTGCCCGGCCAGTACGTGGCCCTGCGCACCACGCTGCCGGATGAGAACGGCGAGCCGAAGGAGATCCGCCGCAGCTACTCCATCTGCGCTGAGCCGCGCAGCTTCGAGGACGGCAGCAGCGAGATCCGGGTGGCCGTGAAGAAGGACCTGGGCGGGCTGTTTTCCACGTGGGCCAATGCCGAACTGAAGGCCGGGGACACCCTGGACGTGATGAGCCCCATGGGCGCGTTCGTGTCCAAGCACGGCCGCGACGGTGTGGCCGTGGAGCAGAATGTCATGAACTCGATGAACCACCCGGAGGAGCTGGCGGGGGAGGCGGGGAACTTCGTGGCCATTGCCGCCGGGTCCGGCATCACCCCGGTGATCGCGATCGCCCGGACGCTGCTGGCCGCCAACCCGGAGACCCGGTTCGACCTGATCTACGCCAACAAGGCCGCCATGGACGTGATGTTCCTGGAGGAGCTGGCGGACCTGAAGGACAAGTACCCGCAGCGGCTGGCCATCCACCACGTGCTCTCCCGGGAGCAGCGGATCGCGCCGCTGTTGAGCGGCCGGATCGATGCGGAGAAGCTGCAGCAGCTGCTGGGCACCGCCCTGCACGCGGACGATGTGGACGAGTGGTTCCTGTGCGGGCCGTTCGAGCTGGTGCAGCTGTGCCGGGACACCCTGGCCGAGCGCGGGGTGAAGCCGGAGAACGTGCGGTTCGAGCTGTTTACGTCGGGCAAGCCGGACCGCCCGGAGGGGCAGGCCGGCCGTCCCGTGGTGGTGGACGAGTCCAAGGAGACGTACAAGATCACGTTCAAGCTGGACGGCCTGCAGGGCGAGGTGGCCAGCCCCACGCACGCCCGCGAGTCGATCCTGAACGCGGCGCTGCGGGTGCGCCCGGACGTGCCGTTCGCGTGCGCCGGGGGAGTGTGCGGCACCTGCCGGGCCAAGGTGGTCACCGGCAGCGTGACCATGGACGAGAACTACGCGCTGGAGCAGGACGAGCTGGACAAGGGCTACGTCCTCACCTGCCAAAGCCACCCCACCAGCAAGGAAGTCACGGTCGACTTCGACGTGTAAGTCTTTTCTCAACAAAGGAGTCTGAATGATTTCCCTTTCCATCAGCAACGGCATCGCCGAGGTTGTCCTGGACGCCCCGCACAAGCTGAACTCACTGGATGAGCAGGCGCTGCGGGATTTAACCCAGGCGTACGACGACGCTGCTGCCGCCGCCTTCCGCGGTGAGGTGCGGGCGCTGCTGCTAAGGGGAGAGGGCCGGGCCTTTTGCGCGGGCCGGGACATCGCCGGGGTCACCCCGGAGAGCGACGACGCCGCCGCGTACCTGGGCGGCCTGGTGGAGCCGTTGCTGAAGAAGATGGCTGCGTTCCCGGCGCCGACGTTCGCTGCGGCCCAGGGTGCCTGCCTGGGCGTGGGGCTGGGGCTGCTGCTGGCCACGGACGTGGTGTACGTGGCGGAGAACGCCAAGTTCGGCTCGCCGTTCGCCAAGCTGGGCGCCACGCTGGACTCGGGCGGGCACTGGTACTTCACGGAGCGGCTGGGCATGCACCGGACGCTGGACCTGATCTACACGGCGGACCTGATCTCGGGCGCCGAGGCCGTGACGCAGGGAATGTTCAGCCGCGCCTTGCCGGCGGCCGAGCTGCTGGATTCCACGCGGGCGATTGTGGAGCGGGTGGCAGCCGGCGCCACGGGTGCGTTCGTTGCGTCGAAGGAGCTGGTGGCGCACATCCGCGATCAGCGGCTGGGCCTCTGGCAGGCCATGCAGGAGGAGAACGAGGAGCAGGCACGCCTCTGCAAGACCGACGATTACGCAGAGGGATTCCGGGCATTCCAGGAGAAACGCGAGCCAAAATTCGGTGGCGATTGAGCCTGTCGAAATCGAGCCTGTCGAGGCCTGTCTCAACCTGCTCCACGAAACCATAATTGTCCGCCGCTCCAACAAATTTGTTAAGGTTCAGCTATGACTATGGGGAGAGCTATCACCAAAGCCGTCATTCCTGCTGCCGGATTGGGAACTCGATTCCTGCCCGCCACCAAGGCAATGCCGAAGGAAATGTTGCCCGTTGTAGACCGCCCGGCCATCCAGTACGTCGTCGAGGAAGCGGTGGGTGCCGGCCTTACCGATCTTCTGATGATCACGGGCCGCAACAAGCGCGCCCTGGAGGACCACTTTGACCGCGAGCCCGGCCTGGAGGCTGCGCTGGAGGCCAAGGGGGACAAAGACAAGCTGGGCATGGTGGAGTACGCCTCCAACCTTGGCCCCATCCACTACGTCCGCCAGGGTGAGGCCAAGGGCCTGGGCCACGCTGTGCTCTGCGCCCAGCAGCACGTGGGAGACGAGCCCTTCGCGGTGCTCCTGGGTGACGACCTCATCGATGAGGCCGAGAACCTGCTGAGCACCATGATGGAGGTGCAGCAGAAGACCGGCGGTTCGGTCATCGCGCTGATCGAGGTGGATCCGTCGCAGATCAGTGCCTACGGCTGCGCGGACATCTCGGTTGTTGAGGGCGAGGACTATGTCCGCGTCAACAGCCTGGTGGAGAAGCCGGCCGTCGGCGAGGCACCGTCCAACCTGGCCGTGATTGGCCGCTACGTGCTGCACCACTCGGTGTTCGGAGTCCTGGAGAACACCGCCCCCGGCCGCGGCAACGAGATCCAGCTGACCGACGCCCTGCAGACCCTCGCAGCGGGCGAGGGCGAAGGCTCCGGTGTGTACGGCGTGGTCTTCAAGGGCCGCCGCTATGACACCGGCGACAAGCTGAGCTACCTCAAGGCCGTCATCACGCTCGCTTCCGAGCGCGTGGAGTTCGGCGAGGACCTGAAGACCTGGATGAAGGGCTTCGTCGGGTAGTTCTGACGCTCTACTGCTTTAGGGAGGCTCGTTGCCGTAAGGCGGCGGGCCTCCCTTTTTGCGTGGCCAAGACAGCCACAAGGGCGCCGATGACAGCCCCTGACGTATTCGTCATGACATCTGACGGGCTTGCAAAGCGGCTGTGAAGAAATAGAAGCTGCCCCAGTTCGATACAACCGGAAACGAGCATTCCGAAGGCGCCGATTTGCCACCATTGTTTGTTGGGAAATGCCAAGCCCGCCACAAATCCCACGGGGACGAAAAGGGCGATGTTGGCGGATCTTTCCACGAAGTCGTAGTTAAACCAGCGGGGAATGCCGTGGTGGTGGAGGAAATTCAACATCGTGGCGAGCTGTCCGGAGACGGGTTGGTCCACGGGGGTTGGCCAGAAGGCGACGAGGGCCAAGGGAACCACCATGGCGGCGAGGATAAGCTGCCACAGCCGGTGGTTGTGAAGGTGTTTCAAAAAGGGCCTCAGGACGTCCGCAGAAGGGCGAATGCGGCGGTTGCCAGGGCGCAGGCCGCCAGGAGGATCAGGAGGGCGTAGCCCAGCACCTGTGGCCGGGGGAGTGGCACGGAAAAGTCGTATTCTCTCGGTGCTTTGCGCCAATGTCTCCCCATAGCCCTAATAGTTACCACAAATCGGACAGTGATAGAGCCCGTCAGTCGTTGGTTGAGCCTGTCGACACCCGGAAACCCACAAGCCATCGGTGGTTGAGCTCACCGGTGATTGAGCCTGTCGAAATCAAGCCTGTCGAAACCCAAAAGCAGAAGGTGGGTGCATCTCCGTTTCCGGAGATGCACCCACCTTCGTTGGTGCTATGGAGCCTTGGACTTAGGCGGAAACCTCAGCCTTGGCGCGGCGGCGAACCACCACAACGGAGGTTGCGCCGGCGGCCAGTGCGCCTGCGCCCACCAGGGTCCACAGGATCAGGCCGGAGTCGGCGCCGGTGTTGGCCAGGCCGCCCGTGTTGGCCAGCGGAGCGCCCCCACCGGTGTTGGCCAGCGAGGCAGCCACGGTGACCGTGACGGGGCCAACGGTCACACCCGAGGTTTCCCCTGTTGCAGTCAGGGAGTAGGTGCCGGCCTCGTTGATGGCGATCGGCAGGGAGAATGCGCCTTGAGCGTCCGCCGTGGTGGTCAGGGTTTGCGCCTCGGCCACAACATTGATGCGAGCGGCAACCGCCCGGCTGCCGGCGATGTTTGCGCCGTTGGAGGCCGGAGCCTGGCCGGGCGTAACGCGGATGATGAGCCGTTCACCGGCGAGGAAGCCCTGGCCGCGGAACACGAAGGTTTCACCCGGTCCAACGGTTCCGTCGGATACGGCTGCCTGCGGCGGAAGTGCCGGGTAGGTTGCGGCCATGGCAGGCGCGGAACCGATGAGTGCGATTGACCCCGCAAGTGCGAGAGCAGCGAGTGTTTTCTTCATTAGTGTCCCCCCGGAGACGTTTAAGTTTTGATACCCGATTTTGGGGAGATGCCCCCTCCGCACGAGACCGTGTGCAGAACTACGGATAGATATCCCAGATAGAAGGTACCATCCCCGGTCGGTTGTAACCAACCTCAATCCAGTCGGTTTACATAGTGTTAACGCGTCCGTCACTATCCTTCGTTGCATGACGCAGTCTCGGTCGGGAGGATAACGTCCTTTACAGGTTGAACGGTGGGTGTGACAACCAAGTTAGGTTCGGTTTGTTGGACGATCTTCCCGAAGGTGAACTCCACGGTCTTACTTTCTCCAGGCGCAAGTTGTTGAGCAACGACTCCTACAGGCCTGTTCGCATGCAGGTACGGCGCAAACGGAGTCTTCTGGCCGTCCATGGTTGCTGACTCAACGTTTGATTGAACGGGGCCATAGGAAATGATGTTGGTCTGCACTGTCCCTGGCGCCACACCGTAAATGCCGGCACCCGTGACATACGCGGGCAAGGACGTTGCAGCGTCCGTCGGCGCAGTGTTCGTGCTCGTTACTCGGACCGTAGTCTGTTCATAGCCATCCGCCGGGCATTCTTTGACGAGTTGAACCGTGCGCTTTACGTAGTAGTCCATCTTGGCGCCCGTACCGTCGTTGAAGTAAACGCCAAATTGGGCGGGAGAAACACTGGGCCCGGAGACAGCGCCACTCAATGGGTACTTGGAGATTACCGACTGCTCGGAAGTGTTGGCAGACCAAACCAGCACACGTCCTTCTTCTGTCCCTCGGCTGATGCCCGTGATCAGGCCCTTGGCTTCTCCCTTACCGCTGGAAAAGGCACTAAAAACTTCCTTGGCCACGCCAGCGAAGTATGCGTCCTGCAGTTTTGGTTGCTTGATTTTTGCATAGACATCTGAGAGAAGAGTTGGCACAACGTTGTCACTGGTCAGTTCCGTAGGAAGGCCTGAGGCTTTGACAGCTGCCAATTCGGGGCCATTGACTGCAACTGGTCCTGTCGACTGAAGGATGTAGCTGAGGACTACTGGGTCGATAGAGAGCACCCCGTCGACTCTCTGCCCAGTCTTCTTCTCCCACATTGTCTTGGCCGTGCTGGCCGCGGTGGGAAAGTCGGGCGTGAGGTTCACGTCCTGCATATACTTGCCCAGCCGGGTCGAATAGATCTGCTGCTGTTCTGGATCAACAGGCAGGCTAGGCGCAAAAACCCCGAGGTCAGCTGCACTGGTCTGAGAGCCAAGTGAGAGTTTGCCTTTATCCAGGGTCAAAATTGCAAGAGCTCCGGGTATGCCGCCGGACGCACGGGCCTCCGCATTGTTCTGTATTACGAGTAGGTAGTTCTTAGTGCCGTCGGCACCCAGCATATCTGGAGCCACTCTAGCTGCATCTGCGGCCGATTCAAGAGCGCCAACTGCTTGTTTCAGCTCTGCACTTGCCTCGGTCAAAGGCGCCGCAACTTGTGGTAAGAGCTGTGACGTATCGATTGCACTGAGCCTCTCAGACGAGGTTCGAACGGCGTAAGCCGATGAGGCGACGCTCGGGGCGGCGGTCTTTAATGGGTCAAGGTTGCTGCCCGAACTGCTGGGCAACAAGCTGTCCCAGTTCAGGGATTCGTAAACGCTTACAAGGGGAGCCAGACCCAGGTTCACAACGTCGTCGGCTGATCTTGCCACTTCTGCAATGGCACTAGCATTTGGCCCGATCAGCGGCAGCCCCGACGCTAATGTCCATATAGGTTCATCGGCAGCCTGCCGAGCGCTAGAGGTGTGCTGACGCAGCGCGGCTACGGTATTGGCAGCGGATCTTTCATCCGAGAGGAGGATTTCCTGCTTGAGCTGGGGGAGAAGTGCAGCCGCGGCCTCCAGTTCGGTCTTTACCGTGTTGGCCCTGATCGCGAACCAAGCTGTTCCTAGGCTTAGGAAAGCAGCCAGAACGACAGCTGGCACCGCGAACTTTCTAAGTCGACTTGACCTGTTCCCAGCATGGGTAAGCTCTCCGGACATGTCCCTATCTTTACGATTCTCAGAGGCCATTATCAGGGACGGCCGAGTCCGCGATATGTCCACCCGGCTGCACGCCATTTGGTGGGGTTTAAGGCGTTTCTGCCATCCAATATCCTAGGAGTTGCTACAAGGGCAGCAGCCCCGTATGGATCCAGGTCACGATACTCCTGCCACTCAGTTAGAAGCAGAAGCGCATCAGCCCGCTGGAGTGCGATGTCAGTTGACCTTTCGTAGTGAAGCTCTGGAAAGCGGCGGGCGGCATTGACGAGTGCCTCAGGGTCGGTAACCGTCACGACTGCACCTTGTAACTGCAACTGGGCCGCCACGCTCAATGCGGGCGAATCGCGAACGTCATCGCTTTCCGGCTTAAACGCAGCGCCCAGAACTGTGATCCGCTGCCCCAACAGGGAACCCCCGCAAAGTTCACGCGTTAGTTCTACCACCCGGATCCTCCGACGCATGTTGATCGAGTCAACCTCACGAAGAAACGTCAAAGCCTGGTCCGCACCGAGCTCACCAGCTCGCGCCATGAAGGCCCGAATGTCCTTGGGAAGGCATCCCCCCCCGAACCCGATACCTGCGTTGAGAAACTTGCGGCCGATCCTATCGTCCATGCCTATGGCATCCGCCAAGAGGCTTACATCCGCCCCCGCAGCATCGCAGAGTTCAGCCATGGCATTGATGAAAGAAATCTTCGTTGCCAGAAAAGAGTTTGCGGCGGTCTTAACTAATTCTGCGGTTGGAAGGTCCATCACGAGTCGAGGTGTACCGTCCTTTAGCGGTTGAGCGTAAATCTGGTCCAGTACGTCAACAGCAGGATGATCCTCGGAGCCGGTCAATACGCCGTACACGAGCCTGTCAGGGTGAAGGGTGTCTGACACCGCGTGTCCTTCACGAAGGAATTCCGGATTCCATAGCAACTCCGCCGTGGGCTCAGCACTCCGAACTATTTCGTGCAACCGCGCAGCCGTGCCGACTGGGACAGTAGATTTGCCGACTACAAGATCGTCGGCCGACAAATATGGCAGCAGCGCGCTCGTCGCTGCATCCACATAAGACATGTCGGCGCCGTTCTCACCCTTCTTCTGAGGAGTTCCCACACAGATGAAGTGCACAGAACTGCCCTGCGCTGCGGACATGTCGGTTGTGAATGAAAGACGCCCTGTTGCTTGGACTTCTTTCAGTAGGGTTTCCAGGCCGGGCTCAAAAAAGGGTGCCCGAGCGGCCGAGAGTTCCGACACTTTATTTTCATCAGTGTCTATGCCCACAACCTCATGTCCCAGTGTTGCCATGCACGCAGCATGAACGGCTCCCAGGTAGCCACAGCCAATAACCGATATTCGCATTAGTAGTGTCCTTTCCCCCAGCGGTTACTAGCCGCGAAAGAATTAATAGGCTCCGGCACCTCGAAATACAGCGCGGAAGGTCTTCATGAGGATAAGTAGGTCGCCGGCCAATGACCAGTTCTCCACGTAGTACAGGTCAAGCCGAACGGAATCCTGCCACGAGAGGTTAGAACGGCCGCTAACTTGCCAGAGACCTGTGAGACCTGGCTTGACAAGTAGCCTGCGGCGAACGTCCTGCTCGTATTCCTCGACTTCAGAAGGAAGAGGAGGACGCGGGCCCACCAGACTCATGGATCCAGCGAAGATATTGAAAAGTTGCGGCAATTCATCGAGACTTAATTTTCTCAATACGCGTCCGACAGAGGTAACTCTCGGGTCGTTCTTTATCTTGAAAAGAACACCGTTGCCCTCGTTTCGTTCCTTGAGCAGAATTAGGCGTTCTTCTGCATCCGTGACCATTGAGCGGAACTTAAGCATTTGGAAATGTTTACCTTCCATGCCCACACGGTTCTGTTTGAACAGGACTGGACCCTGGTCTTGAATTTTGATGAGCAGAGCGACTATGGCCATGACCGGTAGGAGGGCAACGATCAAGATTGATGAAATGCTGATGTCGAAAAGACGTTTAGCCACTCGCTGTCCGCCCTCCAGTGTGGGCGTAGTCACGTGTATAAGCGGAAGTCCAGCCACCTGCTGAGTATGAATCCGCGGCCCCGCAATATCTGTCAGCGCCGGTGCCATTATCAGTCCGACGTTTCGTGCTGCAAGTTCCCAGCCTAAGTGGCGCAAAACCTGGGGATGCAACTGCACGCCTGCTGAAACTGCAACAGCGTCAGCGCTGCATGCTTCGATCGCTGCGACGATTGATGGGGCATCGGGCAAGTTTCCAACGACAGGCAGCCCGGACTCTGGTTCAAGCGAGGGAACCTCGGAAACGTTGGGCGTATAGACGGCGACGGGCAAGTAGCCGGCATGCTTGGCAGATCGAAGCGAGCGAGCTAGATGGGCAACAGCGCTCGGACCGCCGAGAAGCATAAGTCGTGACATACTTTGGCCCAACTGTCGGTTCACGTTCAGATGTTGCCTAATTAGCCAACGCGCCAAAAGGAGGCCGCCAAGCCCTGCTGGCAGAGCCACTCCCACGTAGCCACGGGCGGTGTCGAGTTTGAGAACGTAAGACACGATTGCGACCAGGCCAAAGAGCCAAAGGGAGGCGGCCGCTACACGTTTATATTCGTCCGGGCCGGCGCCTAGAATCCGGCTTTGTCTGCTGTTCCAAGCCCCCAGCATGATCCACCAAGCAAGGGCAAGAATCAGGGACAGCCATGCATAGATAGCTTCTTGACCTGAGGCGACTAAATCTGACGCCCATCCAAAGCGAATGACGTAGGCACCAGCAACCGCCCAAGCAATCACGAACGCGTCGATAATACGCAATTGCCGGCCACAGCGGGCCCGCCAGTCGCGCATATCTTTCACCAAAGTCCCCCACCTTTTTGAGCTTTTTTAAATGGACGGTGTGTCCGTGCTAGCTGCGGATGCTGTCGATATTGGCCCGATACCAAGCGACTGTCGAGCGTATTCCCTCTTCTAAGCTTATGGATGCTTTCCACCCAGCCTCAGACAGTTTGGAGACATCAAGAAGTTTCCTGGGCGTACCGTCAGGTTTGGATTGATCCCACTCAATCCTTCCCTCATAACCGACGGCTCCCGCAACGATAGCCGCTAACTCTTTGATGGACACGTCCGATCCCGTTCCTACGTTGACCTGAGAAGGGCCGTCGTAGTTCTCCAGGAGATGTAGGCATGCATCTGCCATATCATCCACGTGCAGGAACTCTCGCAAAGGGGATCCAGTTCCCCAGTTAGTTACCGAAGTATTGCCGGACCTGGCCGCTTCGTCATAACGCCGAATAAGTGCAGGCAAAACGTGGGATCCCGTGGCGGAAAAATTGTCATCCGGTCCGTAAAGGTTGGTCGGCATCGCTGATATCCAGGGCAGCCCGTACTGACGGCGCACCGCCTGGACTTGCATTATTCCTGCGATTTTAGCGATGGCGTACGCATCGTTGGTCGGTTCCAGATGGCCCGTAAGAAGTGAATCTTCCCGTATGGGTTGGTCAGCAAACTTGGGGTAGATGCACGAGGACCCAAGGAACAGGAGCCGCTCGACGCCGTGTTCAAGTGCCGCGTCCATGACGTTCGTCTGGATTCGCAAATTCTCGCTCAGGAAATCAACTGGATACGAGTTATTGGCTAGAATTCCACCGACCTTAGCCGCCGCCAGCACCACGTAGCGCGGCTTGGCTTCGGCAAAAAATGCGAAAACTGCTTCCCGGTTCTTGAGATCAAGTTCTGCAGACGAGCGACCAACCAGATTGACGAACCCTTCACGCTCAAGTTTCCGCCAAATCGCCGACCCAACGAGGCCGCGGTGCCCGGCGACATAGAAAGTGGACTCCCTGTCCAGCTTGCCCGCTATGAACTCGACTTTGTCTGTCACTAGTTCTTCCAGCTTTCAAGGTTAACGGTGTCAATCCAATGGTTGCCGGCGTGCTTTAGAGCCTCGATGTCGGCGTCAACCATGATGCGCGCCAACTCCGGCGTGTGAATTGATGCCTTCCAGCCAAGCTTTTCTTGAGCCTTAGATGCGTCGCCAACTAGTGCATCAACCTCTGTAGGCCGAAGATATCGCTCATCGAAGCGGACGTGGTCTTCCCAATTCAGTCCCGCATGTTCAAAGGAAATCTGCAGGAAATCGCGCACTGTGTAATTCCCGCCGGTTGCAAGAACAAAGTCGTCAGGTTCGTCAGCCTGAAGCATTCGCCACATACCCTCGACATATTCGGCGGCGTACCCCCAGTCACGGACAGCATCCAGGTTGCCCATGTAGAGCAGGTCTTGCTTACCAGCCTTGATGGCCGCGACCGCACGGGTGATCTTACGCGTTACAAAGGTCTCGCCGCGACGCGGGGATTCGTGATTGAAAAGAATGCCATTGACCGCAAACATACCGTAAGCCTCGCGATAGTTCTTGGTGATCCAATAGCTGTAGACCTTCGCTGCGCCATAGGGCGACCTGGGGTAGAAGGGCGTCTCTTCGTTCTGTGGAGGAGGAGTAGCTCCGAACATTTCGGAAGAGGAAGCCTGATAGAACTTGGTTTCGATGCCCGACATTCTCACTGCTTCAAGGAGCCGGATGGATCCAACGCCTGTGGTGTCCGCCGTGTGCTCGGGTTCATCGAAGGACACACGCACATGAGATTGTGCGGCCAGGTTGTAAACCTCATCTGGTTTGATTTCGGCCAGAAGGGTGACGAGACGTGCACCGTCGCTCAAGTCACCGTAGTGAAGGAAGAGTTTTGCCTTTGGATCGTGCGGATCAACGTACAGGTGATCGACCCTGGCAGTATTGAATGTAGAGGCGCGACGAATCAGCCCATGTACTTCATAGCCTTTAGACAGCAACAACTCAGCCAGGTACGAGCCATCTTGTCCCGTGATACCAGTTATCAGTGCACGCTTGGTCATGCTACCCCCAGAAATTAGTTGTGGAACACAAAAGAGTCGCCCGGCCTATCGACCGCGCGACGATGCAAGACTTGTGATGAACTCATCATAGTGGGCAACCGCAGCAGATTCCGACAAGGCTTCATGTCGGAACCGCAGCGCGCTTTCCGACAAACGCGCGCGCAGCAAAGGCTCACCCGCGAGGATTTCGGCAACTCTCACCAGGGCGGCCGGGTCGTTGGCATCCACGCGTAACCCTCCACCGGAGTGCTCAATTTCGTAAGCGGTGACGCTGCCTTCGTCTGTTGCTGCGACAACAGGAACACCAGCGTTGAAGTAGGACGTCAACTTGCTAGGCACAGCCATGTCTCTAACCCCCGGTAGCTCATTGACCAGCAGGACGTTGGCTGCGGCGAGCGCAAGTTGGAAGTCAGACTCGGGGAGAGAATCCATGAAGCGTATTTTCGTTACCCCGTAAGCCATTGCTTCGAGCCGTTGACGCTGGTTGCCGTTGCCCATTAGCACAAAACGCACTCGACTTTGGCTGGATTCCGCGATCCTAGCCGCTTCGATTACGTTCTCCAGGCCCTGTTTCTTGCCCATGTTTCCGGCATGGAGTACGACCACGTCATCAAGCGCCCAGCCCATCCTGATCCGCATCTCGTCGATCCCCGATGATGGCGAGGTCGGCAGATGGGTCCAGTTTCGAATTACTTCTACGCGCTCCTCTGGCATGCCGAGTGACGACACCATGTGCTCCTTGAAGCGGTCGTGTATCGCCGCCACTCCATCGGTCGCGCGAAGGATTGTTGACTCAAGACCCACAGCCATTCGGCCAAGCTTGCCGCCACCGGTTTCGATAACCCCGCGACTGTATAGATCCTGTATCCAGATTCCAACGGCAGGGCGCTGAGGACGGAGGCGGGCCCGCAACACTGCGAGTCCGCTCGACAAGAGTGCTGGGCTTACGACCAAAACTACGTCTGGCTTTTTCCACGGAGCAAAGACCAGACGTAGTCCGAAGGTGAGTTCCATTAGAACGCGCGAAAGTGCAGATGGCTTTCGCGGAATGTAATGACGAAGGCGTGTAACAGACACCCCGTTGATTAACTCATGAGATTGCCAACCCGAGTAGCCGGCCCGAAGACTCCACTCCGGATAGTGTGGGTATCCGGTTAGGACATTGACAGTATGTCCGGCTTTGGAAAGTCCCTCGGCTAGGCTCGTGGTATACGGGGCGTTGCCCGTTGTTTCAGGGGCATAATTCAAACCGAGTATCGAGATTCGAAGCTTAGTGGTCACTGCAACTATAACCTTTGATCGTTGTGGCTCGAAGAGAGGGCATGACGAATAATCATATTATGTCTAGCATCTTCAACGTGCCGATACTAAAGTTGTCAACCATTTTGTCAATAGTCGGAAATTCCCAATCGGTAATATTTGGCTGCCTATTTGAGCGCGCTTCCAAATCCAAGAACGATCGAATCAAGTTAGCATACGATAAAACGTTGTCGGCAGAGGAAAAGCATGTACTGGACTCCACTAAGTATTCATACTCGGGGGCATGATAAGGCCACCGCGTGGTAAGGATAGGGAGCTGCAAAACTAAGGCATCAACGGCCACGAGGCCTATTCGCCCTGGCATTACTATGGCGGACGAAATGCGACCGATTAAGGCCTGATCTTCTGGCGACGCATACCCAAGCATGGTTACCTGGCCGCGGGAGCGCGCGGTATCCAGCAAATGCGCTTCAGATCCTCGTCCGCCAATCACTATCTTTATGTCAGGATCGGTGATCCATAACTGGTCCAATGTTTCCGCGAGAAAATCAATCCGTTTACTACCGTCAAGACCACCTACGTACCCTAATGTGCGATGCTTCCTGAGGTTATGAGCTTGCATGAAGTCAGAGACTAAGTCCGATGAAAGAGAGTCCCTGGCTCTGACTAGACGCGAGGTGTCGGTGGCGTTCATTACGGTTGTGACAAGTCTTGGGTCGACACCTTTAGAGATGGCATAGTCACGCCCGCCCTGAGTATAAGCAAATACTTGGTTACAATTTCTCAACTGCCAGGCTTCAATCGCTAGATCAACTGAATTTCCGTTGTTTACATAAGGTTTTACGTGGCCCCAAAGGCCGACCTTGAGACCCTTTCGGCGCCCATCAATGATTGCTCGGGTGGTGTCGACAGAAGAGCCTAGCAAGCCCACGATGACGCCGTCTTCTTCATTCCAGAGACGGCGCGCACCGCCGAGGCCAATCGTCTTGCCCATGAGCTTAAACTCGCGAGGCGAATACTCCACGATCCAGGGGGCCTGTACGGCATCTCCCCTCGCCGACTGCTCCGCATGCGGCGAGGCGGCTGCCACTCGACACCTCACCCCATATGAGTCCAATTCTTCAATAAGACGATTAAAGAACGACATGCGGTATTCTGGCACATAAGGTTGAACGATCATTACCGATTTCCGCGAAGCATTTGACCTATTTATGTCGTTTGCCATTGTTGCTCACTTCGTCATAAATATTCTCGAGATGCTTAACGATCTTTTTCATTCCAAAATCGTTATATGCCAAATCAAGGGCGGCCCGGCTAACCCGATCCCGGAATTCAGCATCATCAAGTAGTAGTGTGACTGAGTCCACCAAAGAATCCAAGGTTTCATCAACAACCATTCCCGCTTCCTTTTTTAGGATGGCCGGACCAAGTCCACAAGAGTTGGTAATGACGACGGGTTTTCCAAGGGACAACGCTTCAAGGACAGACATGGGAAAAGGTTCATTGATCGAAGGAAGCACGTAGACGTCGCATCTACTGATCCGGGCCGCGGTTTTATCCGGCGGGATTGCGCCCTCCCACTGCAATACGTGACTTATTCCGGAAGCTTGAATAGACGCAGTAACGTCGGACGCTTGGCCTCCATCGGGTCCAACCATAGAAAATCTGACGTTCGGAAATATCGGATGAAGCTTTTTGGCGAGTTCGATAAAGAGTAGAGGCCTCTTCCGCTCGTGGAGGCGTGCCAGAAATAACACCTCAATCACTTTGGACTTGTTTGCTTTCGAATGCTGCGATTGGGGAACTCCGTTTGGCAGCTCCTCTAGTGTTGGCAATGGCCTTGAGAGTGATTTGAGATCGGTTGACTCCTGTGGAGTTAGGTAAAGAACCCTTCTTGCATTCTCTAGCGCTGGAAATGTCCAGAGTCGATCCACAATGCCCGCGAGCGGGTGAGATGATCTAGTGATCATGCCGTGTGTCTGGAGAACGTAAGGCACTCGCAGGCGGCGCGCAAGCTGCGAGGCTGGCAAGGTAACCATGTCACGTCCCATGTGTATGTGGACTGCGTCCGCTGTCCTAATCACGGAACGAAGCCAACTTTGGAGTCCTGGCGCCCATGTACCTGAGAATCCCATTCCGGGTAGGCTCCGCGCATGGAAGAGGTTAATAGGGACACCGTCGAACTGTTTCGGCAAAGTGGCACCGAAACCACTGCCACCGGCTACAAGTTCGACTTCGTGCCCGGCTTCCAGCAGGGCCCGAGTTTGGTTCACGGCGACCCGCACTGGGCCGCCGTATGCTCCATCAGGGGTCACGAGAGTGACAATTTGGATGATTTTCATGGTTCCTCCTCCGCCGCTATCGCCACTGCTCGGGGGGCAAGAATTCGTGCGTTTGGCCGAACATTTCGGGTCACGAGCGCCGTTGCTCCGATGACGGCCCCGGTGCCAATAGTCACCCCCCGCAGTACTGTAGACCTGGCTGCTATCCAGACGCCATCGTTGATGACGATCGGGGCGTTATCGAATTCGAAGCTCTCGGAATCAGACAGGTGACTTCCGGTGCAAAGCAATGCAGCTTGGGAAATACATACATTTGACCCAATGGTGATTGGCTCCAAATTGAGTAGCCACGCATCCACACCAATCCATACGTCATCAGCAATATTCAGCTTCCAAGGCCAGTGGACACGGACACCTTGGCGGATGAGAACGCGTTGACCTATGGACGCGCCAAAGAGCCTAAGCAGTTTGACTCGAAGGGCGGAGGGGCACCAGATTCGTTCGACTACAAGGGAAGAGGTGCATAACCATAGTGCTTGTATCCACATCGGCCTGCCCTTTTCGTATCCTCCTCCGCTAAAGAGCGCTAGTTTCCGCTGTGTCCCCAAGCTCGAAGTCCTTTCTACCCCTATGTTCGGCATGCCCGTGTCCCTAGAGTCGCAAGGCTGGCCATGAACGCCCGGTCGAAGTCGGCGGCGAAACTCTCCGGTGTAAACTGCAGGATTTCCGGATCAGTAATCCTTCCGTTCCAATTCGACCGGGAAACACGCATATTATCCGAAAGATCCACCAAGCTTGGAAGAACGGTGTAGACGCCGCGCATGCCCGAAATGGACTCAGCCACACCACAATTGCTGCTGACAACGACGTGCATACCCGCCGCGAGGGCCTCATTCACAACGAGGCCCCACACCTCATTTTCGGAGGCCAAGACCAAAGTTTGATGTGCGGCCATTAGGTTGGGAAGCTTTTCATTTTCAAGCTGACCAATGAAGTTGATTCGGTGATGACTCGTCCGAGCCTGGGCTGCTAGACTCTCTCGGAGCTCCCCGCTGCCAACGATGGTCAGTTCATCATGAGGGAGCGCGATGTTGATAAATGAATTAATGATCGCGTCCACTCGCTTCCGTTCAATGAGTTGGCCAACGAAGAGATAGCGGTGGCCCCGAGGGCACGGGTCAGGTTCCGAGGCATCAACCATGGTCGTTGCCTCGTGAAAAGCCATAACGTCGACGGCATTGAATCCTTGTACGACTTTGTCCTCGTCAACGCCGAAGCCAATCATTGCCTGAGCAGCTGCCTTTCCGGGAACGACTACCCGATCCATGCATCGGAAGAATCTGGACCGCGCCCAGGCCAACAGTCCTGTTTTACGTGAGATCGTCGCTTCATGACTCTCATAGAAGCCGACTCGGGCAATACCCAGAAAGATGCTGGCAAGAAGTAGCAGCCAATAGGCCGGCGATTCCCAGCCGCCAAAAACTATCAGGTCATAACTATGAAGTACCGGCAAACTTTTCAAGATATAGAACCGCGACTCACGACGCGTAAATTTCCACGTGCGGAGCTCCGCGTATGAAACGCCATCTTCCTCATGATGAAGCCAGTCAGCTCCGCGATTAGCTTTGTAGTCTCTCAGGAGGCCGGAGTTTGATTCTAAAAGCCCTACGGTGAGTTCATAGCGAGCTGAGAGACTGCGCCAAACAGGTCTTCGATAGGGTGCGGCCAGGTTTGTGACCCAAAGGACTTTCTTTTGGGAGGCCCGCTCTGCTTGTGGAGCGAACTGCGTGCCTGGCTGGGCCATGGGTGTTCCCTTTATGGTGGCTAAGTGCTGATGGGACTAGGTGAAAAGCGTGTTCCACATTCAGTTTGTTCGCTACTTGGTCATGGTTTGTGACCAAGTAGGCCGGCGGCGAACTCGCCCGCAGATGCATTCTGACTTGGAAGGGGTCCAGGCTGGGAGATTGCACGCGCCAGCGCGAAGGAAAGATGAGACTCCTTCAGAGGTGCCCACTCTGCGCCCGGACCGATATTCCGGCAGTCGATACGAAGTGACGAAGCGCCGGCGGCTACGACTCGGGTTCCAGCTGCAGCGGCCTTGCCCAAGATGCCGCTAGGCCCTTCATTACTGTGTGCCAGGACCGCGCAATCGATCCTTCTAATCAAATCGTCCATTTCGATGTCGGTCAGTAACCGATTCACGATTGTGACGCAGCCCCCTCGGTCACGGATTCTCTGAAGCGCCGGCTGGGCTAGGTCCAACACTCCCTCTTCTATCTGACCGGCCACAACTAGGGCCACGTCAGCCCGGTTTACTGCAGCTAATGCAGAAGCCACCAGAGGCAAGTTCTTTCGGTGGCTCACCTTTCCAAGGACGCCGAACCAAAAAAACTGATCCGTGAGAATTGGCGCAAACGAGTTGTTGTTCGTTTCAGTGAAGGTCGAAAAAGTAACGGGGTCGCGGGAGACGGGAAGCAGGGAGTGTCCTTTCCATATGGCGCTCTTTAGGACACGAACCTGGATACGTGGTCGAAGATTTGCTGCTTGTAGGAGCAGCACCTTGGCAACGGTCTTCGCGAATGTGACGCCGGGGAACCGTGAAGGCTGCCCCTTTTCTCTCATGACTAGGACAGTTATGCTGCCCCTCCACGTCCACGCGTGGCCTTTGGCCAAAGCATATGCAAAAGAGTCACCGTCAGGAACAACTACGTGATCGATAGCATGATCGCGGCAGAGCCGTTCCACTTCCACCAAGGAAAGGTCGTCTTTGATTACAAGTTCCAGCTGAGAGTTGAACGTTCCAAGATGCACTTGGAATTCTCCGCTGGCGACTACCTGGCTCTTGGTGGCAAATACGACATAATCCCCGACCGCATTTGCTGCTGATACGAGCAACGACACGTATGAGAGTCGGTGACCGTCATGATTTGGTTCCACTACTAAGATTCGGCGTGAACGTGCAGCATGCAACGGAATTCGCCTTTCCTCTGTTTGCAAAATTTGGACCTGATACTGCCTGCGCCTACCGTGGACCTATTAGTTCGTTAATAAGCCTTAGTTCGCTAACACGCTGAAAACCGGCTAATTACTGGACCGTTGCCCGGGAAACACTCTGGCATCTCGCGCAGCTTGATCCGCGAGTTGTTGCTCTCTGGTCGAAACGTCAGCAAATTTTCCATCAACATCGCTCGGTCGTAACCTCGGAGATCGACGGGTGTCCTTGCCGCCGCCCTTTCCCGAACTATCCGT
The DNA here is from genome assembly GCF_030944625.1 of Arthrobacter sp. SLBN-112. Taxonomy (NCBI): domain Bacteria; kingdom Bacillati; phylum Actinomycetota; class Actinomycetes; order Micrococcales; family Micrococcaceae; genus Arthrobacter; species Arthrobacter sp. SLBN-112. The sequence continues at coordinate 1,821,633 of NZ_JAUSXY010000001.1, forward strand.
TTCTTCATAGTAGCCATATGAGTAGGCCTCAGGCCCCTTTGCGGCGACGCGGTTCAACACGACACCGAGTAAGTGCGCACCTACCAATTTCAGTGCGTCCAGAGATTTTAACAATTCCTGTTGCTTCACTTTTTGCGTACCTATAACTACGACAACTCCGCCAACATGATCGGATAGCACGGCAGCATCCGTCACGGGAAGGAGAGGCGGTGCGTCGATGACTACAGAATCGAACACTTCCTCCAGCCGGGAAATCAGGAGTTTCATTTCTGCAGATCCAAGTAGCTCACTTGGATTTGGTGGTATCTGGCCAGACGTGAGCACGTATAGTGCGTCTTCCCCCCAAGACTGTAGGAGGTCGTTGACATCTGCCGCTCCGACGAGGGCTGTAGTAAGCCCGGCTTCACGGTCCAGACCCAGGTATTCACCAACCATGGGGCGGCGTAGGTCTGCGTCGACAAGGCAGACGGTTTGGCCGGCTTGCGCGAGGGAGATGGCGAGGTTGGTAGCGGTCGTGCTCTTACCTTCACCGGGCAAAGAAGAGGTGACAAGAATTGATTTCGCTTGTCCTGAAACGTTCGCAAATTGCAGGTTTGTACGTAATTGGCGGAAGGATTCGCTTCGAGCGCTGCGCGCTGGTGCCTGAGTCAACAGAGGCTTTTTCAAAGCGTCTTCGTCGAATGCAATACCGCCGAGAAGAGGCGCATCAGTGACGCTACGCAAGTCCAATTCACCTCGAATGCGTGTATCCAGCGACGACCTCATTATTGCGCTTCCAATTCCTACAGCTAGTCCGGCCGCAAAACCTAGAAGCAAATTCAGCTTCGTATTTGGTGCAGACGGCACAGATGGGGCCTGAGCTGGAGTGATTACCGAGAGACTCACCGGGGAGGAACCACCGGTCTTGGGTTTTTCTAGCGTGTCGACCGCGGTTATGAGGCTGTTGGCTACTGCCTGGGCGATGGCTGCTGCCTCAACAGGCGAGCTGTCCTGGACGGATATCTTTATAAGGACCGTGTTGAGGTCTGCAGTTGCAGTGACACGCCTTGCTAATTCAGCAGCGCTTACGTTCAAGCCAAGACTGGTGATAGCCGGCTGAAGGACTACGGGTGTCTCTACGGTCTTTACATATGACTGCACCCGAGCTTGACTGAACGAGTTGCCTTGTTGTAGTTCGGTTACAGATCCTGAACTTTGAATGGCAACAAACAGCTGAGTCTCGGACGTGTACGTCGGGCGAACCAAGATTGACGCTGCACCACCGGCCAGCAACCCCAACAGTGTAATGGCGATGATGAGTTTGATGTTGCGCCGCAGAATGCGCAAGTAGTCACGTAAATCCAAGCTCCGGGTCCCCCTGTGATTACTGCGGCAGCCGCTTCGGATGCCACTAGAACGGCAATATTCGTGCGGTCACGACAAGTGTACCCGCCAAGTGGAAGCGAACAGCCTTGTGTCGCGGGTCCTCCCGGTGCCGAGCGTGAAAGGCGTTCCGAGTGTCTTCAACTTCAACTAAAGCTTTTTCTGCCGGACGGAGTGGCCGCCTCCTGGCGGAAGCTCGCTGAAGCCCTTGCAGGTCTGAATCGCTGGTCGAGCGCCTGTCGGTGTCCCAGTTGGCCCCCACGTCTTACTGAATCGCGTCAATGCGTCTATCTTGCTCGTCTGGGTTCCAACAACGAGTAGTGCTGCCGTTTCAAAGCAGGTAGCAACTACTCATGCGATGTTGGCGCCCCAGTCAATAATCTGAGCCAATGGACGACGGAGCGCAGGCAAACCCAACGAGAAAGCATACTGTCAACCAGTTCGAAATCGAGGCTGTTCTAAGACACATCGAGGATCGCGGTGGCGTTCGTCGGGTTGCCGTCTTTACGCCTATCCCATCACCGCCGAAACTCTGGTTTTCGGTACCCAGGTTTCTCGGGATAGCAGACGCGCTTTCAAAGGCATGGCGCCGATCTTAAATTAGAGCATCATCAAACTAATCTTGAGACTCACGAGGTCGAGTCTGTTCGAACCTGCCTCCAGTGGTCGATTGGAGAACCCTGCTGTGTGGCCTCGTGCCTAGTAGTCCCGCGCCCCAATAATTACGTCTCCCAAACTGCCCGGGAACGTCGGCATGACCGGCCCTACCGACAAGCCGGAACGTCTGGTGTCTTCCAGAAATGACCTAGCGGGTTGGGTACAATCGGTCACCAAGACGAACGCACACTGCTTTGCCGGAGGTACGGAGAAACAATGTCGGAATGGCTCGAAGTCGGCACGGACAACTATGTACTGATCACCGAAGGATCCTTGCTGAACACGGGCCTGATCGTCGGCTCCGAACGTGCCATGGTCATCGACACCGGGTGCGGTCCCCGCCAGGGGCGCGAGATTCTGGATGCAGTCAGGGAGACGACTGACCTGCCCCTCGTCGTCGTCAACACCCATGCCCACTACGACCACTTCTTCGGCAACGCCGTTTTCGCCGAAGCCGGCGTCACCGAATTCTGGGCGCACCAGAACTGTGCCACCGAGATTGACCAGCGTGGTAACGTGCAGCGCCGGCACGTTGGAACGCTGGAGCCTGAGATGGCCGCCGGTGAAGGTGAGAACGTCGAGCTCGTGGTGCCCAATGCAATCGTCAAAGACCAGCCCGTCCTGGTGGACCTCGGTGGCCTCACAGCAACCCTGTTCTACTTGGGACGCGGCCATACCGATGGTGATCTCCTGGTGGGATCGCCCGCCACTCTCTACGTGGGTGACCTTGTCGAACAGGGAGCCCACCCCTCGTTCGAGGACTCCTATCCTGAGGAGTGGGCCGACGCTCTCCGGCACATCTCCGCTCTGCGCCACCGTTACGAATTCCTGATCCCCGGCCACGGCAAGCCGTGCAGCGACCAGTTCGTCAAAACCATGGCTAACACTATGACCACGGCTGTCCGCCAAGCGCGCCAGTCCATCCGCGACACCCCCGATGACGCCACCAAGGCCATTCCGGTCCTGCCCTACGGCCCGGAACAGTCCCGATGGTTTATAAAACGGTTGCAGGAAACCCGCGGGGAATTGGGCCGAGAGTCGTAGAGCAACCAGATTCGCCACGATGGGTGTCTGCCAACAATGATTCCAGCGGGAGTTCCCTGAGCGTCGGTTCTAGCCGCTGAGGTCCAATGGATCCGCTACGCCCACTCTTATCTAACTGGTAGAACTTCGTCAGGACTCAAGGGGCGGAACCCCATGGTCTGGCCTGTTCTCGACCTCCGGCATGTGAAAAGCGCGTCAGTTCTGCCGCGCTGGCGCGACTTTCAACGTGGACGGTCAGTGCGGTAGCCAATGAGCACCTGGCATCCAGCAGAACGTACTTCATTGCGAGCGCGGAAGGGCCGCGCAGGAGCATCTGACCGCGTATATGGCCCCAACTCAGAAGAGGGAATGCACTTCCAACTGGGGAAACTCAACCGGTCTTATAGGCCGCGCGGTTGGCAATAGACTTGGGACGATCGCAAATACTGTTGGGGGACTTCCATGCGCGTTGAAAGCGCTCGACTTGACCGACTCACTGGCCTCAGGTTCATTGCCGCGCTTGCCGTTTTCGTTTTTCACGGGCTGCTGTTCATTGGTGGTGCCGAGTGGGATGTGGTGCACGCGGTCTTCGGCCAGGGCAGAAGCGGCGTTTCATTCTTCTTCATACTGAGTGGCTTCGTCCTGGCTTGGTCGTCTAGGCCTGGGGATACGATTCTCGGGTTCTATCGCCGACGATTCGCTCGTATTTATCCCGCCTACCTGGCGGCGCTTCTGATCGCAGGTCTGCTGTGGCTTATTCGCGACCCAAAGGGCCTTGCGAACGGATTGCTGACCCCATTCTTGTTGCAATCCTGGGTGCCCGATAAGCACGTCTACTTCGCAGTTAATACGCCCGCCTGGTCGCTCTCGGTTGAGGCGTTCTTCTACCTGATGTTCCCGTTTGTAATTGCCGCGCTCCGCAGGTTGTCTGGCCGAGGCTTGTGGGTCGCTGGTGCTGTAGCGGTTGCTGTGCCCATAGCGCTAGCTGCCATGGCTTCTCAATCGCTCAACCCGGCAGACCTCGATGATGGCTCGTTCACGGCGTGGGCCGTTTATTACTTCCCTCCCGCGCGCCTGCCTGAATTCATTCTTGGTGCAGTGCTAGCGCTGCAGTTCAGGGCAGGGCTTCTCCCCACGATCTCATGGAAGTTCGCAGTCGCTTTGGCGGCGACCGCGTACCTTGCGGCAGGGCTGTGGCCATCGGCCTTCGGGATCGTGGCACTTGTTATCGTCCCGTTCGCCGTCCTGATAGTTGCTGCCGCACAGCGGGACATCGCCGGTACGCATGGCTGGCTCGGTGGCCGCTTTTCAGTAAACCTGGGTGCAATCTCATATTGCTTCTATCTGGTTCATAACATCTTCATTGCCCGGCTCGCCCAGCCGGGATTTCAATCGCTTGGTGTCGATGAATGGGTTGGGTTCGGAATCGCCTTTGTGCTGAGCTTTGTGACTGCGTGGGCGCTCCATAAGTACGTCGAGCTACCCTTTGACCGTAAGCTCGGCCGAGGTGCCAGCTTGAAGGCTGACGCGACGGCGTCGGCCCCCGGTAGGCCATCATAAGTATTTCGGGCTTCCCGTCCACCAGACGCTGCGCCACCGTACCCACAGTTCAAGAGAGCAGCCCGTCACGATAGCTGCCGCACTGTATGATTAGGCCAACTATTGATCATACTCGGAGTCCATCCACTGACGCTGCTTACTCGACGGGCCAAACCGTTAGATTCGCAACCAGTAGGATTGCCCAAGGGAACGTTGCGGCTGAAAGCCGCGAGCATCGGGGGAATACATGCGAGTCATGTTCGACGACCAAATTTTTTCTCACCAGAGGCGTGGTGGGATAAGCAACTACTTCGTAAACCTTGCGGTTCGGTATATGAACGACCCGAAACTTGAAGTTGATGTTTTAGGTTTCCCGATACTCACCAAGAACGCCCATCTAAAAGAGGTTGGATTGGGAGCCTCGTTACCTATAAAGCACCTCAATAAGCGACCTGTCCTGATGACGGCCAACCAGATCGCAGCGGCATTCCGGCACGTTCGACGTGAGCCTCGCCCCGATGTTGTCCATCATACTTATTACTTTGATCGCCCTTGGCGAACTCATCCTAAGAGCCGGCATGTAATAACGATCCACGACATGATTCCAGAGCTGTTTCCGGAGCATTTTGGGTCGGGAAATCCTCATGCACTCAAGGATAAACACATACTCGCCGCTGATGCGATCGCTTGCGTCTCGGAAACGACAAAACGGGACCTCCTGTCTTTCTACCCGGGGTTGGACGTGCCAATCGTAGTGACGCGGCTGGGCGTTTCCGACGAGTTCAAACCTAACCGTGAAGACCAAGGCGAGCACGGTAACTATTTCCTGTTCGTCGGCGCCCGCGGCGGGTACAAGAATTTTGAGGTTGTGCTGCAGGCCATGAGTCTGGTGGCGCGTGAGATTAGTGCGGATCTGGTAGTTGTCGGCGGTGGCGCGTTCAGTGCCGAAGAGGATAACCACATTATGCGTCTAGGGCTCGCATCCAGGATCCGCCATCTCTCGCCAACCAATCGAGAGCTAGAAGAGCTCTACAGGGGAGCGACGGGCCTGATCTTCCCGTCGAAATATGAAGGATTCGGCCTTCCGACCCTGGAAGCGATGGCGTCGGGGTGTCCGGCTCTGCTAGCTGAGACCCCTGCACTGGTAGAGGTCGGAGGGGACGCTGGGGACTATTTCAAAGCGGATGACTCGGAACTGCTGGCCACAAAGATGATGAGAGTGGCTGACGACGCCGATTTCCGTTTGCTGCTGAGAGAACGAGGTTTGGAGCGGGCCTCTCTTTTTTCGTGGGCAGCTACCGCGGCAAATACTCAACGTTGCTATCAGCTAGCACTGAGTGCATGAAAAGTCCTGACGTGAGAGGCCTGGGCGTTCAGCAAGATCATCGCGAAGGTGAAGTGCTGGCTCATGACTCAACGGTATCCATGCGTCTCAGAACGAAAGCAGTAAAGACAGCATTCCTGACGGGAATCGGCTCCAAGGTTGGCACCACGCTCCTCGGCCTCTTGTCCGTGGCAGTCGCAGTCCGAGCTGTCGGTAATATTGAATACGGCGTCTTGACCACTCTTGTCGGGCTTGTCGCGGTATTCGGATTTCTGGATTTCGGCGTCGGCAATGCTACGATTTTTGATCTTTCGCAGCTCCATGCAAGGGGAAATACGGCCGGTATTCGTAAGCTTATTGCAAACTCACTTGCTTTTCTAAGTGGCATGTCGTTGGTTGTGGTGTTGCTCGTCATTCCCGGTGTTTTGTTCATGCCGAGCGTGTTGCTATTCGAGGCCCCGGGGGTGGATGAGCATCAGATACGAATATCGCTGGTCATATTCGCCGCTGCGACGGCCGTCGCCATTCCGGCAACATTAGGTTCCAGACTTGCCCTCGGCATCCAAAAGGGTTACATAAACAACTATGTGAACCTCGCATCCGCTGTCGGAGTATTCATCGGGGTATTGTGCGGAAGCGTTTGGCAAGAAAACCTCTACTTCTTCGTCGTTGTGTTTGTCGGCATCCCCGTGATTGCAAACGTTGCCCAAACCGTGCTGATGCTCAATTTGAGGCAGGGACGTTATAGTCCTTTATGGGCAGCATGCGAGCTAAGCGTGATCGGTCGGCTCTTGACGCGGGGCGTCCCTTTCATGGGTTTGGCATTTGCAGGTGCCGTAACGTATCAAACTGACACCTTGGTCATCATGTATGTAGTCGGTGCTGCTGGCGCCGCAACTTTCGGCGTCGTTCTCAGGCTTTTCAGTGGATTGACGACGTTGTTTACTGGCGGCCTTCAACAGATGTGGGCGTCCACTGCTCACGCATTAGCCGATGGAGACATGCTCTGGGTGAGGAAGTCCTTCGCGCGGACTTTATATATAACCCTAGGGCTATATATTGCGGCATCATTGTTGATTGTTTTTCTCGGTCGATTCATCGTTGAGGTATGGGCCGGTGAGAGTGTAGTACCCGCTCTAGAGCTTCTTATAGCATTCGCATTGTGGAACGTCTATGCATTTGGCATGAGTCAAGTGAGCATGCTCTTGAACGGCGCGAATAAAGTGAAAGTCCAGGCCATCGCCGCGTGTCTAATGGCGGCAGCGAACCTGCCTGTGTCGATTTATTTTACAAATTCTTTGGGCCTATCTGGTCCGCTATATGGAAGCCTCCTTTGCCACGCTGTTTTCGTAGGAGTCCCGACCGTCGTGATGGCTCGGCGCCTCCTGGTCAGTAAGGGCATCTGAGGAGTCTGGTGCCGACATTTGAATCTGCATTGGCTGACAAGTGCTAGCTTCGACAGACGTCCGCCAACCCAGGCTCGATGCTAGCCTTCCGGGAGGCCTGAGAACTTTGAGAGCACCGAGGAAGAACGGGGCAAAGCTCGCTTACAAGTCGCTGATGTGGAGTTGGGTGACCTGTCGTCAGTCTGGACAGGGCCGTGCAGGACGCGGCCGCTTCCGTCAATGCGAAGTACGTCTGCCTGATCGAACCCAATGTCATTGACCCTTCGAAGGTCATTGCAGACAAGGGGCACGTGAATGACGGCGGCCACACGCCCATGGCGGAGCGCGTAGAAACCGCGCTCCGCTAGGTCGTCTATGCGGAAGAGCTCCCGGCCACTACATAGTCCCCGCGCCGATGACTAATTCTGCCAACACCACGTCGCTTATCATCGTCCGGGCCCTTTGCCGTCGTACGGGCACCTGATTCTTCTTCAGACTGGCGGTGGGCAACGCCAGCAACGACAAAGGTGACCACAGCCAAGGCCGCGCTTATCGACGAGGATGATGGCGACGGTACGATTAGCAGGCAGAGGCCAGCAAGGCCGGCTACGGCAGAGGCGACAGCCGGCTCAGGGGCAGCCAGTCGGGCGCGTTTCATGGGGTTCATCATCCCAGAGGCAGGCAGCTAATCACGATCTAAGGGGCACAGATGTTGGGGAAAACGTCAGCACTCACGCATGCCGGCAAGGCAGTAGGCTCGTCAAATCCCGCGCTGGCAACAGTCGCAGCCCTGTTCCTTAGCGTGATCGCTCCTATCCTCATCACCTTTGGAACCCCTTATGACAGCTCCGATGGGCGTTACGTGGGGCCGCTGCTCGTCACGATCTTTTCCGCCTGCGCCTACTCAGTGGTGCTCGCGTCACGGGCACGTCAGTTGTTCTCAATGACGTTCTGGCTTTTCGTCTACGTATTCCTCGGTGTGGCGCCCATGATCCAGCTTCGGCTGGGTCAAGACACGAACACGGCCGTAAATATTAACCACGACCTGGACTGGCAAACCACGGCCGTCGTTCTCGTAGGGTGCCTTGCGTTCCTAACTGCGTGGCTGTTCCGGGGCAAGCCGGAGGACATGGCTCTCAAGCTGAGGGAACTCAACAGCCGCAAAGTTAATGTCCTCACTTTGGCGGTGATCCTTATCTTCGCGTATTACGCATCCAAGCTCGGCGTCGCGAACCTGTTCGTCAGCCGTTTGCAGCTTGACTTCATACGAGGAGTTGCCTGGCCTGACCGGAGCACAGCGACTCTTGTTTCCGGTGCTGCGCAGATGGGTCTACTCGTTGCCGTTGTTGCTCAGATCCATGTAGCTAAGGCGCGGAAAGCCGCTGGTGAGCGTGTTGCCGTACTCCTACCGCTCGTCGCTGGGGTCTGCCTCTTGATCTGCGTGAACCCGATCAGCAGCCCCCGCTATGTATTCGGTACGGTGCTTTTGGCGTTGCTAGCTTCGATGGGTGCTTTCTCCACTCTGGGAAGATTCCGAATTGGGGCGCTGGCGGCCATCTTCGGAATGGTCTACCTTTTCCCGATCATGGACATGTTCCGCACGTCGTTGACCCCCAATGCGAAGTCCCAGAACCCCTTGGAAGCCATGCTCAGCGGCGACTTTGATAGCTGGTCACAGGTCACCAATTCCATTGAATACGTGGACAGCTACGGGCACACTTGGGGCAGCCAAATGCTCGGCGTGCTGTTCTTCTGGCTGCCCCGAAGTGTCTGGCCTGGCAAACCTGTCGACACAGGTTCCCTGCTTGCGGACTTCAAGTTGTATGATTTCCGCAATCTGTCTGCTCCGCTCTGGGGGGAGCTCCTTGTTAACGGGGGATGGGTGGCCTTGTTACTTGGTATGGTCTTAGTCGGAGTTATCGTCCGCCGGTTGGACCGCACGACCGAACTCACGCTGCAGACAAGCTCAGTGCCTGGGGTGTTGGGTTCGATTCTTCCCTTCTACATGCTGATCCTCTTGCGCGGGTCGCTGCTCCAGTCGATGGCTTATCTTTCGGTAATCCTGCTGGCGTACCTTTTCGTTAAGGAAGGAGCCGCGAGCAAGAGCCCGCGCTGGCCGGCATTCGTCCGCTCGTTTGGCCGCCCAGCGGGAATTGGGGTCGAACGGGAGAATGCCGCGGCTGTGACTCAGGAAGTCTAGTTAGGATTCTGGGCTACCGTTTCCCCAGTTGCCGTCGTAAGGTTCACCACGGCAGGGTAACCGAAAGCGGTGGTAGAGGCGAACCCGGAGCGTGACCCGGTCAGCACGCTCACAGTCACGAAGCTGGATCCCGGTGCAGGAAAGTCCGTTTGGTAGACACCATGGGTTATCGCCGCACCGATTCCCAGATAGACCGGCTTGATTGTAGCTCACGCGCCACAGACGATTGTACCTGCGCCGTCTGAGGTGATGAGGCCGCTGATCACCATGATGACGCCCACCGCAACGGTGGCAGTGCTCTTGGCAGTGGAGCCCACCGCCTACGCCACCACGGCCATCCCCGTCCTGCCGTACGGCCCCGAACAGTCCCGCTGGTTCATCAAGCGGCTCCAGGGAACTGGCGCAACAGCCACGACGCTTCGTAACAAACGGCCTGTCCTTGAGCAACCTTCAGGTTGGCTCCTTATCCTCTGCCCATGGGCCGCTACGGGGGAAGTTACGACGTTCGTTATTCGAAGCGGGATGCTCGGCAGCGCAGACTGCGTTTCATCTCCTATGTGGCACTTGCCGCTCTGGCGGTCGCCACCATCGGTGTGGTACTCATGGCGTTGGAACGCTAGGACGCCAGTCCGCGGCCTACAAGACGGCGCTGAACTTCCAGGACGCCGCATCTTGAGCCAACCTTGAGATCAGCCCACACGGAAAATTGTGTGAGGCACGGCAAGGTGGAGTCATGCTTTTACGTCTCCAGGCACGGATCGATGCCCGCACTTGCGCCCCGCTTGCGGCCGTCCCGCCCCGCGGAGCGCCCGTCCTCGATGCGCCGGTCAGCGGCATCCACCCCGCGTGAGCGCCCACTTTCCCGCGCTGGACCTTCCGGTCCTGGATCCGCGGTGCCTCGGCGTCCTGGGGGAGGAGTTGGAGAGCCTTTCCGGGGCCTTGGCGTTCATGGCGTCGTATCTGGACCTGCTGCCCGACCGGCTGGCGTCAGTTTGCGCCGCGGTCCGCACGGCCGATGAGGACACCGCCATGGACCGGGCGCTCAGCCTGAAAGTCACGTCCAGCATGGTGGGGGCCCTGCAACTGGCGGCCTTGGCTGGGACCATGGAGGCCCTGGTGTGCCGGGGCGACTGGCCTGGCGCGGAACCGTTGCTGGATGTCCTGGCACCCGCCGTCGCGGCCGTCCGGGCGGCCGGCGCCGCCGTCGTCAACGCCCTGGTCCACCCGTGAGCGGTGCCCTCACGTCCTAGGCCCCAGCTATGAGCCGGCCGGGCGGCAGGTGGCCCCGGACCCGTAGCGCAGCGCAGCCAGTCCGCAGCGCTGCGGTGAAGGCATCCCGGATGGCCGGTGTGCTTGTAACCGTCCAGTCCACCCGGCCCTTCACCTCAGCCTCGTCCTTGTCCCACTCGAACCAGTTGATCATCTTCAGGTTGGGGAACTGCGCGTGCGTCTGGGCGCTGAACATCTGTTCCCACCACCCGTCGCCGCCATCAGCCTCCAGCTCCGCGGCACCCACACCGCCGTCCCCACCGGCGGCCAGGCCGCGCTTTCCGTCTACTGGAACGACTACCTGCTCAGCTCCCAAACCCTGGACGGCGACACCTTCGACATCACCGCGGACAACCCCGCCAGCCACATCCAGTCCCGCAACGGCCTCCGCCTGCGGCTCACCGCCCTCCCCGCCGGCGGCGACTGCTCCGGCCCCGCCGGCCTGCTCCCCATGGAACTCACCGTGGACACCACCGGCAGCAAACTCACCGCCCAGCGCGGCCACTCCATCAAGCCCGGCTTCGCCCGCTTCCCCCAAGTACTGGGCAGCACCCTTCCCATCGCGTTCGACGCCGGCGCTACCGCCCAGCAAAACACCATCAACGCAGCCACGCTGGCGTGCTCCCTCCAACGCGACAACGACGCCCCGCTCCGGCTCGCAGGCTTCCGCACCGTCTCCAGCAAGGACATCGAATACGGCGTGGGCACCAGCGCCCCCTACGGCTGCTGGTGCTGCTGGAAGAGGACGATACCGAGACCATCGAGGCCGCCAAGCGCTCCCGGCCGCGGGAGTACGTGCGGATCCTGGTGGTGCCCCGCGGCGAGCCGCAGACCAAGCCCCGGGCATGCAACTACGGCCTCACCTTCGCGCGCGGCGAGTACGTGGTGATTTACGACGCCGAGGACCGGCCGGACCCGGGCCAGCTCCGCGCGGCCATTGATGCGTTCCGGCAGGACGCCTTCGAGCGGCGCTACCTGGCCCCGGACCGCCGCCCGCTGATCTGCGTGCAGGCCGCCCTGAACTACTTCAACGCGGACCAGAACGTCCTCACCCGGCTCTTCGCAATCGAATACACCCACTGGTTCGATTCCATGCTCCCGGGCCTGGACCGTTCCGGCATTCCGCTGCCGCTGGGCGGCACGTCCAACCACTTCGACACCCGGCTGCTGCGCCTGGTGGGCGCCTGGGATCCTTGGAACGTCACGGAAGATGCGGACCTGGGGCTCCGCGCCGCCGTCGAAGGTTACCGGGTGGGCGTCATCAACTCCACCACCTGGGAGGAAGCCTGCTCGCAGGTGCCCGCGTGGATCAAGCAGCGCACCCGCTGGATCAAGGGGTACATGGTCACCGCGGCCGTGAACACCCGCAACACCGTCCGGTACGTCAAGCGCACCGGGGTGGCGGGCGCCGTCGGCTTCCTGGGCCTGATCCCGCTGGTGCTCGGCTTCACCATCGTCACCTATGTGGGCTACAACTTCGTGGGCCTGGTGCTGCCCGAATGGCTTCTGGCCGGCGGCGTGGTGTCCATGCTGTTCGGCAACGCCATGATGATCCTGGTGTCCGGCACCGCCACCTGGCGGCGGCACGGCTGGCGGATCGCCATTTTCGCGCTGCTGAACCCGGCGTACTGGGTGCTGCACGCCGTGGCCGCCTGGCGTGCGGCCTGGCAGATGCTCTCCAGTCCGCACAAATGGGAGAAGACCCCGCACGGGCTGGATGAGGAGTATCACGACGACGGGCGGTGGTCCGCGTGGGCGCGCACCTTTCCGTGCTGGACCCCTCAGCCCTGGAGCTTCCGGTCCTGGACCCGCGGTGCGTCCGCCACCTGGGGGAGGAGCTGGACAGCCCCGCCGGGGCGCACGCCTTCCTGGGCACCTACCTGGAGCTGCTGCCGGACCGGCTGGCCAAGGTCCGCAACGCCGTCCGCGGCGGCGACGGGGACACCGCCATGGACCGGGCACTCAGCCTCAAGGTCACGTCCACCATGGTGGGCGCCCTGCAGCTGGCGGCGCTCGCCGAGGCCATGGAGGCGCTGGTCTTCCGGGGCGACTGGGCAGCCGCGGAACCGTTGCTCGATGTGCTGGCACCCGCCGTCGCCGCCGTCCTGAAGGCCGGTGCCGTCGTCGTCAACGGCCTGCTGCAGCCGTGAGGTGAAGCCCGTGGGGGCCTGCTCCACTGGCCTTGGCCGAGTGCAACCGTCCGGAACGCATCTGTGCGATGCGTCCCGGACAACGTCCCGCCGCGGTTGCAGGCGGGCAACTCTTACGACGCCAGCGCGTCCGCCACCAGGGTCAAGGTATCCACGGCGTAGTCACTGACGTGCTTTTGCCGCTGTGCCTTCAGTTCCTGGGTAAAGGCGGCCAGCTCATGGTCCTGAAGCTTGCTCACGAGGCTGTCCCGCAGGCCCTGGTTATCAATGTCTCCGGAGCTGCTGTACGCGGTCACCAGCTTCTCCAGCGTCGCAAAGGGATCGCCCTTGTCCGCGAGGTAGCCCAACCCGTACTTCTGCAGCGCGCTGCCAGCCACAGGCTTCATGAACGTCACGTCCGGGAGGGCGCCGTCCGCCTTCCTGGGAGCGGTCAGCTGCTGCATGTCCAGGCTCTCGAAGTCTCCGGCAGCCACGCTGAGGCCGCCATCAATCGTCCACGAATTGTTCGTCTCGTTCTCCGCGGGAGTGTTGTCGTTTGACGTCAGCGGGCCGGAGAAGGCCACGTTGTTGTGCAGGACCTCCCGGTATCCCGGAATGTTCTCCGGGCTGGTTGGGCTCACGCGCTCCAGCATGTTGAAATTGGCGCCGTACCCGGGCTTGTAGGCCGTGTTGTTGATCCAATTCGCCGATTGTCCCGGCTGATGGTTGGCGTAGAAGTTGTTGGCGCCGTTATCGGCGGCCAGGCTGTTGATAACTGTGTGCAGCGGAATCGGATCAGGGAGCCCGGTGGTGCGGTACGCGTACCCGCCCACCTTGAATCCGTTCTGGTCACCCACGCCGTTCTGGTTTCCATGCTGGTCAAACGACCAGTCATTGATGTAGGCCACCCGGCCTTCCGACGTGATGCTGTCGAAGCCGTCATCACTGTTGTGCCACGCCCGGTCATTGATGAACCACACGTTCTTTGCGTGCGCACCGAAGCCGTCAGTATTTCCGGCCGACAAGGCGGTGGGGCCGATGTTGTTGTACGAGTCGCTGTTCAGGACAACGCCCGTTCCGTCCAACGTGTAGTAGAAGCCGATTGCCTCGTTGTCATGGGCTGCCATGTTGAGGAAGTTGGCGCCGCCGGCAATCCTGAAAGCCTCCGATTGCTTTTGGGGGCCCACCTTGACTCCGGTGGCATCGAATCCTACGAAGTTCACGCCCGTCACTGCCGTTTCGATGTAGAAGCCGGCCACGCGCTGATCGGTGGGAACGTTGCTGAAATCGAAAACCGGCCGGGCGTCCCCCGGGTACGCCGCGTAGGTGATCCCGCTCTTGTAGATGTCATTGACGTAGTGGTAGACGTCTTCGAACGGATTGTTGGTCTCGGGTATTTCAAACTGGTTGTAGATTCCGCCGCGGATGTAGACGATATCGCCGGCCGACGCTGCTGCCTGTGCTTTCATCAGGGTCTTGAAGGGAGCGCTCTGTGTTCCGGGGTTGCTGTCGCTTCCGGCCGGCGAGATGAAATAGGCGTGCGCATCCGGTGAGGGCGCTGCCGCCACTGCGGTGAGCTTTGACAGGTCCGGGGCCGGCGGATTGTCCGCTGGACTCGCGCTGGCGGGGTCAACGACGAACAGGGCCCCCATCACACAGGCACCGGCCACTGCAGCAGCTATCCGCTTCGATTTTTTCACGCACATTACTCCTTTGTATGTATGTCGAATCATCTGGAAAAAATGCTCTGGGGGAGACCTTCAGGGATGTCCCTTTATCGATGTGACAAAGCGCTGTGCGCACCACAAAACAGCCGGGAGTGGTGGCCATGGTTCTGGTGCGCCCGGGAAAGGATGGCGGCCCCGCAGCCCCGCTGACGTGTCCCGAATCCCGAAGATGGAACGATTCAAACACAGGGAATGCGCTTTCACAAGGGCAATCCAAGGTTTGTTTCGGTGGTTCTGGCCTGATCAGCCGCGGGGGATCGGAAGCGGTGAATCAGGGCCCGGCGGGGCGGCAGCCGGCCCCGGCGCCGTACTTGAGCCAGTCTGGCAGCGCCGCAGTGAAGGCGTCCCGGATGGCCGGAGTGCTGGTGACGGTCCAGTCCACCCGGCCCTTCACCTCAGCCTCGTCCCTGTCCCACTCGAACCAGTTGATCATCTTCAGGTTGGGGAACTGCGCATGGGTCCGGGCGCTGAACACCTGCTCCCACCAGGCGCGCTTGATGTCCGCTTCGGCCGGACCGCCCGCGGCAGGGTTGTACATGGCTGCCGTTCCCGGGATGGCCAGCGGCTTGCTGTGGTTCACCGCGTACTCGGTGTAGAAGTCGGGGAGCAGCCGCTCGTCCCCGTTGGTGCCGTTGTAGTTGCCGGTGAGCTGGTCCGCGAACTTGTTGGGCTCAGGCACCGCATTCGCACCCCACGGGTAGGTGCCACCCCAATGGAAAAGGGACAGGCCCACCCAGTCCACCGCGGCATCCCCGGGGTAGAACGGGGCGTAAGGATCGTCCGCCATGGTGAGGGCGCCGTCGTCGTTTGTGTCCAAGGCTGTGAAGTCCGGCGTCCCGGGCTGGACGTCGTACACCCGGCCCGGGTAGGCGTAGCCGCCGGCATAGGACGGCGCCCACATCATCGCCGAGCCCGGCGCCCCCGCATGGACGGCGTCGGCCACCTGCGTGAACGCCGCCCGGAACTCCACCGGCTGCTGCGACCACGGGAACCAGAAGCCGTTCATCTCGTGGGCAAACCGGACCACCACGGGGACGCCCTGGCCGTTGATGGACGCCAGGTCCTTCACGAGGCTCTCGATGGCGTCGGGCGTGATGGCGGTGAGGCCCTTTTGGGGCTCGAGGGTCAGCAGCATCATCTGCCCGTCGTTACGGATCTGGGCGGCGGCCTGCTGCAGGTTGGTCCGGTCCTGGTCCGTATACGGGAAGTCCACATAGGAGACGGTCACGGCGGGCTTGTGCCCCAGTTCGGTGGCGTATTGGGCCAGCGGCTTGGCGGCCGGATCCAGGTTCACCCCGAACAGGGCCCCCGACGACGGTGCCAGGCTCCCGCGGTCCGCCACCCCGCAGACGGGCTGGGTTTTGTCCGCCTCCGCTGCCGTGCTCTGGGCCGCTGCCGTGCTCTGGTCCGTCGCTTGGGTGGCGCGGTTCCGGTCAGCCAACCCGTTGGTGATGCTCGCTACGCCGAATCCCACGGCGAGTACCGCCGCCGCTACCGGGAGGGCCCAGGACTTGAACCTGTCAACCATTGCCTCACGGCGGGTCACGGAATTGTCCGTTGACTGGTCTTCGGGCAAAGCGGACCCCCTGTTGGCCTGCGGTTTTGTCTCCCCATCCTAAAGGTCGGTTCGCTCCCGGGCGCACTAGGGTGCGTTGCTAAAGCTCGCTCCTAGCCAAGTGAGCGATGCGGCGAGTTCAACAGGGTCAAGGAAGTTGCGTGCGGTCTTGTCTGATCTCATGGCGAGGCCGCGCCAGTTCTTGAGCCGGTTGAATCCGGGTTCGACGACGTTGCGGCCCTTGTAGGTAGTGGTGACTTCTCCCTCTGCGGCAGGTAGCTGACGAAACGCAGATTATCCGGGCGCTAGGATGCGCGAACAGGCGGTACAAAAGGGTGCGTTGGGGGCTCTCCTTTGCCCTAGGAAGTGCTTTGGCTAACTCTATTGCGAGGACTTCCTCAGCATTCACGCAGGTTAATCCAAGGAACGGATTAAAGCGGTTTCTGGGCTGTTAGCTTCGTTATGTCGTTATGAACCTCGCCGAGAACGGCGACCCCCTGGGGTTTCTGCAGGGGACACTCGATGTCCACGGGCACGCTGGGTGCCACGGGGCAACACCGAACAGAAGGTCTCACATCATGCGCACTTCCATCAAGACCCTTACAGTCTCCGCCCTCACGGCCGCCGCCGTCCTCGCCGCACCCGCCGCCTTCGCTGCGGACGTGATCACCCAGGGAGTGACCAGCGGCGACCGCTCTGCGGCGGTAAGCGGTATAGAGTTGGGCGCTGTCCCCGTGTCCCACGTTGCTACGACCGGGCACGGCTCCTGGACCTTGGCAGTGGACGATCTCTCCGGCACCGGTGCCGGTTGGAAAGTCACCCAGCAGGTCTCATCCTTCGTGTATGACGGCAGCAACGGCACGAACGCTGACATCCCCGCGGCAAACTTCTCCGTTACTCCTGGAGCGGTTACCGCCGTCAGCGGGTCCGCGACCGGCGTCACCCCCACTCTCGGTGGAACCCTGGACGCACCGGTGAAGGTGGTGTCCGCGGCGGCCGGTTCGGGTGTGGGACAGTACACGCAGGCTATCGCGTCGAGCCTGACTGTGCCCGCCGACAGCCTCGCCGGTACCTACACCGGTACGCTGACCACCACCATCAACGCCGCTCCCTAAGGCGCACTGGTACAACGTGCAGTCAAACTAGCTAAAAGGGTGGCGGGGCCGGTCCGGTAACGGGCCAGGCCCCGCCACTTACGCGTCCGGCAGATACGATAAGTGCATCAGGGGGAAATCCATGTTCACTCAACGTAAGCATCTGGTCGCGGTGCTGACCGTGCTGTTCACCGCCGCGATCGTGTCGGTGGTGCCGGCCATACCTGCAACCGCAGCCCAAAGTGCCTCCGTGGGCGCCCTGACCCTTCCTACCGTCGTGGCCTCCCATTCTGCCCGGACCACCACCGGCCGCACCGTCCTTACCGTGACCGACACGTCGCTTTACACCCCTCCGGTCCTCCCGGGTACCCAGGGTATCGGTCTGGGTCCCGGCTGGCACGTCACCGAACAGGCATCACCCCTGGCCTACAGCGGCCCGAATAATGGAACAGCTATCCCGGCTGCGAATCTGGCCATCGTGTCCGTAGAAACCCCGACCGCTGCCTCCGGCCAACCGGTGGACCCTGTCAACGGGCCCATGGTGCCCGCCCTCAACCCTACCGGCCCACTGGACAGCCCCAGGATGGTCCTGCACGCCAATTCCGGGTACGGGGCCGGCACCTACACCCAGGGCATCACCCTGTCCCTGACCATCCCCGCCGATACCCGCGCCGGCACATACACCTCTACGATCACCACGACCATCAGTAGCGGACCGTGACCGGCCTTGCTGGCCGTCTTCACCCCGCCACCCTGCGAAGGAACACACACATGCCCCTGCCGTCCCGCCAGCGACTGACCCGGACCATGCCTGCGGGCGTCAGCCCTGGCACCCGGATTCTGACGGTCAGGGTACTGCTGGCCCTCGGATCTCTCCTGGCCGCACTCATGTGGCCGGTGGCGTCGGCAGTGGCCGATGACCAGCAACAGGTCAAACTCAGCCTCAAACCTGTGGATCAGGCCGGCTCATACTTCGCCCTCACCATGGAGCCGGGCCAGAGCCGGGAGCTGAAAGTTGAACTGGGAAACCACGGCACCAGCCCCATCGGAGCGCGAACCTACGCAGCGGACGCTTACTCAATCATCAACGGCGGCTTCGGCGCCAAGGACCGCGACAGCAACCCGTCCGGGACCACGTCCTGGTTGTCCTACCCTGGGCAAGTCCTGCAACTTCCCGCCGGTCAAGCGAGCATCCGATCCTTCACCGTCACGGTTCCGCCGGGCACCGCACCCGGAGACTACATCAGCAGCCTTATCCTCGAAAATGACGCACCCATCCAGGGCTCAGGATCGGTCGCCCTAAACCAGATTGTCCGTCAGGCCGTTGCTGTATCCATCCGGGTTCCGGGCCCGCTCCAGCCCGCCTTCGGATTCGGGCACGCCGAACACAAGATCACGGCAGAGCATTCGGTGCTCGATATCGGCATAGCCAACACCGGCAACATCAACCTCAAACCCGCCGGAAACCTCACTATCCACGATCACGATGGAAAAACCGTCGCAGAGGCTCCCGTAACCCTGGACTCCATCTACGCGCATTCGGAGACCAAAGTCGAAACCACTCTCGGCGGGAAACTCCAGCCGGGAAATTACACCGTCAACATCAGCCTGACCGACCCGGCAACAAAGACAACCGCCACCGGCACGGAACTGCCTTTTACTGTCGCCGATCCAGCCCTGGCGAACACGGGTAACAGCGCCCAGCCCGGCCAACTGCCGCAGATCATCCAGAACGCCGGGACCGGGGCCACCCCTTACCTCATCGGCGCCGGCATCCTCGTCGCCCTAGCCGCCGTGTTCCTGCTCATCCGCAGAAAGCGGCACCCGCGCCCGCGCCGCAGTGACGAGGCAACCAGCGCACGACGCCGGGCCCGACGATCCCGTCCTGCAGAGCACGCCCGCCGTGACTGAACAAAAACCTTCTTCCATGCCTGGTCAGCCCACAGGCTTCGGCACCCCGCTCTTCAACCGGGCAATCACTCTTCTAAGTTCATAGCTGGCGGGACCGTCCATGGATGGATAGGACGGCGGGCGGAGGGGTTTCACGTTTGTTGGTGCGCCACGAGGGCGCTAGCAGTTCGAATGAAGATTGAAGGTCTTCGTCGGCTGGCGACTTTAGCTGCTGGCCGAATCTGACCGCGGGCTGCCAATGGTGGAACAGCCATGGGACTGCCCCGGCTTTTTGTTCACCGCAGAGAAAGCGCTGGATTTGTATAAGATCTGCCGAAGTCAGCCTCGCGGGGGACAGATGGGGAATAACGTTGGTTCATGTCCTCTTCAGCGTCCCCATTTAGCAGCTTGGAACCCGCTGCTGCCCAAGGGCGGGGAGCTGAGCTGCCACTGCTCGATCTTGCTGCCCTTCGCAGCCTGGAAGACCAGGTAAAGGAACCTCTGGCCCGGAATTTTGCAGCGGACTACATCTTCATGTGGGAGAGCCGTTGCCAGCGCCTGACAACAGCACTGGCAGACCCCGACGCCCGCGAGAAGGCCCTTGACACGGTGATCAGCATCAAAGTCTCATCGGCCATGATCGGGGCCCTGCGTTTGGCCCGGCTTGCCGCCAGCCTGGAAGAGCAAATTCGCGCTGCCGCCCTGCCCGAAGCAGTGTCAACCCTGCCGGCGGTCGCGGAATGCGGGAAAGCGACTATACAGGAGCTTCGCCTGCGCTATTGCGCGGCGTGAACCGATTGCCGGCCCGGCGCGTGCCAGCGGGAGGGGGCCTTACCCGGGAATCTTCCGCGATTTTGTTTGCGCCAGCCGGTATCCAACTCCGCGGACGGTCTGCAGCCAACGCGGGGACTCCGGATCATCGCGTAACTTGCGCCGGAGATTCCCGATATGCACTTCGACCGCCCTTTCGTCGGAGTCACTGATGTAGGCATTGGGGAGATGGTCGTCGTCGCGGACAGCCCGAATCAGCTGTGGCCTGGAAAGAACCGCACCGTGGGCGCGGAAGAGGGCATGCAGCAGGTCGAACTCACTGCGCGTCAGTATCAGCGGCGTCCCGTCAACCTCGGTGGTGCGGCTTCCGGCGTCCAATACAAGGCCATTGTGGCGGAACACCACCCCCTGGCTCTCCCTGGCCGCAGCCGCACTGTCCCGGAGCGCGCCCGGCTGATTAGCGCCCTGCCTCGGCCGCCTCATCATCGCCGCGATCCGCGCGCGCATCTCCCGCGGCCGGAAAGGCTTGGTGATGTAGTCATCAGCCCCAAACTGCAACGCGCCCAATACATCGATCTCGTCGGTTCTTCCGGTGAGCATGACGATGTAGGCATCGCTGAAACCGCGGATGCGGCGCAGGACTTCGAAGCCATCGATGTCCGGCAAACCCACGTCCAGCGTCACTACGTCAGGGTTTCGGTCCCGCACGGCCTGGACTCCGGAGCGGCCGTCGCAGGCAGTGTGGACGATGAAGCCGGCCTGGCAGAGCACCCCTTCCAGGAGGTTCCGCACATCCAGATCATCTTCGACTATCACGGCAGTGCCCAGATCACTCATGGCCCCTCCGAAGGGATCCCCGTACCCCCGGGCCCAGCGCCCGCAGGTCTTTTCACCCTACGTTTTCCACCGTACAACGCGATCGAATGGTTTGCATTCGGGATGCTGGATTTGTTGGCACTCAACGGTTCTGGAAGCCGGGCCTCGTCCCGCCCCACCGATGTCAAAAGAAATTAGCCATCCACCCCGTTTTGGGGGGATCTCGGAGAACGCAGTGGGTCATATACTTCAGCAACAGAGGTAAGGCGTGGCGGGCCGTATCGACCTCCGGGAGGATTGATGGCTGGGGAGCATCCGGATGAACTGCTGATGCAGTCTTTGCTGCTGGATGAAATCGGACAGTCGGTGATTGGCCTGGATTCCCAGTGGCGGGTCACGTACTGGAACCGTGCTTCGGAACGGTTGTACGGATTCACGGCGGAGGAAGCACTCGGGCAGAATCCCTTGGACATGGGGATCGTGGGTGATTTCCATGGTCCGGGACGGAGCGGGACGGATCAGGAGATCGCCGACAGGATTGCTCGCGGCCAGGCCTGGTCGGGGGAGTTGTGGATGCGGCACCGGACAGGGCGGGAGTTTCCGGTTCATGGAACGGTCAGCAAGGTCACGGGGCGGCACACCGTGCCTGTGGATATCGTGGCGATTTCCAAGGACATCACTGACCGGAAGCATACGGAGGCAATCCTGCGCCGGTTCTCCGCGATGGTGGAGTCTTCCGGGGACGCGATTATCGGCGGTGATTTGAGCGGAAGAATTACAAGCTGGAACGCGGGTGCGGTCAGGATGTTCGGTTGGACGGCCGCCGAGGCGATCGGGAAAACCCATACGCTCCTGACCAGCCGGGATACCGAGGAATTCGCCGATGAAGTAGGTGCCCGCATCCGCAGCGGCGAGTTTGTCACGGGACTGGATGCTCTGTGGCGGCGCAAGGACGGCTCCCTGGTCGATGTCGAGTTGACCGTGTCTCCGGTTCACGGCCAGGACGGAGAGCAGCTGGGCGTCTCGGTGATCGCCCGGGACATCACGGAGATACGACGATTGAAAAAGGAAGCGGCGGCCGAGCGGCGCAGGCTCCTGGACGCCCAGGAGATGGCCCACGTGGGAAGCGTCGAGCACATGGCGGGGACGGGGCAGGCCTGGCATTCGGAGGAATTTGCGCGCCTGTTCGGGTTGGGGCCGGGTCAGGCAGCGAACAGGGAAGTGATGTTGGAGCGTACACACCCGGAGGATCGCGGTCTTGTCCGCCGCGTCTGGCAGGGGTTGGAGGCAGGTGCCGGCTCGGCGGACTTCGAGTACCGGATCCTCACCCCGGGCGGGAAACTCCGCTGGCTGCACTCGCGCATCAGGTGCGTTCATGGTCCGGACGGTGCAACGACCAGTTTCCTGGACACTGTATTGGACATCACGGACCGTAAGAACGCGGAGCAGGTCCTGGAATGGCAGGCCCGCCATGATGCCCTTACGGGGCTCCCGAACCGGTACCTGATTACTGAGGTGCTTCAGGCCTACCTTGACCGTGGTTCGCGGCCGGTGGTGATGTTCGTGGACATTGACCGGTTCAAGTTGGTCAATGACGGCATCGGCCACGGGGGAGGAGACAAGATTTTGGGACTCCTCGGGGAGCGTCTGGGCGCGGCGGTCAGGCCTGGTGACATGGTGGGCCGCTTTGGGGGCGACGAATTCATTGTGGTGTGTGAGAACATGCTGCTTCGGTCGGCGAAACTGTTGGCTGAACGGATCAGGCAGTGTACGAGGGCGCCCTTCCACGTGGCGGGCCGGCAAGTCTTCCTCAACGTAAGTGTTGGCATCGCCCTGGCCGGCCCTGACGATACCGCGGAATCAATGCTCGGGGGAGCGGACACGGCCATGTACCGCGCGAAGTCCACCGGCGGCGATGCCTCGGTGATTTATGAGCAACGCATGACCCGGCACGCCAGTGTGCGCCTGGACCTGGAATCCGATCTCCGGCAGGCGTTGGACCGGGGCGAACTGCGCCTGAACTACCAACCCATCATGGACCTCGAAGCGCAGGCTCCGGTTGGCTTCGAAGCCTTGCTGCGATGGAATCACCGGCAGCATGGACCAATCAGCCCGGAGGTGTTCATCCCCGTGGCGGAAGAAACCGGCCTGATCATCCCGATCGGCACCTGGGTCCTGCAGGAAGCCCTGCGCCAGGTGCAGCAGTGGAGAGCCGGTGTGCCCGCGGCGCAGGGACTGTCAGTCGCGGTGAATATCTCCGGGCGTCAACTCGTCGCCAGGGACTTTCCCGAAGTACTGGAGTCAGCCCTTCAGGGTTCCGGTATCGACCCGGCTGCGGTGCACCTGGAGATCACCGAGACAGTGCTGATGGATGAGCCGGACCTGCCCAAGGAAACACTGGAACGGCTCAGGCAGGTCGGCGTGGGCATTTCCATCGATGACTTCGGCACGGGGTATTCATCCCTCAGCTACCTGAAATGGCTATTTGCGCGGACCCTGAAGATCGACCGTGCCTTCATCCAGGACCTTGGCATCGATCCACACGGGGAAACAGCCATTGAACTGGTTATGGGCATGGCGAAGAGCCTGAAGCTGGACGTTATCGCAGAAGGCGTCGAAACCCCCACCCAGCTTTCGGAGCTGCGGCGCCTCGGCGTCCCGCTCGCGCAGGGCTACCTGTGGAGCAAACCGATACCTCCTGATCGGATACCAGCCTGGCTCGCCCAGCTTCCACTCCGGCGGCAAACTGCAGTGAAGAGCTAACCATAGGCGGGACCTTGCGGAAACCTTGAGCTTTTGACGCAATTTGTCAATTTCATTGACTCATGGTTGGGTACATGTGGGGGCTAATTATCACCATGGAGGCTGTTGTGGCTTTTCTTGACTACGCACTTGCGCTTTGCGCGCTGCTCGGCACCTTGTTGATCCCCTTCGCAGTCCTCTACCAGATGCTGCGGCTCAAGCGCCGCGCACTCCGGATCCCCGTCCGTCCCGCACCCCGAGGTAACCAGCGCTGACATGCCTTATGTCGATATCAACCCCCACAAAGGCCGTCCCAAGTGGGTGGGCTACACCGTCCTTGCCGTCCTCCTGGTCCTCACCATCGCCGTGGTGGTGGCCGCCCTCACGCACCATTGATGTAGTCAGCCTGGCTGGCCAACCCGGTCCCAGCACCTAGACTTACTGTTTGAACCAGTACTGCATAACAGTTTGCCGAACGTCCGGGGGGACAGACATGCCAGAACCGGCGGATCAGAATGCAGGCGCCCCAGCAGAGGATGCAGGGCAGCCGCAACTGCGCCGACGCCGCGACCTTCGTCGTGCCGATGGCACAGTGGACGATGCCTGGACAGGAACCATGCCAGCAGTAACCCCCAACACGCCCAGCCAGGACGACGCCGGAGTGCCGGTTACGCGCCGCATGTCTTGGGCGGAAGCGGCCGCCGCAGCCGACGCCACCAAGCCGTCCCGCGCACCGGCCCCCGCCCGCGTGCCGTCCTCCGCACCTGCGGCCCCGCCCACTGCTCCTCCGGAGTCCGGGCGCCCCGCTGCGCCCATCGCTTCCGTGCCCGGCGACCGCACAGGTGACGTGGCTCCGGAAGCGGCAGCGCCGTCGTCGGACGCTCCTGCATTCCGCCGCAGCCGGCCCACCGTGGCGGACGCGATCGCCGAAAGCCCCATGCCGGACTTCATCAGCTCGCCCGGCCTGTTCGTCAAGGAGCAGAAGCCGCGGCCGGTGGGCGGGTTCCGCGGTGCGCTGTACAACCTGACCGGCGGCGCCTGGAACTTGGGCCCCGGAGCCAAGCAGCGCCAGGAGGACGAGCTGGGTCGGCGGATTTCGCGGCAGCTCCAAGGCAGCTACAACACCGCGATCCTGAGCCTCAAGGGCGGCATCGGCAAGACCTCCACCACGGTGGGCGTGGGCCTGACCCTGGCCGAATACCGCGGCGACGCGCCCTGCGCCATCGACGCCAACCCGGACTCCGGGGACCTGGTGGAGCGCGCCCTGGGCGAGGGGATCTACCAGCAGTCCAGCCCGCGGACCATCACGGATCTGCTGGAAAACATTGAGTCCATCGACTCGCTGACGGCCCTGGCCCGGTACATGCACCACGCCGGCCGGCTGCACCTGATCGCGGGAGAGCAGGACCCGGAAGTCTCCGACTCGCTGACGGCCGGGGAATACCTGCGGATCCGCAAGCTCATCTCCAGCTACTACTCGGTGGCGCTGACCGACTGCGGCACCGGCGTGACGCACAACGCGATGAGCGGGATCCTGCAGTCGGCCGACAACCTGGTGATCGCCGCAGGCTATGCGGTATCCGGCGCCAAGCGGGCCCGCAGCACCCTACACTGGCTGGCCAGCCACGGCTACGAGGACCTGGCCCGGAACGCGATCGTGGTGATCACGGACAAGGACGAGGTGTCCTCCCGGGTGGACAAGGACGCCATCGAGGAACACCTGTCCGGGATCTGCCGCGAACTGATCGCCGTCCCGCACGACCGAGGCGTGGCCGACGGCGACCTGGTCACCTTGGACGTGCTCAAGCCGGAGACGCGGCGGGCGTACAAGGAGATTGCCGCCGCGATCGTGGACGGGTACCGGTAAGGGTTCCGCTTTTCTCGCCGCGCACCTGCATTTTCGCTGTGCATCCGCCGTGATCGGGGTGAAAACGGTGGTGGGCTCGCTGCCGTTCGTGAAGCCCGCACGCCGTCCCGACTCCAAAGACAGTTACCTGATCAACTAGGCCCCGGCCCACATGGACGCTGGCAATCCCGGTGCATAGGGCTTTTCAGCTACTGCTCTGACATGGCTTGGCACGTCGCCGACGTACTCGGAGACTGATGACCCGGGTGTCGATTCTTTGGACTGGATCACTCGGTTGGGATGTACGCAAACCCCGCGAATCCAGGTCCTACGGGCGCTTGTGCTGCCCCGTTGTGGGGCCAGAGGCTGGGCGTTTCAAATGGACTGGCACGGACCAGAGTTTCCATTCCTCCCTGGCGACCGTGGGACGGCCGAGCAGGTACCCCTGGCCTGCATTCATGCTCAGCTGACGCACTGCATCAAGTTCGGCCTCGGTTTCAATCCCTTCGGCGACCAGCGAAGCGCCGATGTCTGCTGCGAACGCGACCATTGCTGCTCCCAGAGCACGCAGGCCCGCGTCGGCGTTGATACCCGTGATGACTTTCCGGTCGAGCTTGATGAGGTCCGGCCTGAGTTCGACGATGTGCCGCATGGAAGAGAAGCCGGCCCCGGCATCATCTATTGCGATCCTCAAACCCTCGCGTCGCAGTTGGGCCAATGCTTTTCCGAGGGGGCCGTAATCGGTCACTTCATGGTGTTCCGTCAACTCCAGCACAATGCGTTCCAGCGGAATGGAAGAACCCTGGAGGAGAGCCGGTACCCGGTCGTCAAGACACGCTTTGGGCGAGAGATTGACCGCAACGTAGAGGTCTTCCGGCAGGGACGCTGCGGCGGACAGGGCAGCTTCAAGTGCGAGCATTTCCAGTTCCACCCCGAGCCCAACGGAGGCGGCTCCAACAAACCAGGCCTCGGGGGAGATTCCGCGATCATCAGCGCTGAGAAACCTGGTCAGTGCTTCCGCCCCTATTACGTTGCCATTATTTAGGGCGCGGATGGGCTGGAAGGCTGTCAGCAAGGTACGGGAGATCAGCATGGCCTCAACCCCGGCGCGGGTTTCCTCCGACGCAACGTCATGGGCGGAGGGCACGTCCAAGGCACGCGTGGTCCCTTCAAAGCCCCGGACTTGTCCTTGTCCGTCAAGGATCGGCCTCCCGGAAACCTCAACGAGGATCCTGCGGCCGTCCCGGTGTCGACACGCAGTCACCAGGCCAGACCATGATGAGTCAGGCTTCTCCCTTTTCGCCCGGTTGCGTATTGCTTCGGCCAGATCCTCGCATTCCATGACGCGGCTGTAATGCTGGCCGAGAAGCTCGGAAGGGTCATAACCGATAAGTTCCCGGGAAATGGGACCCGAGAAGGTGAACCTGCCGTCCGGGCCGATCGTCCACAACCATTCACGGCTGGTCGCGAGCACTACTTCCAGGAGACCGGATGCCTCGTATGGCTGGGGGAACCCGCGGCTCTGCCTGCGCAAAAGGGTCCACACCAAGAAACTGGCCACCAGCAACATCCCCAAGGCCAGGACGAGGGGTCCCCACGGCTCCTTAATCAGGATGGCCGGAATGGCGAGGGCGAGAATCAATATGGTTAGGGAAGCCGAGTACAACATCCACCATGGCGACAGGAATGGCCAGGACCAAGGTGCGTGGCCCCGGCGGGTGTTGAACTGAAAAGGGTCTTCCTTCATGCTTCGGGGTACATTGCCCCGCAACCCTTTCCGCATTAGGGATGCCTCTGCGTTTCTCCGTGCCGCTTGTGCTTGTGGCCGGACTTACTTTGAAACCGCGGACATCCCCAAAAGTATAAACAAAACAACGAACAATTACCGTTGATCAGAGCCATGGCTTACCCCCCAAGCACCAGTCAATCATTTAACTAGTGGCTACTCCACATATTGCCATGCAAATTGCTGGATCAAGAGCGTGTGACAGCAGGTTGTGCTCGGCCGAGCTGAATTTCAAGTACGCGCATGCGCGAAGTATGAGGCGAGCATGCCAAACGACCGTCTGGCTGCACTGGAACTTCTGGTGTCCCCGGCTGCGGCGTTCCGCTGGAAGGCGGGAACAGCCCTGGGATCAACAGCGATGGGGGTCATTCACGCATTCGGCGAAGTCGACGGACATGGAACTAATTTCTCAAGCCGGGGCAGGGCCGTAGCCCGCGGACATGAATCACTGGGAACATGGGCAAAAGCTTTGCGGGTTTGTTTTGGCATTCCCTTTTTCCCCCACTCACTGTTTGGTTTGCGTCGCCATAGCGGGCGCAGGCATTACGCTGTGCGTCCACTTCGTGGCTCCCACTTCCCCAGATCTTCCTCTTGCGCGCCCGCTCGTCATAGGGGTCATGGTCTGGAGCCCAGCTCTCAAAGCCGGACTGTTTTGGTTTCCGCGAACCTCTTGAGCCGGAGCAAGACTTTATTCGCCTATCGGAACGAAAGCAATCGTAGTAGCGGCCTGCTGAATCGGTGCACAGTGCTCCTGTCAGCAGACTTTGTACTGCGGATTCCCTGGCTTGCCCAAACCTGCTGGAAACCTCTGTCCAGCCTGCGGATAACTACCGGAGTCCTTGATGGTGGAGGGGCATGCTTGCCTCAGCCCCACTGGTCCACCCGAGCCAAGCGGGTGAATCACAACAGCAAGGCATGCGAGGAAGCAGGCATCCCATGAGTCAAGCAACATCACTGGACCAAGACGTCACCGTAGGTGAAGTCCCGGGGGATCTCACCCTCGACCTCCACAGCTGGGGGCTTGCCGGCTGCATTGACAGGCTGACCATACCGCTGCGTAGGCAAGGCATGCGCTTGCGTTTCGAGACACCACACCACGGTCTCGAAATTCCCGCAGCATGCGCCGTGCTGCTCTACCGGGTGGCGCAGGAGCTACTCAGCAACGCCCTAAGGCACTCGGAGGCAAGTGAAGTAACTGTCAGGCTGGAAGCCGTCTACCACGGTATCCGCCTCAGCATCAGGGACAACGGCATCGGCTTCAACACCGAGAGCCAAGTCCCAGGCGTCAAGAAACCGGGGTACGGCTTGTGCCTCATGACCATGGCCGTGTACGAAGCAAATGGCACCATCAGCACTGATTCCAGTCTGGGCGAAGGAACCCGGGTATGCATCACCCTTCCACTCGACTGAGTCGCGCCTGGACCTGCCGACGTTCGTGGGGATCTGGATGGGCGCCGGATCCGCGTAGACCGTTGGTAGCTCCACCATAGGCTCGTCCGAGGGGTGCATGCTCGCCACACTGGCCCTCAAGCGTCGGTGGCAACACCGCCGTGCAGGTGTTCCTGCTGACGCCCTCTATCAGCAGCGCCGATGTGGGGCACTTTTCAGGGACACGTCGTCGGGGGTCCTAAGTAGCCCCTCATGGCCTGCGAGCAGCCTTGGCCGCTGCGACGCTTTCGAGGTCGCCAGCGAGCTTTGCGAGGTGGACGGTGCAAAAGGTTTGCTCTTGTTCAGCAGGTATCAGGGTTGATTTTTCGTCACGGGCTGGTGCCGGCTCCGGGCAGTTGGGATGGGGCGTTTCTGGCAAACCGGGTCAACTTCCCGTGGTGGTTGCGGCCCGGGCCTGGGCGCGGGTGACGCTGATGCCTACCGTTAGCGACGGTGTGGTGGATCTGGGGATGGTTCCGGCGACGCTGGCCCGCAACCTGATGCCTTGGCCAGCACCTGGGGGGACCACCGTGGACGCCTGCGGGGACGTGGCTGTTGTCAGAACGGTGGAGATGACTCCGGAACAGGTGTTTGCTGATTCGTTCCAGCCCGCACTGCACGCTTCAATGGTGAAGGTCGCCGTGGAGGGTGTCCCGGTGGCAGTGTATGTCGCGGCGGTGAGCGTTATTGTTCCGGTATTCCCGACAGTGAAGAACTGCGGCGGATACAACGGCTGCCCGTTGGTGCCTGTGTTGGGGAAGGTCAGGACTAATGCGCCGGTGCCGTAAGGGGCGGTGGTGTTCGTGGTTGCCACCGCTCCCCAGGTGCCGCTGCCGGCCACGACCCTGGCCGAAGAAGCCTGCGCTGTGCTGGCAGCTTCGGCCGGGGTCAGTGAGGTGCACGCCAGCAGGGCTGTGACGGCCAACATCGCCGCCGTCCCTCTCGAAAGGGGTGCACCCACCGCGGTTAGCTTCCGGTGACGGTGGCGGTGCGCTGTGTTTCGCCGAATGTCCAGGTCAGCGCGGAGGACAGGCCCTGAATGGTGCCTGCAGGGGCAACGCCGTTGGTGACAGTTTCCGTCTGGTCGGGCAAAGCGAGGGAAATCTGGAGGTTCAGTACACTGCTGGCAGCGTTGACGCCGGACTTCACCGATACCGGTGCTGCCGTCAGCGTGCTCAACGGTGTGCTGGCGAGCAGGACGGTGGTGGCTCCGCTGCAGGTACCGGCACCCGTTCCCGGAGTCCACGCAGTGGGGCACGAGGTGACGGTGACATGAAGGCCCTTGGTGGCGCTCGTTGTCAGGAGGGTCGGGGTCCCGTCGGCCACGCCGAGGGTGATGTCCTTTCCGTCCATGGTGTCGCCCTGGGTAAGGCTGATGTACCTGTTGACGGTATCGCCGGGAGCAAGATTAGAGATGCCCTGGCTGAAGCCGGTTCCGTTGCTGGCCATGGTGAGGCTGAGAGTGCCGCTGCTGGCAGCTTGGGGTGCCGTGTTGAAGGCAGTGGCGTTCAGCGCGGCATAGACACCGCCACCGGTGATGGCGAGGCCCGCTGCTGCGACGGCACAGGCTGCGAGCATGCGGGGGTTGGGACGGCGTGAAGGACGGGCAGAAGTGAAAGCAGACATGGCAGATCCTTTGCTGGATATGGGGCAGGGGTTGGAGTCTTTTCAGACGGCTGGGTCAGGGGTGGTGGGGGAGATCTGGTGTGGTGCCGCCTTCAGGATCCAGCGCACCGCACCTCCTGTGAGGGTCAGGCCGAACAGGGCAGTGAGAAGGGCCCGCGGAACGGGATTCTGGATCCACAGCAGTGCATTGCCGGCCGACGGGACGATGGCGATAACGACGGGTACCTGTGGTTGGCTCAGGGTGGCACGCCAGCTGTCAGGTGCAGGATTGGCGTCGCCCTTTGTGGTGAGGACCGGCTGCGCCGGCGATCCACTTATGGCAGTGATGCGGTGAGCGTAGGGGACAGTCTCTCCGGGAGGCGTGAACACGGCGATCTGTCCCGGGTTGAGGCTCGAAACGTCCGCCTGCGCCGTAACGAGCAGGTCCCCCGGCGCATAGGCCGGGCGCATGCTGCCGGTGAGTACGGGGGAGAAACCGATATGAAGCAGCGGAGCTACAACAAACAACCCCAGCACCGCCAGGGTGATAATCGTTGCGAAACAGGTTCCGATCACCCTCGAAGCAGCTATGACCCGTGCCCTGCTGGAGGCGGCCCATCGTGGGGTGGCGGGGGTATCGGTGTAGTTCATGGAGATGTTGCCATTCGTTGAGACCGTTTAGCAGAACATCAATGACTTTGCCGGGCAGTACTCAAGGCAGGCAGCGGCGTTCAATCAAGAATTGGTCAGCCTTTGATCAACGCTGTGTTCGGAATTCCCGGCTCGAGCCCGCGGTCCGGATGCGGGGCTCGAAAATGAGCCCGCGGGTCGAAAGGGAATGTGCGTGTCGCCGCTGGTCCGGCACTCTGGCGCGCGCCGCCGTCGTCCGCCCTTGCCGGCGGTAGAAGGACGTTGCTGAACGTGGTCAGGGTTGGGTGCTGGTTGCCCGGGGCAGCCGGATGCAGAAGCAGGCGCCGTTTTCGGCCGGGTCTGTCGGTTCCACGGTGAGGTTCAGATTCATGCGCTGGGCCAGCCGGGCAGCGATGGACAGGCCAAGCCCGCTCCCGGTGGGCCGTTGTCCGTCATACCTGCGTGCCAGCGCGCCGCGGTGGAAGGCGACGGCGGCGTCCTCGGCGGTGAGTCCGGGACCGTTGTCACGGACCTGGATCGCGACGATGCCCTGCTGGTTGGTGCTTTGCGCTGCGCCGGGGGAGGGAGCTTCGATTCCGGCGTGAAGAACCAGGGGTTTTCCGGGCGGGGTGACGCGCAAGGCGTTGCCGATGAGCCCATCGATGATTTGGCGCAGCCTTTGTGCGTCCGTGGTGGCCAGCAGGGGTTCTCCGGCATCCGGAGCGGGCAGCTGGAGCGTGAGATCCACGCCCGCCTGCGCCGCGGCCGGCTGCCATGCCCGCTGCGCCTGCTTTAGGAGTGCGGGGACGTCCACCGGTTGGATGTTGAGTGTGAAGTCGTCCGCCTCCAGCCGTGCCAGCGCGAGCAGGTCACGGACAAAGCCGTCCAGCCTGTCCGTTTCGGCGGACAGTGTCTGCCCCACCCGGACGGTGTCTTCGGGCGGTATCAGTCCGTCCTGCAGCGCTTCGGCGTATCCCCGCAGGGCGGTGAGCGGCGTCCGGATCTCATGGGAAATGGAGAGCAGGAATTCTCGTTGCCTGCTTTCGCTGGCCAGTAACGCATGGTCCAGGGTATTGATGGCTTCGCCCACGGCGCGGACCTCGGTCGCCCCGGCAGGGTCAAGGTGCACGGTACGCTCACCCTCAGCCATTCGGCGTGCTGCGGCTACTGTCCTGACGAGCGGGCCGGAGAGCCGCCGGGCCAGCAGCGTGCCGGCCAGCGCGGCGATCAGGAGCCCGGCCGCCAAGGCCAGCAGCGTCGGCTGGAGGAGCTGGGCCGAAGCGGCGTTGACGTCCGCGAGTGACCGGGTCAGGACGATCCCGCCGCCCTTGGCGAGGGGCCTTGCTTCCACGAGGAACTGGACACCACCCTTGGTGAGGGTGCGGGAGATTTCTTGCCCCGAGAAAATCTGGTGTACCTCGTCTGGACTCAGGATCCGAGCCGCCGCGCCCGTGACGGAGCCCCCAGGGGTGATCGTGGAGAGATCGTAATTGTCCGGCCCCAGGAGGTGGCGCTCGCGCAGGTCCAGCGCCTCGGAGGCAACCGGCGCTGCACTGAACGCATCGGCCTGACGGGAAAGCTGCTCCCTGGCTTGGGTGACGGCAGCGGAACGGATGAGCGGAAAGGGCGACGCTGCCGGTGACGAGGACAGCCAGGACGGCGACGGCGGCGGTGACGAGAGTGATACGACCCGCCAGTGAGCGCAGCCAGAGCATAAGGGTATGGCCGGGCTCGCGGCGGGGGTGCCGTTCGTGTGCGCCTTTTCCAATGGGGCTGCTGCTCACGCGCCATCCCCGTCGGCAGAGTATCCGACGCCGCGCAGTGTACGCAGGGGGTTGCCGGCGCCGAGCTTGGAACGCAGCTGGGCGATATGAACGTCCACGGTACGTCCGGCCGAGTAGTCTGCCTGCCCCCACACGGCTGAGAGGAGCTGCTCGCGGCTGAATACCCGGCCTGGGCTGGCCATGAGGTAGGCGAGAACATCGAATTCCCTCGCGGTCAGCTCCACAGGCGAGCCGTCCACGCTGGCGGTGCGGGTTTCCGGGTCCAGGGCTACCGAGCCCACCCGCAGGACGCCGCCCCCCGGGACCCCGGTGCTGCGGCGGAGGACCGTCTTGAGCCGGGTGACCAGTTCGCGCGGCGAAAACGGTTTGGTCAGATAGTCATCAGCGCCCAGCTCCAACCCCAGCAGCATGTCCACTTCCTCGTCGCGGGCGGTGACGAAGATGATGGGCGTCCAGTCGTTCCTGGCACGCATCCGCTGACAGACTTCGATCCCGTCGATGCCGGGCAGCCCTACATCGAGCACCACCGCGACCGGCCTTAGGCTCCGGACCTGTTCCAGGCCCCCTTCACCGGTAGTTTCGACGTGTACCCCGAAACCTGCCCGGCTCAGATAGATGCGCTGCACATCAGCGATCGCGCGCTCGTCCTCAACCACCAGCACCAGGCCGCGGGACGGCTGGGCGCCGGCAGGTATTGGGTTTTCCATGTATCTATTGAACGCTCCGGCAGCCCCGTCCCGAGGGCACCGCGGCGGGACTTTACGTTCCTCTTACATTCGCCGAACACAAACCTGATCTCCCCAAGCCAGAGTGAGAAGGACCGGGACAGTGCAGACCGTGGCACGAACCGTCCCAGGTCCATGGAATCATCGAGGAGACATGCATGAATACGAATCCCACCGCGCCCCGTAACCGCAACGTGCGTCAGTGGCGCGTCCGCGCAGGTGCGGCCGCTGCAGGAGCTGTCCTCATCGGGGGAGCGGTTCTTGGGGCAACGTCAGCATCGGCTGCCAGCCAAAGCCCCTCGCCGTCCGCCGGTGCCTCATCCGCCGCGGCGGCCGGACCCGGCAGCGGGAAGCACCCTGCCGCCCATCCCTTTGCACGGGCCCTTCGCAACGAGCTCAGAGTTGACATCGAGGCCAAGGCCGGCTTCGGAGACAAGGCCCACGAGATCGCGTACGTGCTGATTCATCACACCGCTGCTTTCGCCAAGCTCCCCGCAAACCTGCAGGAGGACCTGAAGACCCTTGAAGCGGCGGCGGCCTCCGACCGTGACGGCGATGCAGCGAAGATCAAGGACACTGCCCTCAATGGCGGCTACGGGGACAAGATCCAAAAGGAGGCAAAAGCCATCCAGACCAAGCTGGCCCAGACACCCACCAAGCAATAAGCGTCACTGAGCGCCGGCACTCTCCCAGCATTCCTGCTGGGAGACTGCGGCCAGCGCATCGTGGCCTGCCGGGTGGCGGCGTGACAAATGGGTACCTTGAGAGTTAGTGCTGCCAGGTACATATCCCGCCGAAAGGGCCACCATGGACATCGTTGAAGTGATTCTGAACGACCACCACGAACAGCGGCGCCTGTTCGCCCTGCTCGATGAGATGCATCGCTGCGAAGCGCCGGACCTGGAAGCTGTCTGGAACCGGTTGCGCATCCTGCTGGAAGTCCACGCCAAAGGTGAAGAGGAACTCTTCTACCCCGAGTTGCTGAAATTGGGGGAGGGCGCAGGCGGGAAGGATTCCCCAGAGGACGAGACCACCGATGCGATCCACGACCACAACGAAATCCGGGACGCCATCAGTGAAGTCTCCCACCATGAGGCAGGGACGCAGGAGTGGTGGGCGGCCCTGGCCAAGGTCGATGAAGTCAACGGCGATCACATGGCAGAGGAAGAACGCGAAGGCCTGACCGACTTCCGGCAGCACGCGTCCCTGGAACTGCGCCACCGCCTAGGCCTGTCATTCGCCATCTTCGAATCGAAACACGCCGCAGGCATCAAAGCCCGGGACGTCAGCCCCGAAGAGTACGTCCGCGAGAACGAATAGGGCCCTGAACAACCGTGGGGCTCGAAATCGCTGACGTGCGTCGTCAAGGAATGTGGCGTCGCTGATCGGCCTCGCCGAGTGCGCGTTGCGCTCCCGGTGGCTGTCTGAGTAGTGGCCCGCGTGAAAGACAGGTAGCTGGTACCGGGGAAATCCTGACTGCGGGCTCGTAGCGTCGTCACCATGATGGATCTCATGGATGGTGGGCACCGCCGCCGCCTGCCCAAGCGCGAGACGCTGGAGCTTGTAGGTTTCACTGCGTTGTCCGTTGCGGCCGCGGCGGTATTGTTGCCCCTGATCGGGGTGAAGACGGTGGTGGGTTCGCTGCCGTTCGTGAAGCCCGCGCCCCGGCGCGACGCCGAGGACAGTTACCTGATCACCTAGCCCAGGCCTGCTCGGGTGCACGCAGGCACTTCGGCGCGTGCCGCCGTCGTACTTTTGCCCTGCCCGCGGTGGGCAATCAGCGAGGAGCTGGGGAATGTCGAGTGCAGCGGAAGTCCAGGTACGCCGGGTCTATGACGGGACCAGGGATGACGACGGCGTACGGGTTCTGGTGGACCGCATGTGGCCGCGCGGGATGACCAAGGCCAAGGCAGCACTGGACGAGTGGTGCAAAGACGTCTCCCCGTCAACGGAGCTGCGCAAGTGGTACGGCCACGACCCAGCCAAGTTCGACGAATTTGCCAAGCGCTACAAAGCCGAGCTCGAAGACCCGGCACGGGCGCAGGCCCTTGACCATCTGCGCGAACTCGCCAAGGGCCAACGGCTGACGCTGCTGACGGCAACCAAAGCCGCCGAAATCAGTGAGGCCCAAGTCCTGGCCGAGCTGATCGGGCGGTAGCCACCCCCGGCGCGAGGATCGTGGTGCTAAATGGATTGGCGGTAGCCGAAGAATTCGTGGTCGTTGTTGTATCCGCCCTCGCCGCCGCCGATGTGGGAGAAGTCTTTGACGAATTCGATGCCTTTGACCCATTTGACGAGTTTGAAGCCGAGCTGGACCTCGTTGCGCAGGCGGAGCGGGGCGCCGTGTCCGTAGGTCAGCGGCGCGTTGTTCATGTCGTAGGCGAGCATGGTGAGGTGGTAACTCATCTGTTCGATCGGCTGGGCGTCATAGTAGATGCCGCCGTCGGATCCTTCGGCGAAGGAGTAGAAGATCACCCACTTCGCCTCGGGGTCCGGCCGCACCAGGTCGATGATGGTTTGCATGGAGACGCCGCCCCATTTGGCCACTCCGGACCAGCCCTGGATGCAGAAGTGCTGGGTGATCTGCTCGTGGTACGCCAGGCCGTGAAGCTGGGCCAGGTCGAGTTCCAGCGGGTTCTTTACCAGGCCGGAGACCCGGAGGCGGTAGTCGGCGAAGCCTGTTGCCAGGAGCGCTTTGTATTCAGTGGATTCGGGATACTTTCCGTTGTGCCACATGTAGGGGGAAATGTCATTCTCGGTGTACCGGCCGGGTTTTGAATCGAGGTGCTCGAACAAACGTTGCGCCGGGCCAATGAGTGCAAATCCGATCCGCTGGACCATCCGGGGATGCCGGTAGGTGAGCGGGGTGACGCCCACCCAGATCACGATCATTACGGCCAGGGAGGCGGCGAAAATCCAGAACCCGTACCAGTCGCCGGAGTTGCGGCCCGCATACATGTAGTTGAAGTTCCGCAAGGCATCCGTCGCGACCACGAGGGAGACGTGCATCACGATGAACAAGAGGAACCAGACAAGGACCAGGAAATGCAGGGACCGGGCAGCCTGGATGCTGAGGACCCTGCTGATCCACCGGAATTTTGTGGACAGGGCCGGGGACATGCCCAACCCGGTAATGAACGCCAGCGGTGCGGCGATGAAGACCGTGATGAAGTAGGCCAGGACCTGGAGACTGTTGTAGGCGACCCAGCTGTTGTCGGTTGGCCAGTCCAGGGAGGCGTACTGGATGGACATCGAGAGGGCGTTGGGGATGATGTCCCAACTGGTGGGCACCAGGCGGAGCCACTGACCCGTGGTGAAGATCAGTAGGTAAAAGATCAGGCCGTTGAGCAGCCAGAGCGTGTCCATGCCCAGGTGCCACCACCGGGCCAGCCCGATCGAGTGCCGCCGGCCGGGCAGACCTACGCCGTCGGGGAGGGTAATGGAGTCCTGCTTTGCCGTGTACAGCGGGTCCGGGGGCACCGGTTTCTGGATCCTGAACCACGCCTTGCCCGGGGTTGAATGCCGGGTCCAGTACAGCCTTGGATGATCGGCAAGGATGGTCACCCCGGAACGGATGATGGGGATCAGGAGCACCATGTTGAAGAAATGCTGCCACCCGATCCAGGCCGGGAACCCGGCGCGGTCTTGGGCCCCGGGCGGAACAACCAGGCCTGGATATTCCCTGATGAACTCCGCCACGCCGGGGACACCACGCAGCCCCCTCGCAACCGCCACGGCAGTGAGCAGCAAAACGAAGCCGATCGGCAGCAGCCACAGCAGGTTGAACCATTTGCTGCTTCCTATCCGCACCCGCGGCGCCACCCCGTACTGCGCAGGGACAGACCCTGCCCAGGAATCATCGACGACGGTGGTCGCTTTGGTTGAGAGTTCCTCCCGGAAGCTGGCCGGCGCTGCCCGGCCCGTGCCCCGGACAGCAGGCTGGGAACCGTCCCGGGTGCCTTGCTCATCCTCACGCGCCACTATGTGCCTTCAGCCGTTAGTTTCGGTGCCGTTTCCGGGAGGAATGTTTCCTGTTCCCCAGAGTACGCCTCCACGACGGACAGCGGTGCCCAGCCCCTGTTCGGGTATGGCGTGACGGTCACCGTTTAAGCCTTGGCTGGACCGGCTTCTTGACCGTGGCCAGCAGGAAAACGCCCGCGACGGCGGTAGCTCCGGACAGCAGGAACAGGACGATGGCCAGCGGGGGTGCTGCGGCCGCTTCGCCGAGGATGGTGATGCCGATGGCGACGGCGACCAGTGGGTCGATGACTGTCAGGCCGGCCACTACCAGTTCTGACGTTCCCCGGGTGTGGGCATTCTGGACCAGGAAGCTGCCGGCCAATGCCGCAATGAGCAGGCCCGCCAGGCAGGTCAGGGACAGCCATTCGAAGTCGCCCTGGAACAGCCGGGCGATGACGGTCTTGGCCAGGGCTGCGACGAAACCGAACAGGATCCCGGCGCCGGCGGTGAACACCACGGCGCCCGAACGGTGGCGCCACAGGGCGAAAGCCATGCCTACACAGGCCAGGACGACGGCGAGCACGATCAGGATGGTGACCAGGTGCCGGTCGCTGATCTCCACGTCCTCCGCCGAGAACGCCGCGACGGTGACGAACACACCTACCCCGCCAACGCAGAGGGCGACGGCGGTGAGGGCGCGGCGCCCGGGCAGCCTGCGGGTCATCCGGGCGGTAGCGAGAGTGGTGACCACCAGGGCCACCGCACCGATGGGCTGCACCACGATCAGGGGCGAGAACCGGAGGCTGGTGAGCTGGAGGAGGATCGCAGCGCCCAGCATCCCCGTCCCGGCCAGCCACACCGGCCGGCGGATCAACGCCTGCAGGCGTCCGCCGCCCATGCTGCCCGCCGCACGCCCGGATGCGGCCGGCTGGTCTTCCACGGCCCGGTGCTGGAACAGCGTCCCCAGCGCGAGCAGGACCGCGCCGACTGCGGCAATCGGAATCCCGAGCCAGTGATAAGACGTCAGTGCCGATACGGCCGATGCCTGGATCATGGTCCGACATTACCCAAAGCGTGCACCTCCGGACGGTTGCAGGGTCTTACGATGTGGTGGCGACGGCGAACAGTCCGGCGATGCCGAGCAGGTACAGCACCAGCACCACCAGGGAGTCCACCCCCATGGCCAGCACCTTCTTTTTGGGCCGGAAGAGAAGCCCCAGCAGGTAGACGAGGGTCAGCAAAATAGCCAGCGCGGTGAGGTAGATGTCCGTCGCGTGGGCCTGGGGGAGCACCGGCTGTCCGGTGATCAGCACCGCCACCAGGAACAGCACAGGCAGGAAGGCGTTGCCGCCGAAGATATCGCTGAACGCGAGTTTGTAGTCGCCCTGCTTCACCGACGTCAGCCCCGTGGAGATCTCCGGCAAGGAGGTGGCCAGCGCCAGGAACGTGGCACCGAACAGCACGCCCGACAGCCCGATGTGGCCGGCGATCGCATCTCCACTGCGCTCCAGCACCACACCGGACCCCAGCGTGGCCAGCGCCGCAATACTGAAGATCAGCACCGACTTGCCGGTGCTCAGGTGCTTGTTCTTCTCGCTGTTCTGCTTCTTTGAGTGGCCTCGGGGCTTGTCCTGGGCGCCCGGGGCATCACCCTGTTCGTGCCAGGGGAGGCCCTTTTGCGAGCGTTGGACAAGGAACAGGCCCAGGATCCAGATCACCACGATGAGCACTGCCGCGGGCGTGAGCCGGAAGGCAACCAGGTTGCCGGGCATCTGGCTGCCCGCGATCACCACGCCCAGGACGGCGACGACGGTGACCGCTTCGATGACGAGCGTCAGGGATGCCGCCCGGTAGCTGAGGGGGTCCTTGCCTTTGGTGCCCAGGGCGTCCAGGACCACCAGTACGACGGTCTGGATGGCGATGCCGCCCAGGATGTTGCCCACCGCCACGCCGATGTTGTTGGAGAGGGCAGCGGAGACCGTGATGGCTAGCTCGGGCAGGTTTGTGGCGATCGCCAGGAGAATGAGGCCGCCCAGGGCGGACCCCAGGTGCAGGCGGTCATCGAGGATGTCGGTCTGTTTGGATAACTGGACCCCCGCCACCCAGATCACTGCCGCCGCGGCGGCAAATATCAACAGGAGGACTGCAAGGGGCAGTGATTCCAACCCGGTTTCCTTTCCTCGTGGCTACGTTCAACCGATTGACGCAAACCCCCATCTTTGATGCGTACCCACATTTCCGCCGCTCACCTGCATTTCCGCTGCTCAAACCCGCCGGCGACGCACACCCGCATTGCCGATACGCAAATTCATCAGCGACGCTCACCCGCATTTCCGCCGCGCAAATTCCCTGACGCGCACTGAATATTTGTCGCGTTAATGCACCTGCGGGTCGAAGGGTAATCTGCGCGTCGCCAGTGCGCACCCAGATCTGTGCCGCAGTCTTCGCAAAACTGCTAATCATGCTTACTATTGTGGGGCGCGGGCTGCCCGCTGGGGGCAGAGCACCCGCGCCGCACCGGAGGTCTCTCAAGCATGGACAACGAAATGCGTCCCCTCACCGATGAAGAACTGATGTCGGAGCAGGCCACAGCCCTGCCGGACAAGGAAGTGGCATCCGTCCTGGACCTGAATGCGGACCTGGACCTGGGCATCAACGCAGCGGCTCCCATTGACCTGGCCGTCGCCGCCAACGCGAACGTGGCGGCCCCCATCGACGCGGCGGCCTCCGCCAACATCCTCTCCTTCGGCTCTGACGCGCAAGCACTCTCGCACCAGGACGCTGCGATTGACCAGGGCATCGTGGCCGACGCCAACGCCAACTCCGCCCAGGACAGCGTGATCGGCCAGGGCGATGGCAGCACCGGCACCACCGACACAGGCACGGGTACCACCGGCACCACGGATGGAGCCACCGGAACAGCACCGGCCCCCACGAGCACCGGTGGCGTCACGGATGCAGCGGGCGCGCTGAACGGCAACCTGTTGAACGTGGAC
This sequence comes from Arthrobacter sp. SLBN-112, assembly GCF_030944625.1. NCBI lineage: Bacteria > Bacillati > Actinomycetota > Actinomycetes > Micrococcales > Micrococcaceae > Arthrobacter > Arthrobacter sp. SLBN-112. Next base: position 1,861,876 of record NZ_JAUSXY010000001.1, read on the forward strand.
GTGAACCTGGACGCCGACGCCGCCATCGCCGCACCGATCAACGGTGCCGTGGCCGCGAACGCCAACGTTGCCGCCCCCATCGACGCAGCCGTGGCCGCGAACATCGGCTCCATCGACAGCCAGTCCTACGCCATCTCGGACCAGAGCGCCACCATTTCGCAGCACATCGACGGCGCCGCGGACGCCACCGCCGGCCAGCAGTCCAACCTGCAGCAGTAAGCCAAGATGACCCAAACCCACGGCGGGCCGCCTCCCGAGGCGGGCCCGCCGTCGTCACGCGCCACTTTCGCCCAGGAGCCGCCGGGCCACGGAATTACGACGCCGGGCGCCCACCTTCCAGCCCGGGCCGACGGCGTGCAGCTGCTTGGCACGGCGGAGGGCTCCGGCTACCGGGAGCCGCCCGCCCTGGTGCGCCGCAGCGACGGCCAGACCCTCCAGCTCACCCGGTTGCTGTACCTGGTGCTGGAAGCGGCGGACGGGACGCGGGACCTTGAAGGAATCGCCCGGCATGCCAGTGAGGGGTCCGGGCGGCTGGTCAGCGCGGAGAACGTCCGCACCCTGATGGACTCGCAGCTGTTGCCGATGGGTCTCCTCCGGCTTGCGGACGGCACCCAGCCCGAGGTCAAAAAGTCGAACCCGCTGCTGGGCCTGCGGTTCCGCTACATCGTGACGGATCCCGAGCGCACCCGCAGGATCACCGCCCCGTTCGCCGTCCTGTTCAACCCGCTGATCGTGATGGCTGTAACGGCGGCGTTCCTGGCGGCCTGCTGGTGGGTGCTCATGGTCAAGGGCCTGGGCTCGGCCACCCACGAGGCGTTTGCCCAGCCCGCCCTCCTGCTGCTGATCCTCGCCGTCACCATCCTGTCGGCCGGCTTCCACGAATTCGGCCACGCGGCGGCCACCCGCAAGGGCGGTGCAACCCCCGGAGCCATGGGCGCCGGGCTGTACCTCTTGTGGCCGGCGTTCTTCACCGACGTCACGGACTCCTACCGGCTGGGCCGCGGCGGCAGGATCCGCACCGACCTCGGCGGCCTGTACTTCAACGCGATCGTGGCGGTGGCCATCATGGCCCTGTGGTGGGCCACCGGCTTCGACGCGCTGCTGCTGGTGGTGGTCACCCAGATCCTGCAGATGGTCCGCCAGCTGATCCCGCTGGTGAAGTACGACGGTTACCACATCCTGGCGGATGCTACCGGTGTGCCCGACCTCTTCCAGCGCATCAAACCCACCCTCCTGGGGATCCTGCCGTGGCGGTGGGGAAACCCGGAAAGCAAGGTGCTCAAGCCCTGGGCGCGCGCCGTCGTCACTGCCTGGGTCCTGGTCACCGTGCCGGTGCTGCTCTTCAGCATGGTGATGATGGTGCTGTCCCTGCCGCGGCTGCTGGCTACGGGATGGGCCAGCGCCGGCAAGCAGCAGGAACAGCTCGCTGCGAGCCTGTCCGCCGGGGACTTCCTGGGCGCTGCGGTGCGGGCGCTGGCCATCCTGGTGGTGGCGGTGCCGGTGCTGGGCGTGCTGTACATCGTGGCCCGGCTGCTGCGGCAGCTGGTGACTGGCCTGTGGCAGAAGACCCGCGGCAAGCTGGTCCAGCGGACCGTCGCCATGGCGGCCGTGGCGGTCCTGCTTGCCGGGCTGGCCTGGGCGTGGTGGCCCGACGGCGGGACGTATCGTCCGGTGCAGGCGTACGAACGTGGGACGCTGGGCGACGCCACCCGGGCCATCCTTCCCGTTCGCGACGACGGGGCGTTGCGGCAGGGCGGTGCTGGACGGACCGTTGCGTTGTGGCCTGCCGGAGCCGCCAAGCCCACGCGGGACAACCCGCAGCTGAGCATGGTGCTGGTACCCGTTGCCGCATCCTCGCCCAGTTCAACTTCCAGCGCTGCTTCCGGCGGGGCCACTCCCGCGTCCGCACCGTCCTGGGTCTTCCCGTTCGACCGGCCCGCAGCGCCGGCCGCCGACGGAAACCAGGCGCTCGCCGTCAACACCACCGACGGCTCCGTGGCCTACAGTGTGGCGTTCGCGCTGGTGTGGGCCGAGGACGGGGATCCCGTGACCAGCACCAACGAGGCCTACGCGTTCGCCAACTGCACCGGGTGCGCGGCGGTGGCCGTCGGGTTCCAGGTCGTTTTGGTGGTGGGCCAGGCCGATGTCATTGTGCCGCAGAACCTCTCCGCGGCTGCCAACTACAACTGCCTGGACTGCCTGACCTATGCGCTGGCGAGCCAGTTGGTCCTCACTCTCGACGGTCCGCTGGATGCGGCCGGCAAGCAGCAACTCGAGGCCTTGTGGGCGCAGATCGCGGAGTATGGGCGGCATATCCAGGACGTGCCGCTCTCTGAGATTCAGGCGACGCTGTCCGGATACAAGGAGCAGATCACTGCCATCGTCAAGGGGAATTCCGTAGCCGGAGGGACCTCGGTGGCAACATCCCCGGCCACCGCGGGAACGAGCGGTGGCCCGACTCCGGGTTCCACCACCTCAGCGGTGCCGGGCGGCCCGACTGCAGTTCCCGCGACGGCACCTGGCGAAACCTTCGCACCTGCCCCGGCAGGAGCCGGGGCGGCCACGGCACCGGCGGGCCAGTATGGGGAAGGCGGGCAGCCGACGTCGTCCGTTGACTATGCGACGCCGGCACCCACCGCTGATTCCGGGTTTGGCTCCACTCCTGTTCCGGCGCCCACCTCCAGCGCCGGCTGACTGGCGGGCCCTCAGCCGGTCAGCAGGCCTTGGGTGGCCCTGCGGGAGTGGATGCCTCCGCCATCCGCCAGATGGTTCCATCCCAGGACATCTTGTAACGGAGTCCCCAGTCTGAACACGTTTGGCCCCCTGGGCCGTCGGCGGCGGACTGTTCCGTGCGGAGGACGGTATCTACCGTCAGCTGGTTGCCGGAACCGCTGATGCTGTTGACGGTCAGGGCGCGCCAGAAGGATGTTCCCAGCCCGGAGCTCCACTTGGCCAGTCCGCCCTCGCTGTTCTGCAGCTCCGGGGTCAGGACCGCAAACGCGGTGTCGTAGGCGGCCCGGTTGATCGCCTGGCCATGGGTGAGCAGGCTTTGGATGACTTTGGCTGCCTGCTCGTGGTCCGAATGGTTGGTGGTGATGATATTGCTGCTGGACGTTTGCGCCTGGTTGTCGCAGCTTGCCTGCGGCAGCGGCGTGGTGCGGCGCCCCCAATCTGAAAGTGCCGCTTCTGCCGACGGTGCCGGAGCGGCGTAACCCACGCCTTCGGCGCCGTAATCATTCTGGTCATGTGTGCCCAGGACCCACGCCCGTTTGGAACTGACCACGCCCACAACGCTGCCGTCCATGAGGAGCAGCGGGCCGCCGCTGTTGCCCGGGTTGATGGCCGTGTCCGTCTGGATCAGGCCGCCGACTGTCCCGGCGGGAAGGTTGACCTCCTGGTTGAGGGCGCTGACCCGTCCTGAGGTAAAGGCGAGGCCCCGGTCCAAGGGGAAACCGAGTGCTGCCACTTCAACACCCTGTGCGGGAAGGTCCCGGGCGAAGCTGAACCTGAACCCCGTGAGTGCGGTCGGTGTCCGCAGCAGGGCCAGGTCAAGGTTGTCGTTGATGCCCAGGACTGTCGCCGATGTGTATTGGCCGCCCATGGATACATTGATGGCTGCCTCATTCTTGGCCACGTGGGCCGCCGTCATGATGAGATCGGGTCCCACCAGGAAGCCCGTGCCCACCCCGCCGCCGTCGCATAGCGTTACGGCAAGGCGCGCCACCCCTGAATGGACCAGCTCAACAGTTTCCGCCCAGTCCCTGGGGGGTGCGGCACCCGGGGCATGCGAGGGAGACGATGAGGGCGTGGCAACGGGCGTTGGCGCGGCAGGGGAAGCCGAGGGGGAGGAGGACGGCGGGGGAGCAGAGGGTGGGGACGAGTTGCCCGGGGATGCCTGGGGCGGCAGGCAGGCCGTGGCCAACAGCAGGACGGCCAGCGACGGAGCAAAGCGGATAATCCGGTGGGCGGCTGTGAACATCGGGCTTCCTTCCCCCAAGGTGGTCCCTGTCCAGCCCCCAGATACCGGTCCAGTAGGCTCACGCTAGCCACGGCAGGACCGGGCCACAAGCACATCAACTACCTAATCTGGCCCGGATGCTACCCCTATCGGCGGGATGTCCTGCGGAACCGGCCCAGTTGTCGTGGGCTGCGGTCAATGTGACGCGCGCCCGAACCTATTCTTGTTTCGCTGGGCAGGATAGCGAATCATATGCAGTGGCGGTGTTATTGCCTTGCTGGGAAGGACCCTTGGACTTTGTGGGGGGCACCGCAAAAGGGGCTGGCTCCTGGTCTCATGGATCATCGGGAGCCGGCCCCGCCTCCGATTGGTTCCTCTTCGAATTGAGCAACCATTTGTTGCCCTGCTGCAACTGCAGGGCGCAGTGGATGAGCGGGAAATGGCTGAAGGCCTGGGGCGTATTGCCGAGCTGGCGCTTGTTGCGGGGGTCCCATTCCTCACTGAGGAGCCCCACATCGTTGCGCAGCGAGAGCAGGCGTTCAAACAACTCCACGGCCTCGTCCCGGCGCCCGATGCCCCCCAGGGCGTCGGCAAGCCAGAAGGAGCAGGCAAGGAAGACGCCCTCACCTCCCGGCAGGCCGTCGTCGCTCGCGTGCGGGCGGTAACGCAGGACGAAGCCGTCCTGCGTGAGGCCTTGTCGAATTGCCTCCACCGTTCCTGCCACGCGGGGGTGGTCGCGGGGCAGGAACCCGACGCGGGGAATCAGGAGCAGGCTCGCGTCAAGTTCAGTGCTCCCGTAGGACTGGACGAATGTGTTGCGTTGTTCGTCGAAGCCGTTGGTCATCACGTCATCGTGGATCGTCTTCCGCAGCGCAGCCCAGCGATCGCCGGGTCCGGGAAGCCCGGATTCCCTGACCGCTTTGACCATCCGGTCCGCCGCGACCCAGGCCATCACCCGGGAATGGGTGAATTTTCGGCGGGGGCCGCGCATTTCCCAGAGCCCGTTGTCCGGCTGGTCCCACGCGCCTTCGAGGAATTCCATCAGGGCCACCTGAATATCCCAGGAATCGTCCTTGGTCCCAGGGTCCGCGGCACGGGTGATGGCCAGCCCGTCCAGCACCTCTCCATAAACGTCCAGCTGCAGCTGCGCCGCCGCGGCGTTGCCCGTGCGGACCGGCTTGGAGCCCTCGTACCCGGCCAGCCACGGAAGTTCGGCCTCGGGCAGGCGGCGGGTGCCGTCCAGCCCGTACATGATTTGGAGGTCCGCGGGATCCCCGGCGACAGCGCGCAGCAGCCACTCCCGCCAGGCGGCGGCTTCTTCGTTGTAGCCGCAGGCCAGCAGCGACTGCAGCGTCAGGGTGGCGTCCCGCAGCCAGCAGAAGCGGTAGTCCCAGTTGCGGGTCCCGCCGGGGTCTTCGGGCAGGGAAGTGGTGGCAGCGGCCACGATGCCGCCGGTGGGGGCATAGGTGAGAGCCTTGAGCGTGATCAGGGAGCGTTCCACGGCGTCCCGGTAGTCGCCGGTGACGGTGTTGCGGCCGGTCCATTGCTCCCAGAACGCCTGCGTGGAGGCGAGCGCGCGTTCGGGGTCGGTCCGGTCCGGGACGGGCTTGTAGCTGTGCGCCCAATGCAGGACGAACGGGATCCGGTCTCCGGCATTGACCGTGAACTCGCTGGTGGTCCGCATGTGGTGGCCCTTCAGCGGGGCCGACGTCCTCAGGTATGCGGCGTCAGGGCCGGCAATGGCACTGATGCCGTGGTCCATGCGGCGGACCCAGGGGACAACGTGGCCGTAGTCGAAGCGCAACAGCAGTTCCCCTTCCATGGGGACGCGTCCCTTCAGGCCCTCCACGATCCGCACCACGTCCACGGAATCACCACGTGCCGGCATGAAGTCCGTGACCCTGACGCTTCCGTCCGGGGTGTCCCATTCCGTCTCGAGGATCAGCGTGCCGGGCCGGTACTGTCGCCGGGTGCAGTTGCCTGCCCCTGCCGGGGCCAGCCGCCAACGCCCCGCTTCCGGGGAGTCGAGCAGGGCCGCAAAGCAGGCCGGTGAATCGAAATTGGGCAGGCACATCCAGTCAATGGACCCGTTGCGCGCCACCAGGGCCGCGGTGTGCAGGTCGCCGATGATTGCATAGTCTTCAATTCCTGCCATCTGTACCTCCCGGTTTACGGGTCATCCGCCACGCCAGGAGGACGGCGGCGCCCAAAGCAGCCGCAGGCAGCAGCAGCCGCCTGCGGCCCGGCCTGGCCGGCGTGCGGTTATCGGGCTCTCGGGCCGGCCCCGGCGCGCGGGTGGTGACCTCGCTGTCAGCCAGCTCCCACGCGGAAGCAGGCGGAAAGATCCCGGCCGGCAGCTTCTCTTTCCGCAGTTCCCGCCGCGCGGCCAAGCGATCCCGTACCCCGGCAGTTGGTGCAGCCACCGCCGCATCTGCTGCCAATGCGGCGGGAAGGTCGATGATGTACGGCTCGCCATAGAACGCCGCAGATGCCACCGAGTCCAGCCATGCATTGGTCGGTGCCGCCACACCGGCGCGCGCGAAACCTGACTGCAGCATGTCCCGGATGTCCGCCAGGCTCCGGCCTTCGGCCCCCCGGGCGACCTCGAAGATCACCGACTGCAGCAGCGCCTTCTGCCTCCCGCCAGGGTCCTCGGCGCTTGGATCCCGGCCTGCGGGGTCCGGGTCAAGCGGCTTTGCGTTGGACGGGTCTTCGCCGCCTGGGCTGCTGCTCATGGCTTCCTTTCATCGTGGTCATCTGTCACCGGACCCGGTAAGGGGCGGCGTCCGCGGCGCGGAAAGCCAGTCCGTTGCCGGGCGCGTCCGACGGCCGCACCCACCCGCCGTCGGGGTCAAGCGTCCCGTCAAAGAACAGGTTTTCGATCCGGACGTGGTCGTGGAACCATTCCAGGTGCCGGAAGTTGGGGGTCGCGGCGGCGACGGCGGCGCTCAGGTGGGGTGCGCAGTGGCCCGAGAGCTCCAGGCCGTGGGCCGCGGCGACGGCGGCAACGCGCAGCCATTCGCTGATCCCGCCGCACCTGCTGACATCCGCTTGGAGGCAGTCCACCGCGTCCGCACCGCACATCCGCTGGAAGTAGGGCAAGCCGGTGCCGTACTCGCCGGCCGCCACGTCGGCGTCGACTGCGGCACGGACGGCCCGCAGCCCGGCGAGGTCGTCACTGGAGACGGGCTCTTCGAACCAGGTGACGTGCTCCGCTTCCACCTCCCGCATCACCCGGACCGCCTGCTTGGCGGTGTAGCCTCCGTTGGCGTCCACGAACAGTTCGGTACCGGGCCCGACGGCGGTGCGCGCCTGGCGGATCCGCTCCAGGTCCCGCGCCACGTTGGTTCCGCCGTCCTGGCCGATCTTTATCTTCACGCGGGGGATGTGCTGTTCCAGGGCCCAGCCTTGGAGTTGGTCCCTTAAGTGGTCCTCGTTGTAGGTGGTGAACCCGCCGCTGCCGTAGACCGCCACGCTGTCCCGCACCGCGCCGAGGAGTTTGTGCAGCGGCACCCCCAGCAGCCGGGCCTTCAGGTCCCAGAGGGCGCAGTCGACGGCGGACACGGCGTAGGAGGCCAGCCCGGTCCGGCCCGGGTTGCGCACCGCCCGGGCCATCGCCGCGGCAGCGGCCGGCACGTCCAGGACATCGGTGCCGTGGACGGCCGGGCCCAGCAGGTCCTCCACCAGGGCTGCAGCTGCTGCCGGGGCGTAGGTCCAGCCCAGGCCCGTTTTCCCGCCGCCGTCCGCTTCCACCAGGACCAGGGTGGTGGAGTCCCAGCCGTAGGTGCCGTCCGCTTCCGGTGCGTCGGTGGGGATTGTGTAGGCACTTGCCCTGATCGCGGTGACGGGGGCAGGGCCGGGGGACACGGGTCAGCCCTCCTTGTGTGGCAGGAATTCCTGGATCTTGGTCTTGACCCCTTCCTTCACCACGCCCCAGGCGCTGTCGTCGCCCTTGACCATGGCCTCTGCCGTCTTCCGGGCCTGCTCAAACGTGGCGTGCGGCGGGATCGGCGGAATATCGGGATCGGTGCGGACGTCCAAAAGTGTGGGCCGGTCAGCGGCGAGGGCTTTCTCCCAGGCCGGCCCGACGTCGTCGGGATCCTCCACGTGGATGCCCTGCAGCCCCAGGCTTTCCGCGAAACCCGCGTAGTCGACGTCGGGCAGGGCCTGGGACTCGCGGAAGGCAGGCACCCCGCCCATGGCGCGCATTTCCCACGTGACCTGGTTCAGGTCGTTGTTGTGCAGGACGGCCACCACCAGCCGCGGGTCCTCCCACTCGCGCCAGTAGTGCTTGACCGTGATGAGCTCCGCCAGCCCGTTCATCTGCATCGCACCGTCACCGGCGAACGCGATGGCGGGCCGGCCGGGGTGGGCGAACTTGGCGCCGATCGCGTACGGGACGCCAGGACCCATGGTGGCCAGGTTGCCGGACAGCGAACCCCGGACGCCGTCCCGGAACTTCAGCTGCCGGGCGTACCAGTTCGCTGACGAGCCCGAATCGGCGCTCAGCATAGCGTCCGCGGGCAGCCGGGTGGAGAGCTCCGCGAACAGCCGCATGGGGTTGACAGGGTTGGCACTGACCATGGCCTCGTCATGCATGGTTTCCCACCAGCGGCTGATGTTTGACTCCAAATTCTCCCGCCAGGACCGGTCCTGCTTGCGGTCCAGGTGCGGGATCAGGGCCCGCAGGGCGGTGCCGGCGTCGGCTACGATGTTGAATTCGTTGCCGTAGCGCAGGCCGATCATTTTGGGGTCAACGTCGATCTGCACGCCGCGGGCCTGCCCCGGTTCGGGCAGGAACTGCGTGTAGGGGAAGCTGGACCCCACCGTGAGCAGGGTGTCGCAGTCCCGCATCATCTCGTAGCTGGGCCGGGTGCCCAGCAGCCCGATGGACCCGGTGACGTAGGGCAGGTCATCGGGGAGGGAGTCCTTGCCGAGCAGGGCCTTGGCCACGCCCGCGCCGAGCAGTTCGGCCACCTCGTTGACCTCTGCCGCTGCCCCGCGGGCACCCTGTCCGATCAGGATGGCCACCTTGGAGCCTTCGTTCAGGAGCTGGGCCGCGCCGCGGATCGCCGCACTGTCCGGCTGGATGTCCGGCCACTGGACGCCGACGCTGGAGGGGACCATCTTGAACTCATGGGTGGGGCCGGCGTATTCGAGTTCCTGCACGTCGGCCGGAATGATCACGGCGGTGGGCGCCTGCTGGGCGACGGCGATCCGGATGGCGCGGTCGATGACGTTGGGCAGCTGCTGTGGAACGGTGACCATCTGGACGTAGTCGGAAGCCACATCCTTGAAGAGGGTCAGCAGGTCAACCTCCTGCTGGTAGGAGCCGCCCATGGCACTGCGGGCGGTCTGGCCTACGATGGCCACCACAGGGACGTGGTCCAGCTTGGCGTCGTAGAGCCCGTTGAGCAGGTGGATCGCCCCCGGACCGGAGGTGGCCATGCAGACCGCCACCCGGCCGCCGAACTTGGCGTAGCCCACGGCCTCGAACGCCGCCATCTCCTCGTGCCGGGCCTGGATGAATTTCGGCTGGTTGTCCGCCTTGCCAAAGGCGGCGAGGATGCCGTTGATGCCGTCTCCGGGGAACCCGAAGACTTTGTCCACGCCCCACTCACCCAGGCGGGAGAGCAGGTAGTCGGCCACTGTGGTTGCCATGATCAGTCTTCCTTTGCGCTCGGGGCGCCGCGGCGGGCGCCTTGGACCAGGACGCGGGCGGCGCGGGCCGCCAGCGCCATGATGGTCAGGGCCGGGTTGGCGCTGCCCTGGGTGGGCAGGACGCTGCCGTCGGTGACCAGGAGGTTGGGTACAGCGAAACTGCGGAGGTTCCGGTCCACCACGCCCGCATCCTCGGTGGCGGCCATCCGTGCTCCGCCCACCAGGTGCGCGTAGCGGTTGATGGTGATGACCTCCTCCGCCCCTGCCGCCGTCAGGATTTCCTCCATGACCTGCTGCGCGGCGGACATCAGCTGCCGGTCGTTGCTGCACTGGCTGTAGCTGAACCGGGCCACCGGGATACCGTGGCGGTCCGTCTCATCCGCCAGGGTCACCCGGTTCTCCTCGAGCGGGAGGAATTCGCACAGGGCGCCCAGGCAGGCCCAGTGCGGGTAGTCGCTCATGTAGCGGCGGAGGGCAGGGCCCCAGTGCCCCTGGGCGGCAACGTGTTCGGCCCAGGTAATCGGCAGCGGAGACACGCTCTGGATGGAGAAGCCCCGCTTGTAGGGCTTGGCCAGGTCGGTCTCGTAGAACTCCTCCGTGCTGACCTCCGGGGGAGGGGCCTTCCACATCCGCACCTCGGACTGGAACCGTCCCGCCGTTTGCGGCGCGCCCTGGACCATCAGGTACCGGCCCACCTGGTCGAAGTCATTGCACATCCCGTCCGGGAACCGGGATGACGTGGAGTTCAGCAGCAGCCGCGGCGTTTCGATCGAGTATCCGGCCACGGCCACCATCCGGGCCCGCTGGAACTTCACCACGCCCCCGTGGACGTATTCGACGCCGGTGGCGCGCCCCGTGCGTTCGTCAAAACCGATGCGGGTGGCCATGGAGTGGGCCCGGATCTCCGCGCCGTGCGCGAGGGCATCCGGCACATGGGTGATCAACGGGGATGCCTTGGCGTTGACCTTGCAGCCCTGGAGGCAAAAGCCGCGGTAGATGCAGTGCGGCCGGTTCCCGAACCTGCCGTTGGCAATGGCCACCGGACCCACCTTCGCCGTGATGCCGCAGGCGTTGGCGCCGCGCAGGAACAGCTCGCCGTTGCCTGATACCGGGTGCGGCCGGTGCGGGTAGCCATGTGGATCGCCCCAGGGCCAGTTTTCCCCGGCGACGGGCAGTTCCCCTTCGATGTCCTCGTAGTACGGCCGCAGCTCCGCGTAGTCCAAGGGCCAGTCGGCACCCACCCCGTCGGCACTGAAGGTCCGGAAGTCGCTGGGGTGGAAACGCGGCGTGTAGCCGGCGAAGTGGACCATGGATCCGCCCACCCCGCGGCCCGAGTTGTTCGAACCCAGCGGCACGGGATCTGACCCGGTGATCACCCTCGGTTCGGTCCAGTACAGGTGGTGGGACCCGGCTTCGTCGCTGACCCAGTCGCGCTCCGGTTCCCAGAACGGGCCGGCCTCCAGCGCGACGGCACGCCAGCCCACGCGTGCCAGGCGCTGCAACAGAGTGCCGCCGCCTGCTCCGCAGCCCACGATGACGATGTCCACTTCATCGGTTTCGCCGTACTGCCGCATGTCCTCCCGCAGGCGCGGGTTGCTGCCCGGCCCGGCGGGAAGCAGCCACGCCGATTCGTTGCGCTCCCGCACCCGGTTCATCGGCCGGCCCCGTGGGTTGGGCCGCGTGTCGGGTCTGCATCCGGGCGGACGTCCCGTACTTCGAACGGCTCCAGCCGGTCCACGCCCAGGTTCTTGTAACCCCGCGGATAAGCCGGGCCGGCGAAGCCGATCTCGTCCCAAGCCAGGGGATGGGAGTAGAAGGCGGTGCAGGCGTACCGGGTCCACAGGCTCCACACCCGGTCTGCCGGCAGGCCGTGCCACAGCTCCTGGTGCAGATCGCAGACGTCCTGCAGGAGCGCGCCCTGCTGCTCCGGATCCAGCAGGGCGAAGGTGCGGCCTCCCCTGCTGCCGGCTTCGCGGTCCAGGGCGGCCAGCGTCACGCGCCACGCTTCGCCGTCGCGCGGCATGTTGTCATAGTGCCAGCCATCGGTTTGCTCCTCGGCCAGCCGGGCGTCCACGAAGTTCACCACCGGCACGCGGGGTTCGCCGTGTTGGGCCAGCAGTTGGTCGAAGAGGGCCCGCGCGGCGGCCTCTTCCGCGGGCGTGAAGAAACGGATGTCAGCCGGCATGCCCAGGCGGGATTCGACGACGGCGGCAGTGGTGCGGTCCCAATGGCCGGCTTGGGCGAGGGCGCTGAAGCCGGGGTACCGGCCGCCGCCGTCGGACAGTTCCAGGGGCAGCCTGCTCATGGTTCCCGCCTGAGCACCGAGGCCAGCACGCCCATTCCGCCCACCAGGGTGACCAGCAGCGGTGCCAACAGGGGCGGCCCCATCTCCAGGTTGTAGCGCAGGTTGGACAGGCCGCCGGGCTTCTGCCGGATGCCCCGCAGGTGCAGCCAGGTTCCCTGCAGCCCGTTGGCGATGATGGCGGCACTGGCCAGCGGCAGCGCTGTCTTGGCCATCCGCCGGCTGAAGACACCTGCCACCCCGGCGGCTGCTCCCACCGGTCCCAACGCCACCGGGACCCACATCCACTTGTTGCCGAAACTGGCCTTGTCATGCTCAAAGTAGATTTCCGCCGCCGTGACCAGGGCGCCGGCCGCGGTCAGGCCGGACAGGGAGCGTTCAAACCGGCCGGTCTGCACGTTCCGGATGAGCCGGTCGATGCCGTGGACGGTGCTTGTCACCGGGTCTGTCTGCTGGTGGGTCTTCATGGTTCTCCTTATTGTCCTGGCGCCGCGCAACCTTTGCAGTCTGGTAACTAACCGGGGAAACTGGTGGGTATGGACAAACCTGCTGCAATGGAGATGCCTGGGGGGACGGCAAGCCGGGAAGTCGACGCCGTGCTGGCGGCCGCGGATGTGCTGCTGCGGGTGGTGGCCGGCTCGGTGGCCGAGGTGGAAGACATCGTCAACACCCCGCAGTTGCGGGTGCTGGTCCGCATCCACTCCCGGGGGCCGCAGAACCTGGGCGGGGTGGCCGCCGAACTCGGTGTCCACGCCTCCAACGCCACCCGCATCTGCGACCGCCTGGTGGCGGCAGGCCTGATTGAGCGCCGGGAGGATCCTGCCGACCGCCGGTACGTCGTGCTGGAACTCACCGGTAAAGGCGATGACCTGGTCAACACCGTGCTTGAGCACCGGCGGCAGGCCATCGCCGGGGTCATTTCGAGGATGCCGGCCGGGCGCCGCCCGGCACTGGCCGCAGCGATGGAGGCCTTCGCGGCCGCCGCCGGGGGCCAGGGCACATCCGACGGCCGTTTCACCTTGGGCTCCCCGGAGTGATGCCCCACTGCCCGGTATGCGACTGCCCGGGGTGGAGGGTCATGAGGCCTTCGCCGGAGTTGAAGGCGTCCGGGGCGCAGGTCATTGGTTCGACGCCAAGGCCTGTGCGCCGGCGGTCGGTCTGGGGGAGGGTATCCCCGGTGAAGATTTCCAGGTACGGATAGGACTGATCCACCCACAGTTCAACTCCTCCGGACCGGTCCGGCCGCAGAAGTCTTACCCGGGCGCGTCCGTCCGCGTCACGGATCAGATCCGTGTAGGCAACGTCGATGCGCCGGCTGCCGAGCTGCTGAAGTTCTCGCAGGTCGTACTCCGTGCCGTCCACCCGCTCGTGGCCGGTGGGAATGCCGAGACCGTCCACCGGCAGGTACGTCCGCCCCGGGACCTGGACCAGGCCTGCGTCGATGACCTGGCCCGGGTGTCCCAGGCTGAGGTACGGGTGGGCACCTGTCCCAAACGGGCACGGCCCGGGGCTGCGGTTGGTGACCGTGGTCCGCACGGCCAGCCCGTCGTCGTCGAGCGTGTAGTCCAGCCGGCAGTCAAGCACCCATGGCCAGCCCTGGCAGGCATGAAGGGTATAGGTGAAGGAGATACTGTCCTCCGCCTGTTCCTCGACCTCCCAGTTCCGCCAGCGGGTCAGCCCATGGATCGCCCCGCCCTTGTCCGGCTCGCTCAGGTCAAGCTGGAACGTGTTGCCCTCCGATGCGTACCTGCCGCCTTTGACCCGGTTGGGCCACGGGATCAGGGACTGTCCGCGTGCCCCGGTGCACATCTCCTCCGGCCCGTATCCGTCCACCAGGGGGAGGCCGTCCATCCGGTACTCGCGCAACGCTCCGCCTGCCTCAGTGAGGTGGACGCTCTGCCGTCCGTGCCGGATTTCGTACTGGCGCCCTGACGGGAGCCGGTGGCCGCCGCTGGGTTCCGGAGGCGTCTGCAGGTCCGGTTTCTTCAGGCCGGATCGCGCGGCTGCCGTGCTCATGGCTGCCGCGTTCCGCCGTCGCCCGCAGCCTGCAGGTCGAGGACCACCTTCACGTCATCGGGGCGGCGGTCAAAGGCTTCGGCGAAGTTCCCAAGGGGCACCCGGCGGCTGATGAGCCGCCGCAACCAATCGGTGTCAGCGGCCGCCAGTGCCTTGGCGCCGGCGTGGTAGTGCCGCCGGTTGGCGTTGACACTGCCAAACACCACGCCGTTCATCAGCACTTCCTCGCGGTTCAGGGCCCCGACGTCCACCCCCGTTTGCTTTCCGGTACCGGAAACGCCCGTCAAACAGGTGATCGCGTCCTGGGCGCGGCAGCGGAGCGCGTCCAGCACCACGGGGGTAACTCCTGTGCATTCGACCAGGAGATCAGGCTTGAGGCCGGAATCCGGCAGGGACTCGCTATGGTAGGTGGCGCCCAGGTCGCGGACCAAGTCCGGTTTGGGGCCGTCCTTGACCAAGTCGAAAACGTGTACTTCCAGCCCCTGCTGGACACCCAGGAGGGCCGCGAGCAGGCCAACGGGTCCGGCTCCGGTCACCACAGCCAGGTGGGGGTCAAAGAAGGCGCGCCGGCCGATCCGGCCCATCTGCTCCCATGCCTTGGCCACAATGGTGGTGGGCTCCAGCAGCACGCCGACGTCCTCCAGTCCTGGGTCCAGTTTCACCATGGCCTCGGGGGCTGCGCGCCACAGCTCCCGGGCAAACCCGTCCTGGCCTTTGATGCCATGCTCGGTGTACTTTCCGTTCAGGCACATGTCCCACTCGCCGCCGGCGCACGCCTTGCAGGGTTCGGGGTCCGGCCTGCGGACAATGCCCACCACCAGGTCCCCTTCCGCCAGTCCGGAACCCTGCGGGGCTTCCCGGACCCGGCCCAGGTTTTCATGGCCAAGAACCAAGTAGTCCTGCCCCGGGGGAGCCTCGCCGTATTCTGCCGCGATGATCTCGGTGTCAGTCCCGCAGAGGCCCACCGCCAGGCCTTCAACCAGCACCGGCCCCTGGGCGGCCGGTGGTTCGGGAATGCCGCGAAGCCTCAATGAGTCCTTTTCCCCCGGAGTAACTGTCAATGCTTGCATTGCCTCTCCTCAAGCGCAGGGTCACGTATCGTCAGTCTCCCGCGATAATTGCGTTGACGCAACGGATTTTTGCTGGGAATAGGATCTGAATAACCCGGGAGTTGCCGTGGACGGGCGTGCCAGGCCGTAACGCGGGAAGTTGAACGAGTAGGGTAAAAAGTACGGTTGCCTCCATTCGGCGGTGGACGAGTGGCTGTCCCGGCAGGCAACTGCTGCAGGAATACGACGCAGAGAACCGGAGACGTACATGTCCAAGGGAGCACCTTTCCGATCTTCCCCACAAGCGCTCCCGGGCAGGAACCTGTTCCGCGCGACGGGAATCACGGTGGGCTGGTTCTTGGGGTTCCTTGGTGTCAGTGCACTGTGCGGCGCCCTCCTGGCCGGTTTGATGGTGCCGGCGGCCGCACTGACGGAGACGGTGGTGGCAGGCGGCTCGAAGGCGCTGACCACCAACCTCCCCAATGACGTGTTTGCCGCGCCGCCGCCCCAAATGACACGCGTCCTCGCAGCCGACGGGTCACAGATTGCCACCCTCTTCAATGAGAACCGGACCCGCATATCCCTGGATCAGATGTCCTCCAACATCAAGGATGCGATTGTGGCGATCGAGGACTACCGCTTTTACCAGCACGGCGGCATTGACCCGCAAGGCGATCCTTCGCGCCGTGATGATCGACGCCGGCGGTGGGCACCAGGGCGCTTCCACGCTGACGCAGCAGTACGTGACCAACATGCTCAACGAGAACCTGATCGCCCAGGGCAAAGACACCCAAGTAGTGCTCAACGGACAAAAAGGGGTAAACCAGAAGCTTCAGGAGATGAAGCTGGCCATCGGCCTGGAGGAACAGTATTCCAAGGACCAGATCCTCGCCGGATATCTGAACGTCGTCGGGTTCAATGCCAACGCGTACGGGATCCAGGCCGCAAGCCAGTATTTCTTCTCCGTTGATGCCAAGGACCTGACACTGCCCGAAGGTGCGCTGCTTGCCGGACTGGTCAACGGCCCCTCACTCTATGACCCCACGGTCCACCCCGAAGCGGCCAAAGCCCGGCGCGACCTGGTCCTGGACGCGATGCTGGAACATGGCTACATCAACCAGCAACAACACGATGACGCCATCAACACTCCGATCCAGTTGAAGGTTAATCCACCCAAACAAGGCTGCGCCTACGCGTCCCAGGCACAGTACTTCTGCGACTACGTCCTCCACCAGATCCAGAATGACCCGGCCTATGGAGCCACCCAGGACGACCGCGACCAGAAGATCATGGCCGGCGGCCTGACCATCAAGACCACCCTGGACCCGCGACTGCAAGGTCCGGCCCAAAACCAGGTCGACTCCACCACGGGCGCAAACCCGGACAGATGGGGCGCCTCGCTGGTGACCATCGAGCCCGGCACCGGAAAAGTCCTGGCCATGGCGCAGAATTCACGGAAGCTGCCCGGCGAAGGCACCGGATTCGTTTCTGACTACAACTTCAACGTGGACGGCAGTGATGCTGCGGGCAACAGCCTCGGCGGCGTGGGCGGCATGCAGCCCGGTTCAACCATGAAGCCTGTCACCCTCGCCGCCTGGGTTGGCGAGGGCAAATCGACCAACCAGGTCGTCGACGCTTCCAAGCGGCGCTATGGCATCAACTACCCCTGGAAGACAACCTGCCATCCCGTTCAGGGCTGGTTCGACAGTACGGTGCCGCAATCTTCGGATCTTCAAAACGATGAGCCCAACTGGTACCGGCCCATGACTGTCCGTGAAGGCATTTACCAATCGATCAACACGGCCACTTTCGCCTCCCTCGCCGGGCTCAACGACGTGTGTGACGTCCAGCGCGCAGCCGATGCCATCGGCCTGCACCTGGGCAGCGGCAAGGACGAGAAGATCGACCTCTCCACCCTGGGAAACATCCTGGGCAGCCAAAACGTGGCCCCCTTGACCATGGCGAACGCGTTCGCCACGTTCGCCGCGAACGGAACCTACTGCGCGCCCATTTCCATCACGGAAGTCGACGACGCCCAGGGGAACAAGATCGGCGGACAAACCTCCTCCTGCCAGGCAGGAGCCCTGAAACCGGACGTCGCCAAGACAGTCACCAACGTCCTCCAGGACGTCCTCACCAAAGGCTCCGGCCTCCTGATTCCCCAAAAGCTGGGGGTCCCGGACGCTGCCAAGACCGGTACCAACGAATACAACAACCAAACCTGGGTCGTCGGCTACACCAAAGGCCTGGCCACGGCGTCCTTCTTCGGTGACCCCTTCAACGGCGGACCCACCAGGCTCGGGCGCAACATCACCATCAACGGCAAGTACTACCCCGCCGTGGACGGAGCGTACATCGCAGGCCCGCAATGGGCGCAGTACATGCAGGGTGTTGTGGGCCTCTACGATCACGGAAACTTCGACGCGCCGCCACAGAACCTCATCAGCGCTCCTTCCACACAGCGGGCACAGGGTAACTGACACGGAAGTGGGCCAAACCCCGAACTTCGCGCAGGGGATTGCAGAGCTTCAGTCGGGCGTCGCAAAATGGATGCTGCCCGTCTCGTGATCGAGACAGGCAGCATCCGGAATGGGCAGTGAGGTCCTACACAAGCAGGCTTTCGGCCGGCACAGGCTGGGCCGTCGTCGCGAAGATGCTGGTGTCCAGCTCCGCCACGGAGGCTTTGCCAACGAATCCCATGGCACCCTTGAGTTCTTCCTGGAGGATTCCGAACACCCGGTCCACCGCAGGCTCGCCGCCGGTTGCGAGGGCGTAGGCAAACGGACGTCCCGCGAGTGCGGCCTTGGCGCCCAGCGCGACGGCCTTGACGATGTCGTGGCCCCGCCGGATGCCGCCGTCGAGATAAATTTCGGCACGTCCGCCAACTGCCTCGGCGATGGACGGCAGCACATCAATGGTGGCGGGCTGGGAGTCGAATTGCCGTCCGCCGTGGTTGGAGACGAAGATGCCGTCCGCCCCTTCCTCCACTGCCCGGGCTGCGTCCTCGGCGTCCATAATCCCCTTGATGACCAGGTTTCCCTTCCACTCGGAGCGGAGCCTGGCGAAGTCATCCCAGGTGGCGCCGGGGTTCTTGTTGGATGCCATCCAATTGTTCATCTC